>NZ_AP023189.1:2420000-2721428 GCF_012767755.2 Pseudomonas tohonis
TAGAAGTGAAATCGAGTAGGACGGAGCACGAGAAACTTTGTCTGAATATGGGGGGACCATCCTCCAAGGCTAAATACTACTGACTGACCGATAGTGAACCAGTACCGTGAGGGAAAGGCGAAAAGAACCCCGGAGAGGGGAGTGAAATAGAACCTGAAACCGTATGCGTACAAGCAGTGGGAGCCCACTTTGTTGGGTGACTGCGTACCTTTTGTATAATGGGTCAGCGACTTATTTTCAGTGGCGAGCTTAACCGAATAGGGGAGGCGTAGCGAAAGCGAGTCTTAATAGGGCGTCTAGTCGCTGGGAATAGACCCGAAACCGGGCGATCTATCCATGGGCAGGTTGAAGGTTAGGTAACACTGACTGGAGGACCGAACCGACTACCGTTGAAAAGTTAGCGGATGACCTGTGGATCGGAGTGAAAGGCTAATCAAGCTCGGAGATAGCTGGTTCTCCTCGAAAGCTATTTAGGTAGCGCCTCATGTATCACTGTAGGGGGTAGAGCACTGTTTCGGCTAGGGGGTCATCCCGACTTACCAAACCGATGCAAACTCCGAATACCTACAAGTGCCGAGCATGGGAGACACACGGCGGGTGCTAACGTCCGTCGTGAAAAGGGAAACAACCCAGACCGTCAGCTAAGGTCCCAAAGTTATGGTTAAGTGGGAAACGATGTGGGAAGGCTTAGACAGCTAGGAGGTTGGCTTAGAAGCAGCCACCCTTTAAAGAAAGCGTAATAGCTCACTAGTCGAGTCGGCCTGCGCGGAAGATGTAACGGGGCTCAAACCATACACCGAAGCTACGGGTATCACGTAAGTGATGCGGTAGAGGAGCGTTCTGTAAGCCTGTGAAGGTGAGTTGAGAAGCTTGCTGGAGGTATCAGAAGTGCGAATGCTGACATGAGTAACGACAATGCGAGTGAAAAACTCGCACGCCGAAAGACCAAGGGTTCCTGCGCAACGTTAATCGACGCAGGGTTAGTCGGTCCCTAAGGCGAGGCTGAAGAGCGTAGTCGATGGGAAACAGGTTAATATTCCTGTACTTCTAGTTACTGCGATGGAGGGACGGAGAAGGCTAGGCCAGCTTGGCGTTGGTTGTCCAAGTTTAAGGTGGTAGGCAGAGTGCTTAGGTAAATCCGGGCGCTTAATGCTGAGAGCTGATGACGAGTCGTCTTTTAGACGATGAAGTGGTTGATGCCATGCTTCCAGGAAAAGCTTCTAAGCTTCAGGTAACTAGGAACCGTACCCCAAACCGACACAGGTGGTTGGGTAGAGAATACCAAGGCGCTTGAGAGAACTCGGGTGAAGGAACTAGGCAAAATGGCACCGTAACTTCGGGAGAAGGTGCGCCGGTGAGGGTGAAGGACTTGCTCCGTAAGCCCATGCCGGTCGAAGATACCAGGCCGCTGCGACTGTTTATTAAAAACACAGCACTCTGCAAACACGAAAGTGGACGTATAGGGTGTGACGCCTGCCCGGTGCCGGAAGGTTAATTGATGGGGTTAGCGCAAGCGAAGCTCTTGATCGAAGCCCCGGTAAACGGCGGCCGTAACTATAACGGTCCTAAGGTAGCGAAATTCCTTGTCGGGTAAGTTCCGACCTGCACGAATGGCGTAACGATGGCGGCGCTGTCTCCACCCGAGACTCAGTGAAATTGAAATCGCTGTGAAGATGCAGTGTATCCGCGGCTAGACGGAAAGACCCCGTGAACCTTTACTGTAGCTTTGCACTGGACTTTGAGCCTGCTTGTGTAGGATAGGTGGGAGGCTTTGAAGCGTGGACGCCAGTCTGCGTGGAGCCATCCTTGAAATACCACCCTGGCATGCTTGAGGTTCTAACTCTGGTCCGTCATCCGGATCGAGGACAGTGTATGGTGGGCAGTTTGACTGGGGCGGTCTCCTCCTAAAGAGTAACGGAGGAGTACGAAGGTGCGCTCAGACCGGTCGGAAATCGGTCGTAGAGTATAAAGGCAAAAGCGCGCTTGACTGCGAGACAGACACGTCGAGCAGGTACGAAAGTAGGTCTTAGTGATCCGGTGGTTCTGTATGGAAGGGCCATCGCTCAACGGATAAAAGGTACTCCGGGGATAACAGGCTGATACCGCCCAAGAGTTCATATCGACGGCGGTGTTTGGCACCTCGATGTCGGCTCATCACATCCTGGGGCTGAAGCCGGTCCCAAGGGTATGGCTGTTCGCCATTTAAAGTGGTACGCGAGCTGGGTTTAGAACGTCGTGAGACAGTTCGGTCCCTATCTGCCGTGGACGTTTGAGATTTGAGAGGGGCTGCTCCTAGTACGAGAGGACCGGAGTGGACGAACCTCTGGTGTTCCGGTTGTCACGCCAGTGGCATTGCCGGGTAGCTACGTTCGGAAGAGATAACCGCTGAAAGCATCTAAGCGGGAAACTCGCCTCAAGATGAGATCTCACTGGGATCTTGAATCCCCTAAAGGGCCGTCGAAGACTACGACGTTGATAGGTTGGGTGTGTAAGCGCTGTGAGGCGTTGAGCTAACCAATACTAATTGCCCGTGAGGCTTGACCATATAACACCCAAACAATCTGACGATTGTTGTTATAAGGTGAAGTCGACTTAGCCGAAAATTGGCCAGAACTTGCAAAGCCTTATCACATACCCATTCGGGGTCGCGTCCTAGACGATACCCCAACCGAATTGCTTGACGACCATAGAGCGTTGGAACCACCTGATCCCATCCCGAACTCAGTAGTGAAACGATGCATCGCCGATGGTAGTGTGGAGTTTCTCCATGTGAGAGTAGGTCATCGTCAAGCACCTATACCAAACCCCCGATCTTCGCAAGAAGGTCGGGGGTTTGACTTTGCGCCTAAGAAAAATAGGCCGGGCGATGTGAGGTGTCTGCGGCGCTGGCTTGGAACAACCCTTGATCCAGCCAGGTGCACCGGCAACGGCTCGCCAGGGCGGGCTGTAGGGGCGACTTCAGTCGCCAGGCAGACCGTAGGGCTGCTATTTCAATGGACCCACATGGTTAACCTTGGAGCAGCCCCCGAACTGAAGTCCGGGCTACGTCCAGGCTGTATAGCCAGTGTGATCGACAGGAACTGCGCGCAACAAAAAGGCCACCCTCGGGTGGCCTTTTGCATTTATGCAGCAGAAGAGTCAGTCGCCCCGATACTCGCAGCCACTGGTGCAGGTCTCATGGATGCGCACCCGGGAGAGCTCCGGAAGCAGCGGCTTGAGCTGTTGCCAGATCCACTTGGCGAGCACTTCGCTGGTGGGGTTCTCCAACCCAGGGATGTCGTTCAGGTAGTTGTGATCGAGCTGCTCATAGAGCGGCTTGAAGATCGCCTTGATCTCCGAGAAATCGCGTATCCAGCCGGTATAGGGATCGACTTCGCCTTCGATGTAGATGGCGACGCGGAAGGAGTGGCCGTGCAGTCGCCCGCACTTGTGGCCGGCGGGGACATGGGGGAGGCGGTGAGCCGCCTCGAAGATGAATTCCTTGAACAGTTCCACGAATGACGCTCTGAAGATGACGGCCCGGTACCGGCCTGGAAGGGGCGGGAGTTTATCAGTTCCCCCCGCCCTTTACCGCTGACCGGACGAGCCGCCCTGTCACTTGATGCCCAGGCGTTTGGCCAGTCGCAGCAGGTTGGCGCGATCCAGCCCCAGCTCCCTGGCCGCTGCCGCCCAGTTGCCCTCATTGCGTTCCAGTGCCGCGGTCACCAGGCGCTGTTGATAATGATCCACTGCCGTACGCAGATCGCCGATCGAGACTGGCTGCTCTTCCTCGATCGCCTCATCCGCCTGAACGTGGGCCCCTGCTCGCGGTAAAGCCAGGTCTGCCGCCGTCAGGGTCAGGATCCTTGGCCTATCCGGCTGCGCCACCCTTGCCTTGAGCCCGGCCCGTCCGATCAGGTGTTCCAGCTCACGCACGTTCCCGGGCCAGTCGTAGCCGAGGAGGGCGGCTTGCGCATCCTGGCTCAGCCTCAGGCTGCGCAGCCCCAGCTGGGCACGGTTGTTCTCGAGGAAATAGCCCGCAAGCAGCAGTACATCGCGGCCCCGATCGCGCAATGGCGGCACGCGCATGGGATAGACGCTGAGACGGTGATAGAGGTCGGCGCGGAAGCGGCCATGGCGCACCTCCTCGGCCAGGTCCCGGTTGGTGGCGGCGATCACCCGAACATTGACCCGATGCTCCCGATCCGATCCCACCCGTTGCAACTGGCCGCTCTGCAATACCCGCAGCAGCTTGGCCTGGATCGCCAGAGGCAGCTCGCCCACTTCATCCAGGAACAGGCTGCCGCCATCGGCCAGCTCGAACTTGCCACGCCTGTCACCCACGGCGCCGGAGAAGGCGCCACGCACATGGCCGAACAGCTCGCTCTCCACCAGGGTATCCGGCAGTGCCGCGCAGTTGAGGCTGATGAGTGGTTGGTTGCTGCGAGGAGACCTGGCATGGATCGCCTGGGCCACCAGCTCCTTGCCAACGCCCGTCTCACCGCTGATCAGCACCGTCAGCTCGCTGCCACCGACCACGGCGATCTCTTCCACCAGCGCCTTGTGTGCGGCACTCTGGCCGATCATTTCCTGCGGCCGCGCCTGCCCGGCGGCCTGGCGATAGACCTCCGCACGCTGCTGTTCATCCGCCGCCAGGCGCTCCAGGCCATGCATGCGCTCGGCGGCCTTCACCGTCGCCGCCGCCAGTACGGCGAAGTTCTCCAGGGTCTGCAGGTCCTCGCTGGAGAAGCGCGCCGGGTTCAGCGCGTCCAGCGTCAGCAGGCCCCAGGGGCGATCATCGAGGAACAGCGGGCAGCCCAGGCAGTCGTGCACTTCCAGGTGCTCAAGATGCCCATCCACCAGGCCGTCATACGGGTCGGGCAGATCGCAGTCGGCAGGGAAGCGCGTCGGTCCGCGATTCTCCAGGAGTGCCCGTAGGCGTGGGTGCTCGCTGACCTTGAAGCGCCGCCCCAAGGTGTCCGCGCTCAAGCCGTCCACCGCAAGGGGTACCAGTTGCTCGCCTTCCAGTCGCAGCAGCGCGGTCGCGTCGCATGGCAGCAGATCCCGCAGCGCGCCGAGAAGGCGGCGATAGCGCTCCGGCTCCGGTAGATCGCGGGACAGGTCAGTGACCAGCGGGATGAGCGTCTGCAGCAAAGAGGGAGTTGTCATATTGACTTCTTGATGTCGGATTGACTCGGATAGGATTGTAGTCAGAAAAACTCTTTAACTAATAAGTTACTGATTTATAAGAAATAAAAATGTGGCACGAGAAATGAAATACCCAGGACGAGATCCAGGCCACCTAGAAAACGGAGTCCAACCATGCTGTCCAGCCAAGTGCGTGCCATCGTCAAGTCCACCGTCCCCCTGCTGGAGACGGGCGGCGAAGCCCTGACCACCCATTTCTACAAGATGATGCTCACCGAGTACCCGCAGGTCCGCCCGCTGTTCAACCAGGCCCACCAGGCCAGCGGCGACCAGGCCCGCGCCCTCGCCAACGGCGTGCTGATGTACGCCCGCCACATCGACCAGCTCGAGGTCCTGGGCCCGCTGGTCAGCCGCATCGTCGCCAAGCACGTCGCCTTGCAGATCCTTCCCGAGCACTACCCGATCGTGGGGGACTGCCTGCTGCGCTCCATCCGCGAGGTCCTGGGCGAGGACATCGCAACGGACGAGGTCATCGACGCCTGGGCCCAGGCCTATGAGCTGCTGGCTGGCCTGCTGATCGGCTCGGAAGAGGAGGTCTACGCCGCCAGTGCCGAGGCCCCCGGCGGCTGGCGCGGCGCACGTGGCTTCATCGTCGAGCGCAAGGTCGCGGAAAGCGAGGAGATCACCTCCTTCCACCTGGTGCCTGAAGATGGCGGCGCGGTGCTTGACTTCGCCCCCGGCCAGTTCATCGGCCTGCGCCTGGACATCGATGGCGAGGAGGCACGCCGCAACTACTCCCTCTCCGCAGCCGCCAACGGCCGCTCCTACCGCATCAGTGTCAAACGCGAGCCAGGCGGCAAGGTTTCCAACTTCCTCCACGATCGCGTCGGCGAAGGCGACCGTATCGAACTGTTCGCGCCGGCCGGCGACTTCATCCTGCGCCCCGGGAGGAAGCCCCTGGTGCTGATCACCGCCGGCGTCGGTATCACCCCTGCGCTGGCCATGCTCGAAGTGGCGCAACACAGCGATCGGCCGATCCACTTCATCCACTGCGCGCGCAACGGCGCGGTCCACGCCTTCCGTGACTGGGTGGAGAACATCGCCGCCCAGCGCCAGAACTTCCGTCACTTCGTCTGCTACAGCGAGCCGTCCCAAAGCGATCGTGCCGACGCCACCGGCTTCCTCACCCTCGAGCGCCTGTCGGGCTGGCTACCCGCCGAGCGCGACCTGGACGCCTACTTCCTCGGGCCCAAGCCCTTCATGGCCCAGGTGAAGAAGCACCTGAAGACCCTGGGCGTACCCGACGGGCAATGCCACTACGAGTTCTTCGGCCCTGCCAGCGCCCTGGACAGCTGATCGACCCCGCCCGGCGCTCACGAGGCGCCGGGCCTTGAACGAGGAAACCACCATGACCTTCTTCAACTCCCCCGATGCTCTTCTGCGCTTCGCCAACCAGGTGCTCTGGATTGGCCTGGTCATGCTGCTGGTCGGCATCCTCTGCGGCTATCTGCTCGACCAGTTCTTCGGGCTGCTGCCGCTGATCGCCTTCCACGGTATGGTCATCTTCGGGCCGACCCTGCTGAAGCTCGGCTATGTCATGCGCCTCACCGCCCAATACCAGCTGCGCAAGGAGGCGCTCCATGCAGTTGCGTGACCGTAAACGGGAACTGGCCATCGCGCCGCTCTGGCGCCTTGGCTTCCGCCCCTTCTTCCTGGCTGGCGGGCTCTTCGCGCTGATCGCCATGGCGTTCTGGATCGTGGCGCTGACCGGCCACCTCGGCGCCTGGCAACCGGCTGGTGGCTGGCTGGCCTGGCATCGTCACGAAATGCCTTTCGGCTTCGGCATCGCCATCATCGCCGGCTTCCTGCTCACTGCCGTGCAGAACTGGACGGGCAGGGCCGGGCTCTCCGGGCGCCCGTTGATGTGGCTCGCAGCCCTCTGGCTCGCCGCGCGCCTGGCCTGGTTGCTGAAGGCACCGCTGCTCGTGCTGATTCCCCTGCAGGTCGCCTTCCTGCCGCTGCTAGCCTTCGTCATCGGCCGCAGCCTCTGGCAGGTGCGCCAGCGCAACAACTATCCCGTGGTGGCCGTGCTGCTCCTGCTCGGCAGTGCCGATGCCCTGGTGCTGGCCGGCCTGGCACGGGGCGAGGAGGGTATGCAACGCCAGGGCGTGCTCGCGGCGATGTGGTTGATCGCGGCACTGATGGGCCTGATCGGCGGGCGGGTGATTCCCTTCTTCACCCAGCGCGGGCTGGGGCGTACCCAGCAGGTGAAGGCCGTGCCCTGGCTGGACCGCGCCACCCTCGGTTGCGCGTTGCTGGTGGCGGTGCTGACCGCATCGGGCGTTGCCCTGGAAGCCAGAGCCTGGATCGCGTTGCCATTCGCCTGCCTGGCCCTGGGCAACGCCGTTCGCCTGGCGCGCTGGTACGACGCGGGCATCTGGCGCGTGCCGCTGCTCTGGTCTTTGCACCTGGCTTTCGCCTGGCTGGTGGTGGCGCCCCTCGGCCAGGCGCTCTGGCACCTGGGGCTCACGGGCAACCCGAGCCTGCCGTTGCATGCGCTGGCGGTCGGGGCGATGGGCGGGTTGATCCTGGCGATGCTGGCCCGCGTCAGCCTGGGCCACACGGGCCGGCCGCTGTCGCCGCCGAAGACGATGGGCATCGCCTTCGCACTGGTCAACTGCGGAGCGCTGGCGCGGGTGTTCCTGCCGGGGCTGCTGCCCAGCGTGGCGCTACCCCTGGCGGGCGTCTGCTGGCTGGGCGCCTTTGCGCTGTTCCTCGGGCACTACGCGCCGATGTTCTGCCATGCGCGGGTCGACGGCCAGCCTGGTTGAGGTTCAGGGCCGGGCGGAGCGCAGGCGCGCCAGCTCGGCCTTCAGCCATTCCGCGGAGAGCTGTTCCTGGCCGTTGCAGCGCACCTTGTAGGGCTTGCCGCTCATGCTGCTCTCGGTGGCGGCGCGGGCGATGAAGTCCTCGCTGGAATCGACCAGGCCCTTCTTCTCCAGGTAGTCGAGCTTCTTCTGCAGGTGATCGCGGGCTTCGGTCGCCGGGTACTCACTGCCGTTGCGGATGAACAGGCAGCCACTCGACGCCACGAACCTCAGCAGCCCCAGGATCTCCTGCTGGCTGCGTGCGTCCGGCGCCGCCTGGCTCGGGTTCATCGCAAGCAACAAGCAACTGGCGCAGATGGCCTGCCAGGTAACGGTGAAAACGCGCATCTTCCCAATACTCCATATGGCTCAGGGGGGTGTGCCGCTTGTACCAGGGGCCGACCGGCATGGCCCGGTCCTCCTGCACGACGGCGGTGTAGTTCTGCAGGGGCCGCAGCGGGTAGCCGAGTGGGTCCGCCGGGGCGTAGACGTTCAGCCAGCGCGCCTGTTCGCGCACCCGCTCCTCCAGGCAGTGGCCGGGGAAGCGGATGGGCTGGACGGGGTCGTAGGCGAAGGTGAACAGCGGGATGTTGCAGCCGAAGGTGACCAGCCCGGCGAGGGTCTCCAGCGCGATGAAGGGGTCGCGCGGGCAGCTCGGGGTGTCGTTGAGTTTCTGCTGGTCCCAGACGAAGTTGGAGAAGATGTGCCCGCCCAGGGAGTGCGCGAGCACCACCAGCGGCGTATTCGGGCCGACCCGGGCGCGCAGGGCGTTGAGGCCGTTGCGCAGGCACTGGTGCACTTCTTCATAGGTGGTGTCGTAGGCCTGGCTGACCTTGCGGTAGCCGCTGGCGTCGCCGAGGAACAGCGTCACCGCCTCGCGCAACCTGCGCCAGGTAACCGGTTCGCGCTCCAGGCGGTCCAGGTAGGCCTGCTCGCGCTTGTCCAGCACGCTGGCCCAGTAGAGGCTCTGGAAGGCGATCTGCTCGGCGTCGCTGCCCAGGCGCTTGCGCAAGCCGCGGATCAGGCCCTGGGCGAAGCTGTGCTGGCCGTCGTCGTCGCGCAGGTCCTGCTGGTTGCCAATGCCATGGATGATGGCGACGGCGAGCTTCATCGGTTCTCTCCCTGAATCGTCGCGCGGCAGCCTACCCCGAGGCAGGCCGCGCGGCAATCGGGCCGATCAGAGCGGCTGCAGGCGTTCGGCCAGGCGGCCGCCATCCACCAATTCGAGGAATTCGTCACCGAGGCGCTGGCTCTCGCTCATCGCCTTGCGCCAGTAGCGCTCGCGGCCGGCGTCGTCACCCAGGTAGCGGGTGAAGTCCTTGCGGTCCGGCAGCTTGCCGTGGGGCAGGGTGGCCAGGTACTCCCGCGAGGGGGCGAGCAGCAGCACGTCCTGCAGGCGCACTGCATCGCCACGTCGCCAGGGCAGGCCCTTGTCGAACCAGCCGGGGATCACCTTGTCGGTGAAGTGCGGGTAGAGCACCACGCCGTCGCCGCTGTAGGGCAGGTCGAGGTGGTAGTCGAGCAGGCCGCCGTCGCGGTAGGTGCCGGGGCCGGCGCCCGGGATGTCGCGCACGCCTTCCATCACCATGGGGATGGAACCGGAGGCCAGCAGGGCGTGGCGGAGGTTGCCGGCGTCCAGGGCCAGGCAGCGCGAGGGGAAGTCTTCCAGCGCGGCCAGGGGCGGGGCCAGGCGGCTGTCATGCAGGATCACCCGCTCGAAGTGCCGGGCCAGGCGCGGGCGCCCCAGCAGGTTGGAGCCGATCACCGAGCCCAGGCCGAGCCCCAGCGCACCACGGCGGTCATGGGCGAGCAGGCCATGGCTCTTCACCACCACCACGTTGAGGCGATAGTGCGGGTTGCTCAGCACATGGGCGTCCTGGCCTTCCAGCAAGTGGTCGAGCATCTGCGCGCAGAGGCGGCTGACCTCGGCCATGGTCACGCCCTTGGGGAAGCGTTGCGCGGTGTACAGCTCGCCCAGGCGGCTGATGCCCTTGGCGGCGTCCGGCAGGCAGGCGCTGGCGAAGCGCCAGGAGCCGATGGAGGCGCCGATCAGCGAGCGCTCCTGGGGCGCGCGGGGCAGCCAGTCGCCGAACAGCGCCAGGTCCAGGCCCTGGATGCCCAGCGCCTTGGGGCCGCCGGCGGCGCCGGGGAGGATCTTCACGTCGGCCGGCTGCAGGCCGCGCTCGCGGATGCGTGCCAGGGCACGGCTGCCGGCGCGCAGGGTGAGGGCGGGCGACTTGATGTGGATGGCGCTCATGGGGGCCTCCGAAAAAAGCGAGGCAGCGATTATAGTGGCCCGCGCCGCCAGTCCAAGCGCCTTCATCCTGTGAATGATGCATCCATGTCGAGGCCGGGGAGTGATTGGCGGGACCCGGGGTATCGATGGCACCGACCGGAGCGGCCGGAAATTCAGCTTGAGTTAATTGGCCTTCGCTAAGGTGTACCCATCCAAGACAGATATCCCCCACAAGGAGATGCACCATGAAAAAACTCACTGCCCTGTTCGCCGTCGCCACCCTCGCTGCCACCGCCGGTATCGCCCAGGCCCGTGACCTCGGCCCGGACGAAGCCCTGAAGCTGCGTGACGCCGGCACCATCCAGTCGTTCGAGAAGCTCAACGCCGCCGCCATCGCCAAGCACCCCGGCTCCACCGTCAACGAGACCGAGCTGGAAGAGGAATACGGCCGCTACATCTACCAGGTCGAACTGCGTGATCCCCAGGGCGTGCAGTGGGACCTGGAGCTGGACGCCACCAATGGCCAGATACTCAAGGATCACCAGGACGACTGATGCGACTGATCATGCGCTACAGCGGCATCCTCGCCCTGGTCCTGGCGGTCTTCGCCCTCGAGGCGGTGGCCCGTGACCTGGACCAGGACGAAGCCCTGAAGCTCCGCGAGGAAGGGGTGATCATGCCCCTCGAACAACTGCTGCACCGGGCCCTGGGGTTGTACCCCGGGGCTCGCCTGCTGGAGGCGGAGCTGGAAGAGGAAGACGATGTCTATGTCTACGAAGTCGAACTGCTGACCACCGAAGGCGTGGTGCGGGAGCTGGAACTGGACGCCCGCGACGGGCGCATCCTGAAGGACGAGGAGGATGACTGATGCGCCTGCTGCTGGTTGAGGATCATGTGCCTCTGGCGGACGAGCTGCTGGCCGGGCTCGGCCGCCAGGGCTACGCCGTGGACTGGCTGGCCGACGGCCGCGATGCCGCCCACCAGGGCGCCAGCGAACCCTATGACCTGATCGTGCTGGACCTCGGCCTGCCCGGTCGCCCGGGCCTCGACGTGCTGCGCGAATGGCGGGCGGGCGGGCTGGCGACGCCTGTGCTGATCCTCACCGCGAGGGATTCCTGGGCCGAGCGCATCGAGGGCCTCAAGGCCGGTGCCGACGACTACCTGACCAAACCCTTCCACCCGGAGGAACTGGCCCTGCGCATCCAGTCGCTGCTGCGCCGCGCCCGGGGCCTGGCCAACCAGCCACACCTCGAAGCGGCTGGCCTGCAGCTGGACGAAGGCCGCCAATGCGTCACCCGTGGCGGGGAGGAAGTGGACCTGACCGCCGCCGAGTTCCGCCTCCTGCGCTACTTCATGCTCCACCCGGGCCAGCTGCTGTCCAAGAGCCACCTGGCCGAGCACCTCTATGACGGGGAGACCGAGCGCGACTCCAACGTCATCGAGGTTCACGTCAACCACCTGCGGCGTAAGCTCGGGCGCAGCGTGATCGAGACCCGCCGTGGCCAGGGCTACCGCTTCACCGGTGCCACCGAGTGAGGTCCATCCAGCGGCAGCTCAGCATCGGCCTGGTGACCCTGTTGCTGGTGGTCGGGCTCTTGCTCGCCCAGGTGAGCCTGTGGCTGTTCGATGACGGCCTGCGCCGCCACCTCGAGGGCAACCTGCGCAGCGAGGCGGAAAGCCTGCTGGCCGCCCTGGTGCGCGGCCCGAAGGGCATCCAGCTGGACGAGCAGAAGCTCAACCCGGCGCATCAGCAGCCCTATTCGGGGCGCTATTTCCTGATCCGTATCGATGACACCCCCTGGCGCTCCCGCTCCCTGTGGGACGCCGAGTTCGCCATGCCCGAGCGCCCGGGCCTGACCGCCGAGCTGCTGCCCGGGCCCAACGACCAGCAGTTGCTCACCTACCGGGGCGACTACCGCCGCTTCGGCCGCCAGGTGAGCATTGCCGTGGCCCAGGACTACACGCCGGTACTGGACAGCTTCCGCCGCGTGCAGTGGACCGGCGTCGCCCTGGGTGTCGCCGCACTCCTGCTGGTGCTCGCCCTGCAGCGCTACACGGTGCGCCGTGCGCTGCGCCCGCTGGAACGGGTGCGTCGGCAGATCGCCCAGCTGCAGCAGGGCCAGCGCAGCGAGCTGGATGCCCGCGTGCCCCTGGAACTGGAGCCGCTGGTGGGCCAGATCAACCACCTGCTGGCCCATACCGAAGACACCCTGCGCCGCTCGCGCAATGCCCTGGGCAACCTCGGCCACGCACTGAAGACGCCCCTGGCGGTGCTGGTCAGCCTGGAGTCCCGCGACGAGCTGCGTGAGCACCCGGAGCTGCGCGCCGCCCTGGCCGAGCAACTGGAGCAGATCCAGCAGCGCCTGGCTCGCGAGCTGGGCCGCGCGCGCCTGGCCGGCGAAGCCTTGCCAGGGGCGCATTTCGATTGCGATGCGGAGTTGCCGGGGCTGTTCAACACCCTGTCGATGATCCATGACAGCGGGCTCGACCTGGACTGGGATGTCGCCCCCGGCCTGCGCCTGCCCTGGGATCGCGAGGACCTGCTGGAGCTGTTGGGCAACCTGCTGGACAACGCCTGCAAGTGGGCGGAAACCCAGGTGCTGCTGTCCATCTCCCTGCAGGCCGGCGGTTATCGCCTGAGCGTCGACGACGACGGCCCCGGCATCGCCGAGGAGCAGCGCGAGACGGTGCTCGACCGGGGCTCGCGGCTGGACGAGCAGGTTGCCGGCCATGGCCTGGGCCTGGGCATCGTGCGGGACATCGTCGACGCCTGGGGCGGCCGCCTCAGCCTGGACAGCAGCCCCCTCGGCGGCCTGCGGGTGCGCATCGACCTGCCCGTGCCTCGCCGTTGACGGCGCACAGTGCGGTTGGTATCAGGCCTGTCTAGTCTGAAGGCAACCCAACTAGGACCCGCCCCATGCATGCATTCGATGCTCCCCATCCGCCGCACCTGGCCCGGCTGCTCGGCTACGCCGGGCTGGTGCCCTTCGTCACCGGTGCACTCGGTATCTGGCTGACCCCGATCGGTTGGCGCCCCCTGGTACTGGCGGCGTTGCTGGACTACGCCGCCGTCATCCTCGCGTTCATGGGCGCCATTCACTGGGGGCTGGCCATGCGCGCCGGCCAGGAGGACACCCGCGCGCGCCTGCAACTGGGCCTTTCGGTGATTCCCGCATTGTTCGGCTGGGTCGCCATCGCCGCCGGGCTGCCCACCGGCCTGGCGGTGGCCGTGTTCATCCCGGCTTTCATCGGCCTTTACCTGGCCGACCTGCGTGCCGTGCGCCTGGGCCTTGCACCGGGCTGGTACCCGGCCCTGCGCCGGCCTCTGACCATCGGCGTCGTCACCAGCCTGCTGGTGGCCTGGGGCGGCCTGCTATTCGGCCAGCCAGGCTGACACCGTGGCCAGCGCTGCCTCGCGGCGCTCGGCCCAATTCCCCGCCACCACCACGTAGCGCTGCCCCTGTACCTTCAGCCACGCCTCGCTGGCGTGGAAGAACGCCAACCGCTCGGCCAGCGCCGGCTGGCAGCGCTGCCCATCGCCCACCCAGGGCACGCCTTCCGGGCTCAGCAGCAGGTGCAGGTCGTAGCGGCGTTCGGCCAGGGCCGTCTCCAACCAGGCCGGGCAGTCGCCGAACAGCGTGCGGCTCCACAGGATGTTGCTCAGCAGGTGGGTATCCAGCACCAGCAGCGCCGGCCGCTCGGCCCGCGCCGCGTCCTCGCGCTGCAATTGCCCACGGGCGATCAGAGGGATGTCGGCGTAGCAGGTGTCGCGCTGCTGCTCGTCGATGAACTCGCGCACGTACTCCCCCACCACCTGGCCGCCGAAGCGCGTCGCGATCTCGCCGGCCAGCCAGCTCTTGCCGCTGGATTCGGGCCCCGCCAGCACCACCACCTTCATGCCGGGCTCGCCTGCGGTTGCCGCCACTGCCGCCAGCCGTGCACGGCCAGCAGGGTGAACAGCGCGTAGAGCGCGGCGGTCAGGTACAGCGCCTTGCTGAGGAACAGGCCGACGAAGATCACGTCCACCACTATCCACAGTGCCCAGCATTCCAGGCGCTTCTGCGCCATCCACACCTGGGCCACCAGGCTGAAGGCGGTGAGGGCGGCGTCCAGCCAGGGCGCGGCGGCGTCGGTGTGGGTGGCCATCAGGTAGCCCAGGCTCAGGCTGCCGGCGGTGCCCAGCGCCAGGCCCAGCAGCAGCCCGCTGCGTACCAGGCGCGTCACCTCGCGGCCCTCGTGGCGCTCGCCGCCCCGGGTCCACTGCCACCAGCCGTAGAGCTGCAGCACGGCGTAGACCACCTGCAGCAGCATGTCGGAGTAGAGCTTCACCTCGAAGAAGATCCAGGCGTAGATCAGCACCATGGCCAGGCCGATGGGCCAGCACCAGCGGTTCTGCCGGGTGGTGAGCCAGACGGCGAGCACGCCGAGCGCGGCGGCGAAGAGTTCAAGTGGCGACACGGGCGACCCTCGTGAAAAGAGCCGCCGATTGTAGCGGCTTCAGCCGGCCCCGGGCGCCCTGGCCGCCAGGCGTTGCCGGTCCTGGCGCTCGCGCTCGGTGCCCAGGTACGGCTCGCGGGTGCCCAGCAGGTGGTCGAACCAGGGCCGCGTCACGCACCAGTTGGCGTGGGGATTGGGCCCCATGTGGTGGTCGTAGTGCCAGGGCAGGTGGCGGCGTGCCCAGTCCGGGTCCTCGTGGGAGCGGCGGTGGGTGCGGTAGTAGTTCGCCGCGCCGTACCAGAGGGTCGCGGTGAACCAGGGCGCCACCAGCCACAGCGGGCTGGCGGCCAGGCTCGCCAGCAGCAGCGCCCAGGCTTCCTTGCCCTGGGCGTGCCAGCCCAGCGGGAAGCGCTCGTAGCAGGGGTCGCGGAAGGCGTGGCGGCGGGCGTTGCCGTGGTGTTCGTGGAAATGGAAGCTCCAGAAGCGCCCGCGCACCCGGCCCAGGCCGTGGAGCACGTACTTGTGGAAGAACCATTCGATGAAGTTGGCCAGGAGCAGGCCGGCGATGATGCTCAGCGGGGCTTCGAGGTACCAGGGCATGGCAACGGAATCCTTGGCGGGTCGTGATCCGACTCTAGCCAGGAGGAGGGCGCCCGGTCTTGTCCGTGCTGCCCGGTTCGCCGGGCATCCGGGACAAGCCTCAGCAGACCAGGCTGTCGGCCTGGCGGTAGAGCATCAGCAGCTTGCGGGTGATGCTCTGCTGGATGTCGTCGCGCTCGAAGGTGGAGAGGCGTGGCAGCTTGTGCACCTGCAGGCGGTGTAGGTGGATGTAGGGCATCTGCTGGTCGAACTCGCGCAGGTCACCCTTCATCAGGATCGGCAGGAAGACGTCGCCGCGCTTGCGCTGGTTGCTGATGATCTGCGCCAGTGCCGGCTTGAAGGGCATGGTCTTGGGCTTCGGGCCGCCTTCCTCGATGCGCGTGCTGAGCAGCAACCCCGGCTTGCCGAGGACCACGCCGGGCAGCACGAAGAGGCCGGTCTTGAGCACCGCGGCGGCCTCGATCCCGTGCAGGGTGTCGTGGAAGGCGTAGGGGTTGGGTAGCACCACCATCTTGCGCCCGAGGTCGGCGGGGAAGTGCAGGCTGTAGTTGGTGTACAGCTGGCGCGTGGACTCGGAGTACACGCACAGGCGGTTCTCGAACAGACGGATGAAACGCTCGGCCAGCTCGCGACGGGCGATGCTGTCCAGGTCCCAGATCAGGTCCTGGTTCTGCTGCTGGCCGAGGTCGACCTCCTGGTGTTCCATGTTGCCCATGCCGGTCCTCAAACGCGGAATTGTCTCAGCAAGCGGTTCAACTGCTCGGCCAGTTGGCTGAGCTGCTGGCTGGCGGCGCTAGTCTGCTCTGAAGCCATCGCATTGTCATGGGCCAAGCTGGCTGCCTGGGTCACATTCTGGTTGATGTCCTCCACCACGTGGGACTGCTGCAGGGTGGCACTGGCGATGGAGGCGTTGAGCCCGGTGAGGTTGCGCAACGACTGGGCGATCTGCCCGAGGCTCTCGCCGGCCTGGCTGGCCTGCTCCACGGTCAGCTGCGAGGCGCGGCTGCTTTCGTTGATCACCTTCACCGCCGCTTCGGAGTTGCCTTGCAGGCGCTCGATCATGCCGTGGATCTCGGCGGTGGATTTCTGCGTGCGCTGGGCCAGCAGGCGCACCTCGTCGGCGACCACGGCGAAGCCGCGGCCCTGCTCGCCGGCGCGGGCGGCCTCGATGGCGGCGTTGAGCGCCAGCAGGTTGGTCTGCTCGGCGATGGAGCGGATCACTTCCAGGACGGTGCCGATCTGCGAGCTTTCCTCGGCCAGCGAGCGGATCACCTCCACGGCCTGGGCGATGGTGTCGGAGAGCTGGCCGATCTGCCGCAGGCTGGCGTCGATGTTGCTCTGGCCGAGGCGCGCCTGGTCTTCGGCGGTGCGCACTTCGCTGGCGGCGTGCTCGGCGTTCTTCGCCACGTCCTGTACGCCGTAGGTGACCTCGTTGATGGCGGTGGCCACCAGCTCCATCTGCTGGGATTGCTGCTCGCTGTGGCGCTGGCCGTTGCTGGCGATGCCGCCCAGGGAGCCGGCGGCCTGGTCCAGCGCGCCGGCAGCGTCCAGGGATTGGCGGATGACCCCGCGCAGCTTGCTGGTGAAGGCGTTGAAGTGCCCGGAAAGCGCGGTGATCTCGTCGCGACCCTGGCCATCCAGCGAGCTGGTCAGGTCACCTTCGCCGCTGGCGATGTTGGCCATGGCCGCCACCACGTCCTGCAGCGGGCGGGTGATGCTGCGGGCGATCACCACCACCAGCACCGCCATGATCAGGGCGATCACCAGGCCGATGAAGGAGGCGCGCAGGGCCTGGGACCAGAATTCCTCCTGCATGTCATCGATGTAGATGCCCGAGCCGATCACCCAGCCCCAGGGCTGGAACAGTTGCACGTAGGACACCTTGGGCACCGGGTCGCTGGCGCCCGGCTTCGGCCAGCGGTAGTCGACGAAGCCCGCGCCCTTGCCGCGGGCCACGGCCACCATGTCGTTGAACAGCGGCTTGCCATCCGGGTCCTTGTAGCCGGAGAGGTCCTGCCCCTCCAGCTTCGGGTTGGTCGGGTGCATGACCATGCGCGGGGTCAGGTCGTTGATCCAGAAGTAGTCGGTCTTGTCATAGCGCAGCGCGCGGATGGCCTGCATGGCCTGCTTCTGCGCTTCTTCGCGGGGCAGGGTGCCGGCCGCTTCCTGGGCCTGGAAGTGCTGCAGCACGCCGGCGGCGGTCTGCACCACGTGCTGGGTCTTGAGTTCCTTGCCATGCAGCAGGTCGCTGTGGATCTGCTGGAGCATCAGCATCCCGAGAACCACCAGCATCGACACCGCGACGACGAGGATCAGCCAGAGACGGCGGCTGATGGGCAGACTGCGAAGGTTCATGGTCGGGGGCTCCTGACTCGTTATTGTTCTGCGGCCGGATTTCGCGCTCCTGCGCGCTCGTTGTCACGCGCGAATCCACAGCATGTCTGATAGCATTTCGGCATTCGGCCGGCAAACCTGATGCAGATCGTCGGCCGGGAACCCGCGTTCCCGTGGCTGGTCTCAGCCGCGCACGGTACCCGTCCGGGCCACACCACACACCTTTTCGAGCAGGCCGCCATCGGGCGAGCCTTGGGGAGAACCAATGGATTTTTGGACGGCCTTCCAGGCCCTGATTCTGGGCGTAGTCGAAGGCATCACGGAGTTCCTGCCGATCTCCAGCACCGGCCACCAGATCATCGTCGCGGACCTGATCGGCTTCGGTGGTGAGCGCTTCCAGGCGTTCAACATCATCATCCAGCTCGGCGCCATCCTCGCCGTGGTCTGGGAATACCGGCGCAAGATCTTCGACGTGGTGGTGGGCCTGCCCCGCGAGCGCAGCGCCCAGCGCTTCACCGGCAACCTGCTGGTGGCCTTCTTCCCGGCGGTGATCCTGGGCGTGGCCTTCGCCGACCTGATCCACCACTACCTGTTCAACCCCATCACCGTGGCCACGGCGCTGGTCATCGGCGGGGTGATCATGCTCTGGGCCGAGCGTCGCGATCACCTGATCCAGGCCGAGACGGTGGACGACATGACTTGGAAGCAGGCACTCAAGGTGGGTCTCGCCCAGTGCCTGGCGCTGGTGCCCGGCACCTCGCGGTCCGGCGCCACCATCATCGGCGGGCTGCTGTTCGGCCTGTCGCGCAAGGCAGCCACCGAGTTCTCCTTCTTCCTCGCCATGCCCACCATGGTCGGCGCGGCGGTGTACTCGGGCTACAAGTACCGCCACCTGTTCCAGCCCTCCGACCTGCCGGTGTTCGCCCTGGGCTTCGTGGTCTCCTTCATCTTCGCGATGATCGCCGTGCGCGCGCTCCTCAAGTTCATCGGCAACCACAGCTACGCGGCCTTCGCCTGGTACCGCATCGGCTTCGGCCTGTTGATCCTCGCCACCTGGCAGTTCGGGCTGATCGACTGGGCCACCGCCCAGGGCTGATGAGTCCCGGGCATTCGCGGCATCGATAAAGGCACGCCCCCGGGCGTGCCTTTGTCATAGTGGGCGCCTGCACCGCAACGATTGAGGAAAGCCCATGAGCGCGCTCGAACATCGCCTGCTGGAGGTCAACGGCATCCGCCTGGGGCTGTATTGCGCGGGCCCCGAGGATGGGCGGCCACTCTGGCTGCTGCATGGGTTTCCCGAGTGCTGGCATTCCTGGCGCAACCAGATCGAGCCACTGCTGGCCGCCGGCTACCGCGTGCTGGTGCCGGAGATGCGCGGCTACGGCAGCAGCAGCGCTCCGAGCGATCCCGCAGCCTACGACCTGATCACCCTCTGCGGCGATATCCAGGCCGCCATGGACGCCCTCGGCCAGCATGAGGCCTGCGTCATCGGCCATGACTGGGGCGCTCCGGTGGCCTGGCACCTGGCGTTGCTGGAGCCGTTGCGGGTCAAGGCGGTGGTCGGCATGGCGGTGCCTTTCGGCGGCCGCCCGAAGCAACCGGCGACCGAGGCGATGCGCCAGCACTTCGCCGGGCGCTTCAACTACATCCTCTATTTCCAGGAGCCGGGCGTCGCCGAGCGCGAGCTGGATGCCGACATCCCGCGCACCCTGCGGATGATGATGCACAACAGCTCCGCCGCCGTGCCCCGGGACTTCTTCCTCCAGGACAAGCCCGCCGGCTCGACCCTGTTCGACGGCATGCAGGACCCCGGCCAACTGCCGGCCTGGTGCGACGAGGCGGCCTTCGCCGAGTACCTGAAGACCTTCGAGGGGCGCGGCTTCCACGGTGCGCTCAACTGGTACCGCAACTTCGAGCGCAACTGGCAGCGCACCGAGCCGCTGCAGGGCAGGCAGGTGCTGCAGCCCGCCCTGTTCCTGATCGGCGACAAGGACCCGGTCGGCACCCTGGAGGCTTACGGCATCAAGGCCATGCCGCGCAGCGTGCCCGGCCTGGAGCAGCACGTGATCGCCGGGTGCGGGCACTGGCTGCAGAACGAAAAGCCGCGCGAGGTGAACGCCCATCTGCTGGGCTTCCTGGCGCGGCACTATCCGAATGGCAACTGATCTGCAGGGTGGGATGGGTGGGAGCGAATTCGTTCGCGATTCTTCGGCACCGAGCCCATCGCGGTTGAAACCGCTCCCACAGGTGGGAGCGGTCTTGGGGCGACTGGTGTCGCCCCTGCAGGATTGAGGAGGCTGTAGGGGCGAATTCCTTCGCCCGCCCTTGAATGCGCCCCTACAGGACTCCCAGGTCAGCCGGCCAGCAACTGGCGCAGCACGTAGTGGAGGATGCCGCCGGCCTTGAAGTACTCGACCTCGTTGAGGGTGTCGATGCGGCAGAGCACCTCGACCTTCTCGAGCGAGGCGTCCTCGCGGGTGATCTCCAGGGTCAGTGGCATGCGTGGGCGCAGTTCCACGCCGCTGAGACCGTGGATGCCGATCGTCTCCTTGCCGGTCAGGCCCAGGCTCTTGCGGTCGGTGCCGTCCTTGAACTGCAGCGGCAGCACGCCCATGCCCACCAGGTTGGAGCGGTGGATGCGCTCGAAGCTCTCGGCGATCACCGCCTTGACCCCTAGCAGGTTGGTGCCCTTGGCCGCCCAGTCGCGGGAGGAACCGGTGCCGTACTCCTTCCCGGCGAAGATCACCAGCGGCGTGCCTTCGGCCTGGTAGCGCATGGCGGCGTCATAGATGGCCAGCTTCTCGCCGCTGGGCACGTGCAGCGTGTTGCCGCCTTCCTCGCCGCCGAGCATCTCGTTGCGGATGCGGATGTTGGCGAAGGTGCCGCGCATCATCACCTCGTGGTTGCCGCGTCGCGAGCCGTAGGAGTTGAAGTCCTGGGGCTCCACGCCGTTTTCCCTCAGGTAGCGCCCGGCGGGGCTGTCGGCCTTGATGTTGCCGGCCGGGGAGATGTGGTCGGTGGTCACCGAATCCCCCAGCAGGGCGAGCACCCGGGCCCGGTGCACATCTTCCACCCGGGGCGGCGCGCCGGCGATATCGGCGAAGAAGGGCGGGTGCTGGATGTAGGTGGAGTCGGCCTGCCAGGCATAGGTGTCCGATTCGGGCACCTGGATGGCGCGCCACTTGTCGTCGCCGGCGAAGACTTCGGCGTACTCCTTGCGGAACATCGCGGTGTCGACCTTGGCGATGGCCTCGGCGATCTCCTGCTGGCTCGGCCAGATGTCCTTCAGGTACACCGGCTGGCCGTCCTTGCCTTCGCCCAGCGGTTCGCGGCTGATGTCCACGCGCACGCTGCCGGCCAGGGCGTAGGCGACCACCAGCGGCGGGGAGGCCAGCCAGTTGGTCTTTACCAGCGGGTGCACGCGGCCTTCGAAGTTGCGGTTGCCGGAGAGCACCGAGGCCACGGTCAGGTCGCCCTGCTGGATGGCCTTCTCGATGGGCTCCAGCAGCGGACCGGAGTTGCCGATGCAGGTGGTGCAGCCGTAGCCCACCAGGTCGAAGCCCAGTTCGTCGAGGTACTTCGTCAGCCCGGCGGCGGCGAAGTACTCGGTCACCACCTTGGAGCCGGGCGCCAGGGAGCTCTTCACCCAGGGCTTGCGCGTCAGGCCCTTCTCCACGGCCTTCTTCGCCACCAGGCCGGCGGCCATCATCACGCTGGGGTTGGAGGTGTTGGTGCAGGAGGTGATGGCGGCGATCACCACGGCGCCGTCGCCGAGGCGATGGGTGCGGCCCTCGTATTCGTAGTCCATCACGCCGCTCTGCACGCTGCCGCCCACGGCGGTGCCACCGCCGCCCTCGCTGAGCAGGCGGCCGTCCTCCTTGGCGCTGGGCTTGAGCTGCAGGGCGATGAGGTCGTCGAAGGTGCTGGCCACCTGGGTCAGCGGCACCCGGTCCTGCGGGCGCTTGGGCCCGGCCAGGCTGGCTTCGACCGTGCCCATGTCCAGGGACAGGCTGTCGGTGAACACCGGTTCGTCGCCGGCGCTGCGCCACAGGCCCTGGGCCTTGCAGTAGGCCTCCACCAGCTTGACCGTGGATTCCGGGCGGCCGGAGAGGCGCAGGTAGCCGAGGGTGATCTCGTCCACCGGGAAGAAGCCGCAGGTGGCGCCGTATTCCGGTGCCATGTTGGCGATGGTGGCGCGGTCGGCCAGGGGCAGGTCGGCCAGGCCGTCGCCGTAGAACTCGACGAATTTCCCCACCACGCCCTTCTTGCGCAGCATCTGGGTGACGGTGAGCACCAGGTCGGTGGCGGTGATGCCTTCCTTGAGCTTGCCGCTCAGCTTGAAGCCGATCACCTCGGGAATCAGCATCGACACCGGCTGGCCGAGCATGGCCGCTTCCGCCTCGATGCCGCCCACGCCCCAGCCGAGCACGCCGAGGCCGTTGATCATGGTGGTGTGGGAGTCGGTGCCCACCAGGGTGTCGGGGAAGGCGTAGGTCCTGCCGTCCTCGTCGCGGGTCCAGACGGTGCGGCCCAGGTACTCCAGGTTGACCTGGTGGCAGATGCCGGTGCCCGGCGGCACCACGCTGAAGTTGTCGAAGGCGTTCTGGCCCCAGCGCAGGAAGGCGTAGCGCTCGCCGTTGCGCTCCATCTCGATCTCGACGTTCTGCTCGAAGGCCTCGGGGCTGGCGAAGCGGTCGACCATCACCGAGTGGTCGATCACCAGGTCCACCGGCGAAAGCGGGTTGATCTTCTGAGGGTCGCCGCCGGCCCTGGCCACGGCGTCGCGCATGGCGGCCAGGTCGACCACGGCGGGCACGCCGGTGAAGTCCTGCATCAGTACCCGTGCCGGGCGGTACTGGATCTCGCGCTCGGAGCTGCGGGTCTTCTGCCAGGCCACCAGGGCTTGGAGGTCCTCGCGGCCGACGGTCTCGTTGTCCTCCCAGCGCAGCAGGTTCTCCAGCAGCACTTTCAGGGACAGGGGCAGCTTGTCGATGCTGCCGAGGCTCTTGGCGGCCTCTGGCAGGCTGAAGTAGTGATAGGTCTTGCCGTCCACCTCGAGGGTGCGGCGGCTGTTCAGGCTATCCAAGGAAGGCATTTGGCATCTCCTTTGGGCCCATACGGCATGGGCCGATACAGGGGGCGGAACCCTGGAAAGCTAGCTCTACTTGGCGGGTCCCGCCATGTTCTGGACCCCTGCTTCCGTGTGAGGGTTCCTTCTGTCTCATCACTATTGGCGTAGGATTTTTCCATCGACCACTGTGTGAAATCGGGCGCTTCGGCTCTATAGTGCGCGGCCAAGGAGACACCCCGATGAATAGCCTGTTCCTGCACTGCCGCCCCGGTTTCGAGGGCGAGGTGTGCGCCGAGATATCCGACCTGGCCGCCCGACTGGACGTGCCCGGCTACGCCAAGGGCAAGGCCAACAGTGCCTGTGCCGAGTTCATCTGCCAGGATGCCGACGGCGCCGAGCGCCTGATGCGCGGGCAGCGTTTCTCGCGCCTGATCTTCCCGCGCCAGTGGGCCCGCGGCAGCTTCCTGGCGCTGCCGGAGACCGATCGCATCAGCGTGCTGCTGGCGCATCTGGCCGACTACCCGGTGTGCGGCAGCCTGTGGCTGGAGGTGCTGGACACCAACGAAGGCAAGGAGCTGTCGAATTTCTGCAAGAAGTTCGAGGCGCCCCTGCGCAAGGCGCTGGAGAAGGCCGGGCGCCTGGTGGATGACCCGAGCAGGCCGCGCCTGCTGCTGACCTTCCGCAGCGGACGCGAGGTCTTCGCCGGCGTCGCCGAGGCGGACAACTCCGCGCTCTGGCCCATGGGCATCCCGCGCCTGAAGTTCCCCCGCGAGGCGCCGAGCCGCTCCACGCTGAAGCTGGAGGAGGCCTGGCACACCTTCATCCCCCGCGAGCAGTGGGAAACACGGCTCTCCGAGGACATGACGGGCGTCGACCTCGGCGCATCCCCCGGTGGCTGGACCTACCAGCTGGTGCGTCGCGGCATGCTGGTCACCGCCATCGACAACGGCCCCATGGCCGAAAGCCTGATGGATACCGGGCTCGTGCAGCACCTGATGGTCGACGGCTTCACCTTCAAGCCGAAGCAGCCGGTGGACTGGATGGTCTGCGACATCGTCGAGAAGCCGGCGCGCAACGCCGCGCTGCTGGAGACCTGGATAGGCGAGGGGCTGTGCCGCGAGGCGGTGGTCAACCTCAAGCTGCCGATGAAGCAGCGCTACGCCGAGGTACAGCGCCTGCTGCAGCGCCTGGAAGACAGCTTCCGCGAGCGCAGGATCAAGGTGTCCATCGCCTGCAAGCAGCTCTATCACGACCGCGAGGAAGTGACCTGCCACCTGCGTCGCCTGGACCGCTGAGGCCCCACGCCCGGCCGTGCCGGGCATCGGCCGGGCTGGGCGCGCCCGGCGCTTTACGCCACAATGGCGACCTGTTCCTGGAGTACCCCATGTCCGATCAGCCTGATGCCATTCTCGATGCCACCGGCCTCAATTGCCCTGAGCCGGTGATGATGTTGCACAACAAGGTGCGCGACCTGCCGTCCGGCGGCCTGCTCAAGGTCATCGCCACCGACCCGTCGACCCGGCGGGATATCCCCAAGTTCTGCATGTTCCTCGGCCACGAGCTGGTGGAGCAGGGCGAAGAGGCCGGTACCTACCTGTACTGGATCCGCAAGAAAGCCGAATGAGGCCCGCCCCGGATGCGAAGAAGCCCGCCTGATGCGGGCTTCTTGCTGTCTGGGGGCATGTCGGTGCGGTTGTCGGGCGGAGCACCGCCTGCGCGGAGGGTGACGGGGCCCTGGGTGCGCGCCCGTTCCCCGTCACCCTCGCGGGGGCCACCGGACCTCAGGCCGGCTCCGCCACGCCCAGCCGTTCGCCCATGCGGATGCGCGAGCGTGCGCTACGGGCGACGCGGAACGACAGCATCACCGCCGCCACCGTCAGGCCGACGATCAGCCCCTGCCACAGGCCGCGCGGGCCGGTGGGTTCGCCCAGCCAGTCGGTGAGCCCCAGCAGGTAGCCGACGGGCAGGCCGATGCCCCAGTAGGAGAACAGCGTCAGGACCATGGTCACCCGGGTGTCCTGGTAGCCGCGCAGGGCGCCGGCGGCGGTGACCTGGATGGCATCGGAGAACTGGAACAGCGCGGCGAACACGATCAGCGACGCGGCCACGGCGATCACCTGCGCATCCGGCGTGTAGATGGCGGCGATCTGTTCGCGCAACAGCAGCATCAGGCTGGCCGAGAGGCAGGCGTAGGTCAGCGCCACGGCCATGCCCATGCCGGCGCAGAAGCGCGCGTCACGCGGGGTGCCGCGGCCCAGGGAGTGGCCGACACGTACGGTCACGGCCATCGCCAGGGAGTAGGGGATCATGAACACCAGCGAACTGAAGTTCAGCGCGATCTGGTGCCCGGCCACCACGTTGGCGCCGAGGCCGCCGATGAGCAGGGCGATCACCGCGAAGATGCTCGACTCGGCGAAGATCGCGATGCCGATGGGCAGGCCCACGCTCAGCAGGCGGCGGATCACCGCCCAGCGCGGTATCTCGAAGCGGGTGAACAGGCCGCTCGGCTTGTAGACCTTGGCGATGTTCACCCAGGCCAGCATGCCGAAGAACATCAACCACATGACGGTGCCGCTGGCCCAGCCACAGCCGACGCCGCCCATGGCCGGGAAGCCCAGGTGGCCATAGATCAGCACGTAGTTCAGGGGGATGTTCAGCAGCAGCCCGCAGATGCCCAGCACCATGCTCGGGCGAGTGCGTCCGAGGCCGTCGCTGTAGCAGCGCAGCACCTGGTAGAGGGCCACCGCCGGCAGGCCGAAGGCGATGCCGTGGAGGTAGCCCATGCTCGGGATCACCAGGTCTTCTTCCACGCCCATCAACTGCAGCACGGGCTCGGCAAACAGCAGCAGGCCGGCGCCGGCGATGCCGACCACCACCGCCAGCCACAAGGCCTGGCGCACCAGCGGGCCGATCTCGGCGTCCTGGCCGGCGCCATGGCGCTGGGCGACTTTCGCGGTGGTGGCCAGGAGGGTGCCGGTCATCAACAGGAACACCGGCACCCAGATGGAGTTGCCCAGGGCCACGGCGGCCAGGTCGCGCGGGCTGACGCGGCCTGCCATCACGGCGTCGACGAAACCCATGGCCGAGTGGGAGAGCTGGGCGATCATGATCGGCAGGGCGAGGGTGAATAGGGCACGCAATTCGCGACGGATACGGTCGAGGCGAGTCTGGATTGTCACGGGGGGTCTTTCCCTGGCTGTGAAGCGTTCACCGGTACGGCGGTGGCGTCCGTATTGCTTGTGGCCCACGGGGTGGGCATGCCTGGCTGCGATGGGCTCGCAACGGGCGCTGGCCTGGCCGTGGCAGGGGGAATGCCGGCGATAGAGGGCAGCGGAGGCGAAAGACCGCGTAGTCTACGCCTTGACGGCGCAGTCAGGAAAGAGGGGGCGATGCATGCCCGCGAGGCGACGCCGGGTGGGTGGATTCCGTAGAATGGCCGCCTTGCCCCCGGAGAGCGCCATGCGAATCCTTGCTGACGAAAACATCCCCCTGGTCGACGCCTTCTTCGGCGCCTTCGGCCCCATCCGCCGCCTGCCAGGGCGGGCCATCGACCGGGCCGCCCTGGGCGATGCCGAGGTGTTGCTGGTGCGCTCTGTGACCCGTGTCGACCGCGCCCTGCTGGAAGGCAGCGCTGTGCGCTTCGTCGGCACCTGCACCATCGGCACCGATCACCTGGATCTGGACTGGTTCGCCGAAGCCGGCATCGCCTGGTCCAGTGCCCCCGGCTGCAACGCCCGTGGGGTGGTGGATTTCGTGCTGGGCAGCCTGCTGACTCTGGCCGAGGACGAGGGCGTGTCGCCGACGACCCGTACCTACGGTGTGGTCGGTGCCGGCCAGGTAGGCGGGCGCCTGGTGGAGGTGCTGCGCGGCCTGGGCTGGCGGGTGCTGGTCTGCGACCCGCCGCGCCAGGCGGCCGAAGGCGGCGACTACGTCGACCTGGAGACCCTGCTGGAGCAATGCGACGCCATCAGCCTGCATACGCCGCTGGACAAGGGCGGTGCCCATCCCACCCACCATCTGCTGGGGGCCGCTGAACTGGCGCGACTGAAGCCCGGCTGCTGGCTGATCAACGCCAGCCGGGGCGCGGTGGTGGACAACCCGGCACTGCGCGATGCGCTGCGCAGCCGGCCGGACCTGCGCGCGGTACTGGACGTCTGGGAAGGCGAGCCCGAGGCAGACCCGGAACTGGCCGCGCTGTGCCGCATCGCCACGCCGCACATCGCCGGCTACAGCCTGGACGGCAAGCTGCGCGGCACCGCGCAGATCTACCAGGCGTTCTGCCGTGCCCGGGGCCTCGAGGAAAGTGTGCATCTGGATGAGCTGCTGCCCGCATCCTGGCTGCCTGAATTGACCCTGGACGCCAGCGCCGACCCGGTCTGGGCCCTGGCCATGCTGTGCCGCGCGGTGTACGACCCGCGCCGCGACGACGCCGACTTCCGCCGCAGCCTGGTGGGCGATGCCGCGCAGCGCCGCCGGGCCTTCGACGCCCTGCGCAAGCACTACCCGGTGCGCCGGGAAATCGACGGCCTGCGGGTCCGGCTCCAGGGCGAGGCGCCGCAACTGGCGCAGTGGGTGAGGGCGCTGGGCGCCGAGCTGGCCTGATCGCCGGCCTGGACGCTGGAATGAAAAGGCCCGGGCAGGTGCCCGGGCCTTCGGAGTGGAGCGAAGCGGGGTCAGGCCTGTTTGCGGGTGCTGACCGACTGCTTGTCCAGTTCCTTGCAGGCATGCTGGATCATGCCTTCGGTGATCGGAATCTCGCGACCTTGCGCGTCGATGATCGCGCCGCCAACGGGCTGCTGCGGTTGAAGTGGAACGACCCGGCGGGTGGAAGTGCTGTTCTGCAAGCTCATGGCCTGTCTCCTCATCAGGTGGTGCGCGCAGTCTAGGTCCCATAGATGAACGCGCAGTGACAGTCAGGCGCCAGTATTACGCCGTAAAGCAATGGGACCGGAGGGTATCTGCAGCGATTGTGCCAATCGCGCTGACCGTCCGGCCCCACAGGTTGACCCGCAGCGCGGGCCGAGAGTTCAGCGAAGAGGTTGGCATGTCGACATTCCGTATGGGCCTGATCATCAATCCCCTGGCCGGGCTGGGCGGCACGGCCGCACTCAAGGGCAGCGACGGTGTCGCCGCCGAGGCCCTGGCGCGTGGCGCACTGCCTCGTGCCGAGGAGCGCACGCGCCTGGCGCTGGAGTCCCTGCTGCCCCTGGCGGAGCGCCTCGAATTCCTCACCTTCCCCGGCGCCATGGGCGCTGACCTCCTGGCGCGCATGGGTTTCCGTCATCGCCTGGTCGGAGCCCTGGAGGCTGCCACCAGCAGCGCCGCCGACACCCGCCATGCCGTGGTGGCGCTGCAGGAGGCGGGGGTGTCGCTGATCCTCTTCGCCGGCGGCGACGGCACGGCCCGGGACGTCAGCGCGGTTGCCCGTGAAGACCAGCCGGTGCTGGGCATCCCGGCGGGGGTGAAGATCCATTCCGGGGTCTATGCCATCAGCCCGCGCGCCGCTGGCGAGCTGGCGCGACGCCTGGTGGAGGGCGGGCTGGTGCGTCTGGCCAGCGGCGAGGTGCGCGACCTCGACGAGGCCGCCCTGCGCGACGGCAAGGTGGCGGCGCGCTGGTACGGCGAGCTGACGGTGCCGGTGGAGGGCCATTTCATGCAGCAGGTGAAGCAGGCGGGCATGGAGTCCGAGGAACTGGTGCTGGTCGAACTCGCCGATTGGCTGGCGGACAGCTGGGAGGCAGGCGTGCGCTATGTCTTCGGCCCCGGCTCGACCCTGCATGGCCTGGCGGGCAACCTCGGCCTGGAGACCACCCTGCTCGGCGTGGACGTGATCGAGAACGGGCAGGTGATCGCCCGTGACGTCACCGAGGCCCAGCTGTTCGCACTCGTGGATGGCCATCCGGCCTTCCTCCTGGTCACCGCCATCGGCGGCCAGGGCCACATCATCGGCCGCGGCAACCAGCAGATCAGCCCGCGCGTGCTGCGCGCCATCGGCCTCGAACGCCTGCGGGTGGTGGCCACCAAGCGCAAGCTCGGCACCCTCGAGGGCCGGCCTCTGCTGGTGGACAGCGGTGACGCGCAGCTGGACGACGCCTTCCCCGATGCGGTGCGCGTCTGGGCGGGCTACAAGGAAGAGCTGCTATACCCGCTGGGCTGGGGCGGCGAAATCGACGCCGAGGCCTGACCGGCAGATGACTACAGCGCGCTGGGAACCGACCTAAAGCGCAAGCGGCGGGCGCCCCTGGCAATGCCCCAGGCCGATCCTTAAGGTTGGCCGGGCCTGCCGATCCGGTGCTTCCACCCCCGGCGCATTCTCCTCAGGGCTTATGGTTGGGGCGTCGGGGGTGGAATCCCGGATCGGCAGGCTCCTTTGCACAGCTGAATACCCTTGGCCCGATGGCTCACACCATCGGGCATTTTCCGTTGCCTTCCGCTCCGCTACTCTTGCCGCTGCACACCTGTCCGAGGAGGGAAACATGGTCCAGGGTGGTTGCCTGTGCGGCGGAGTCCGCTTCGAAATCGAGGGCGAGCTGGCGCCGATCCAGATCTGTCACTGCAGCCAGTGCCGCAAGGCGCAGGGCACGCCCTTCGTCACCAATATCCCGGTGGACGAGACGCGCTTCCGCCTGCTCGCCGGAGCAGGGCTGCTGCGCGCCTTCAGCTCCTCGCCGGGCAAGCAGCGGGTGTTCTGCGAGCAGTGTGGCTCGCCCCTCTACAGCCAGAGCGAGAAGGCTCCCGGCGTACTGCGCATCCGCGCCGGCCTGCTTGAAGGCGAGCTGGCCACGCGCCCCGCGAACCACGCCTACGTGGCCTCCAAGGCCAACTGGTGGGACATCGACGATGCCCTGCCGCAATTCCCGCAAGGGCGAGGCTGATCATGTTCAAGCGACTGTTCTGCCTGTGCCTGCTGCTGGCCAGCCTGGGGGCCGAGGCGGCGGTGGATGCCGGGCGCCTGGTGGATTCGGCGCGTGCCCAGATCGGCGTGACCCTCAGCTACGACCCGGTCTACCGGCGCATCGCCTACCCCGGTGGAGACGTACCGCTGGCCACCGGGGTGTGCACCGATGTGGTGATCCGCGCATTGCGCGAGCAGGGCCTGGACCTGCAGAAAGTGGTGCACGAGGACATGCGCAGTCATTTTTCCGCCTACCCGCGCAACTGGGGCCTGAAGCGCCCCGACCCGAACATCGACCATCGCCGCGTGCCCAACCTGATGACCTGGTTCAAGCGCCAGGGCATGGCGCTGACCCCCAGCGACCAGGCCGCCAGCTACCGCCCCGGCGACATCGTCACCTGGGACCTGGGGCGCGGCCTGCAGCACATCGGCATCCTGTCCGACCGCACCGGTGCCGATGGCGCGCCGCTGGCGCTGCACAACATCGGGCGGGGCACGCAGGAGGAAGACATCCTCTTCCGCTACCGGATCATCGGGCACTACCGCTTCGCAGAACGTTGAATCGGCGCCTGCTAGTATCCGCACCATCCTTTCCCGAGCGGGAGCGCGTGATGAGCGCCGATTCCTTTCCTCCCCACATCCAGCCCGGCGAACGGGTGGTGCTCTTCGATGGCGTGTGCAAGCTGTGCAATGGCTGGGCGCGCTTCCTGATCCGTCATGACCGCGAGCGCCTGTTCAAGCTGGCCTCGGTGCAGTCCCCCGAAGGCCAGGCGATCCTGCGCTGGTATGGCATGCCCACCGACCACTTCGACACCATGGCCTACGTCGAGGGGCGCGATCTGTTCGTGCGTTCCGATGCAGTGCTGCGCATCGCCCGCCAGCTGCCGTGGCCGTGGCGCCTGGCCTCGGTGGCGCGCGTGGTGCCGGCGTTCCTGCGCGACTGGCTCTACGACCGCATCGCGCTGAACCGCTACCGGCTGTTCGGTCGCCACGAGGTCTGCCTGTTGCCGGACCCCGACCACGAACGACGCTTTCTCCACGCCGACCACTGAGCGGTTCCATGCCGCTGGCGCCGCGCCGGGAAAAACCGCAGAGTGGCGCCTCCTCCCGAACGAGTCCTCGCAATGGGTCTGCTTTCCTCTCGCCAGCGCAACGCCCTGCGCATGGCCGCGCGCTTCGTCGCTCCCTATCGCTGGCGGGTGATCGGTGCGCTGCTGGCATTGCTGTTCACCGCCGCCATCACGCTGTCGATGGGGCAGGGCATCCGCCTGCTGGTGGACCAGGGGCTGGCGACACAGTCACCGCAAGCGCTGAACCATTCGATCCTGCTGTTCTTTGTCCTCGTGGTGGCCCTGGCGCTGGGTACCTTCAGCCGCTTCTATCTGGTGTCCTGGGTGGGCGAGCGCTTCGTCGCCGATATCCGCAAGCGGGTGTTCAACCACCTGATCGAGCTGCACCCCGGCTTCTTCGAAACCAACCGCGCCTCGGAGATCCAGTCGCGCCTGACCGCCGACACCACGCTGCTGCAATCGGTGATCGGCTCCTCGCTGTCGCTGGCGCTGCGCAACGGCATCATGCTGATCGGCGGCATCGCCCTGTTGTTCGTCACCAACCCCAAGCTGACCGGCATCGTGGTCGTCGCGCTGCCACTGGTGGTGGCGCCGATCCTCATTTTCGGCCGCCGCGTGCGCAACCTCTCGCGGCAGAGCCAGGACCGCATCGCCGATGTCGGCAGCTACGTCGGCGAGACCCTGGGGCAGATCAAGACGGTGCAGGCCTACAACCACCAGGCCCAGGACCGCGAGCGCTTCGGCCGCACGGTGGAAGGCGCCTTCGACACCGCGCGCAAGCGCATCGCCCAGCGCGCCTGGCTGATCACCGTGGTCATCGTGCTGGTGCTCGGCGCGGTGGGGGTGATGCTCTGGGTCGGCGGCATGGACGTGATCGCCGGGCGCATCTCCGGCGGTGACCTGGCGGCCTTCGTGTTCTACAGCCTGATCGTCGGTTCCGCCTTCGGTGCCATCAGCGAGGTGATCGGCGAGCTGCAGAGTGCCGCCGGTGCCGCCGAGCGCATCGCCGAACTGTTGCAGACCCGCAGCACCATCAAGGCGCCCGAGAGCGACTTGCTGCGCCTGCCCGAGCGGGTCGAGGGCGAGCTGGAGTTGCGTGGCCTGCGGTTCGCCTACCCGACGCGGCCGCAGAGCCTGGCCATCGACGGCATCGACCTGCGCGTGCGCCCTGGCGAGACCCTGGCGCTGGTCGGGCCCTCGGGAGCCGGCAAGTCCACGCTCTTCGACCTGCTGCTGCGTTTCTTCGATCCCACCGAGGGCGAAGTGCGGGTGGACGGCCTGCCGATCCAGCGCCTGGACCCGGCCGACCTGCGTCGCTGCTTCGCCCTGGTGTCGCAGAGCCCGGCGCTGTTCTTCGGCAGCGTCGAGGACAACATCCGCTACGGCCGGCCCGCTGCCAGCCAGGCCGAAGTCGAGGCCGCGGCACGGGCCGCCCACGCCCACGAATTCATCCAGCGCATGCCCCAGGGCTACCAGACGCACCTGGGCGACGGCGGCATCGGTCTCTCCGGTGGCCAGCGGCAGCGCCTGGCCATCGCCCGTGCATTGCTGGTGGATGCCCCGATCCTGCTCCTCGATGAAGCCACCAGTGCGCTGGACGCCGAGAGCGAGCACCTGATCCAGCAGGCCCTGCCCGAGGTGATGAGCGGGCGCACCACGCTGGTGATCGCCCACCGCCTGGCCACGGTGCAGAGTGCCGATCGCATCGCGGTCATCGACCAGGGCCGACTGGTCGCCATCGGCCGCCACCAGGAGCTGGTGCTGAGCAGCCCGCTCTATGCGCGACTGGCAGAGTTGCAGTTTTCCACGTCGAGAGAAACGGCCTGAGCGGCCTCACAGGGAGTCAGTGGTGAAGGATGGATTGAGGGTGCTGGTGCTGGGGGGCTACGGCAATTTCGGCCGGTTGATCGTGCGGCGCCTGCGCAGTATCGAAGGTCTCGGCGTGATCGCCGCCGGGCGTGACCTGGCCAAGGCCCGGGCGTTGGCGGTGGAAACCGGTTGCGAGGCGGCACGCCTGGATATCGACCAGGCCGGGTTGGCCCAGGCCTTCGTCGAGTTGGGTGCCCAGGTGGTGGTGTCCACGGTCGGGCCCTTCCAGGGGCAGGACTACCGGGTCGCCGAGGCGGCGCTGGAGGCTGGTTGCCATTACATCGACCTGGCCGATGCGCGGGCCTTCGTCTGCGGCATCGACCGGCTGGACGCCGCTGCCCGCGAGCGCGGCCTGCTGGTCTGTGCAGGCGCCAGCTCGGTTCCGGGGCTGAGCGCGGCCGTGGTGGACGAGCTGCTGCCGCGCTTCAGCCGGCTGGACAGCATTGAGCACGGCATCAGTTCCTCGGAGAAGACGCCGGGGCTGTCGACCCTCGAGGCGGTGCTCGGCTACTGCGGCCGGCCGGTGCGAATCTGGCAGGACGGTGCCTGGGGCTCGCTCCACGGCTGGCAGGGCCTGCGCCGGCATGCCTTCCGCGCGCCGATGGGGCCGCGCTGGATAGGTGTTTGCGACATTCCCGACCTCGAACTCTTCCCCGCGCGCTACCCGGGCGTGCGCGACGTCAGTTTCCGCGCCGGCGTCGGCCTGCGTCTCACCCAGTTCGGCACCTGGGCGCTGTCCTGGCTGGTGCGCGGCGGGCTGGTGCGCAACGCCGTCGGCCTGGCGTCGCTGCTGCGCCGGGGGGCGGTGCTGGTGGAGCCCCTGGGCGACGGCCTCAGCGGCATGTTCGTGACGCTGCGCGGGCTGGATGGCGAGGGCCGGCCGCTGGTGCTCACCTGGGAACTGGTCGCCTACGACAACGATGGCCCCAACATCCCCTGCATGGCCGCCGTGGCGCTGGTGCGCAAGCTCGCCGCAGGCACCCTGGCGGCGCGTGGCGCGATGCCCTGCATCGGCCTGTTCAGCCGCGCCGAGTACCTGGCGGAGCTGGAAGGCATGCGCATCGATGTGGCGATCCGGGAAGGGGAGTAGCCGCGCTGGCTACGGCTCTTCGCAGATACCGTCTTGATTTCTAGTGAGCAAGGGCCAGTTTTGCGTCAAATGGCCGGCCTGATTTCAAGACGCCGTAGGCGATGCTCAGCAGCTTGCGCATGGCGGCGCAGACGATCTGCTTGCCGGTCTTGCCCTTCGCCCTCAATCGTTCGCTCAGGGCCCTGACAGCCTCGTTGTACGTCAGGGCACTGATCGCGGGCATGAACAAGCCGGCCCGCAGGCGCGATGAGCCCGTCTTGGAGATACGTGTCTGTCCCCGGTGGTTCCCGGACTCCTGCAGCCGCGGATTGAGCCCGGCAAAGGCAGTGACGGCGCGGCTGTTGGCAAAGCGCAGTGGGTCGCCCAGCTCCGCCAGGAGCAGGGCGGCGGTCTTGTCGGCGATCCCGTCAATGCTGGTCAGCAGGTCGCGCTTGCCGCGCAGATCCGGGTCGTTGTCGATGTGGTCGTCGATCGCCTTGAGGGTCTCTTCGATCTCCTGACCGATATGTTCCAGCACCGACTGGATCGAGGCCTGGACGCTGGCATCGGCCACTTCCAGGCGGTTGCGCTCCATCTGCTCGATTTCGCGCAGGTCCTCCAGGCGCCGTACCAGGGCTTTCAAACGCCGCACGGCACGGGGCTCGGGTTGCCAGGGACGCAGACTGTCCTGATGGCGCTCGCCGTATTCGGCGATCAGCTTGGCGTCGACCTTGTCGGTCTTCACCCGCTGCAACTGACTACGGGCGTAGTGGGCGATTTGTGCCGGGTTGAGGACACAGACCCGATAGCCTTGCTCCAACAGCCATTCGGCCAGGGCTTCATGGTGGATGCCGGTGGCCTCCATCACGACCCAGGCTCCGGGTTCGCTGTGTTTGTTCAGCCAGTCGCGCAAGACGGCGAAGCCCGCTTTGTCGTTGGCCAGCTTGGCCTTGGTGCGGTACTTGCCGTTGGGCTGCAGGGTGGCGAGGTCAAAGGTGTGTTTGGCGATGTCGATGCCGATGACGCTGGGCATGGATTCTCCTCTCGATCCGTTCAGACGCGATCATCACTGCACCCGACCCAACCTTGTAGATGCGAGCTCGAGGCTCTGGATACCGTTCGGGCTGTTCGAGTGAGTGTGGAGGGGCGGAGCACTATCTACGTTGCAGGCTCGTGGCCTAAGGATGGATACGACTTCCAGCCCCTCCCCCGATGATCAGTCGGGGACTATTACCCCTGTGGAGGTATTAGTCGAGATACAAGGATGGGTCGGGCGGCGTTCCGCGAGCGCAGCGAAACCCATCGTTGCGGAGCTTCAGGGGCCCCGCATCCAGGCAATAAAAAACCGGCCACTCGGGCCGGTTCTTCACCACATTGCAACTCAGCGGTATTCGCAGAGGTACGCGGTGTCCTGGGCGACTTTCAGCTGGAACTTGCTGTCGGCCGGCACGGTGAACTTGCTGCCGGCGGCGAAGGTTTCCCAGCTGTCGCTGCCCGGCAGCTTGACGGTCAGGGCGCCGGCGACGACGTGCATCACTTCCAGTTGGCTGGTGCCGAATTCGTATTCGCCAGGGGCCATCACGCCGATGGTGGCGGGGCCTTCGCTCATGCCGAAGGCGATGGATTTGACGGTGCCGTCGAAGTACTCGTTGACCTTGAACATGGCAGGGATCCTTGAGAGGGGTTGGAAAAAGGGCCCGCCAGTATGCCCAAGCCGCTTTGCAGCGTCACTAGGCAATGCGGCGGGGCGTTTCAGGAGGTCGCCGGGAGTACCAGGGGCAGCAGGCGCGCGGTGTTGCGTGCATCTTCCAGGGCCCGGTGCTGCTGGCCCTGGAAGCTGAGGCCGGCCAGTTGCAGCGCGGTGTGCAGGCCCACCGGCTGCTTGAGCTGGCGGACGCGGGCGAAGTGCTGCTTGAGGTTGAGATGGGGAATGGTGGCGAGGCGGCTGACCACCTGCTGCTGGCGCCACTCCTGCTCCAGCTGGCGGCGGTCGTAATCGCCCCAGCTGACCCAGTTGACCAGGCGTGGCTGGTAGTTCTGCAGCCAGCGTTCGAAGGCCGGCCAGACCTGCGCCAGCGGCGCGGCGCTGTCGACGCTGGCCTGGCTGATGTGGGTCAGCTGGCGGCAGAAGGTGGTCAGGCAGGGGCGACGCAATGGGCGCACGAAGCGCTGGAAATGGTCCACCTCGCGACCGTCGGCGGCCACGATCGAGGCGCCGATCTCGATGATCTCCATGTCTTCCAGGGGCCAGCCGCCTTCCTCGGTCGTGGCCTCCAGGTCTATCACCAGCCAGTGCGGCATGGGGCTCTCCTTGGCGCTTGCGGGGTGTTGCGGCAACTTCCGGGCGAGTATGGAGGGGCTTTCGCGGCTCGGCAAACCGCGTGTTAGGCTTCCAGGGACTTGCACAGAGGAGGGTTTGAGATGGCGAAGGTGACCTTTATCGGGCTCGGCGTGATGGGCTTCCACATGGCCGGCCACCTGGCGTGCGAAGGGCACGAGGTGCGCGTCTACAACCGCTCGCCGGAAAAGGCCTCGCTCTGGTGCGACGAATTCGGTGGCGACAGTTTCGCCACCCCGCGCGAGGCGGCGCAGGGCTCGGACCTGGTGATGACCTGCGTGGGCAACGACGATGACCTGCGCGCGGTGGTGCTGGGTGAGGACGGCGCCTTCGCCGGCATGCAGCCCGGCAGCGTGCTGGTGGATCACACCACCGCCTCGGCCGATGTGGCCCAGGAGCTGGCCGCCCTGGCCGCCGAGCGTGGGCTGGGCTTTCTCGATGCGCCGGTCTCCGGCGGCCAGGCGGGCGCCGAGAGCGGCATGCTGACGGTGATGGTCGGGGGTGAGCGCGAACTCTACGAGCGGGCGGCGCCGGTGATCGACAGCTACGCACGGATGACCCGGCTGATGGGCCCGGTTGGCAGCGGCCAACTGACCAAGATGGTCAACCAGATCTGCGTCGGCGGGCTGCTCCAGGGGCTTTCCGAGGCCCTGCATTTCGCCCGTCGCTCCGGGCTCGACGCGGCGGCGGCCATGGAGGTGATCGGCAAGGGCGCGGCGCAGTCCTGGCAACTGGAACACCGCCACCAGAGCATGCTCGAAGGCAAGTTCGACTTCGGCTTCGCCGTGGACCTGATGCGCAAGGACTTCGCCATCGTCTTCGCCGAGGCCCAGCGCAACGGCGCGCAACTGCCGGTCACCGAACTGGTGGACCGCTTCTACGGCGAGATCCAGGCCGAGGGCGGCGGGCGCTGGGATACCTCCAGCCTGATCACCCGCCTCGAACCGCCGAAGTGAGCCTGGCGCGGTCGGTCGCAACGACCGCCGCGCCGCGCGTGAACGGGCTCAGGCGCGGAAGATGAAGTACACCGCGCCGAGCAGGCACAGGCCGGCCCAGAGGTAATCGAGCTTCAGCGGCTGCTGCATGAAGTAGACGCTGAAGGGCACGAACACCGCGAGGGTGATCACCTCCTGCATGATCTTCAACTGGCCGACCGACAGCGCCGTGTAGCCGATGCGGTTGGCCGGCACCTGCAGCAGGTACTCGAACAGCGCGATCCCCCAGCTGATCAGTGCGGCGATGATCCAGGGCTTGGTGTTCAGGGTCTTGAGATGGCCGTACCAGGCGAACGTCATGAAGACGTTGGACAGGGTGAGCAACAGGGCGGTCTGCAGCCAAACCGGCATGACGGTGACTCCGCGATGTGAGGATGCGCGCCAGACTAAATGGCGGTGCAGGACAAGAAAAGGGGCGAGCGATGCGCAGGTGGGTGAAAGGGGCGGCGGCCACGTTGCTGGCAGCGGCGGCGGGGGCGGCGGGATGGCAGGGGCTGCAGATGTGGAAGCAGCGCGCCGTGCTGGCCGAACTGGTGGTGCCATCGGCCTTCGCCATTCCCCGTGACTTCGACTTCGGCGACTACCGCCTGGCCTGGAATGGCCACGGCCTGGCGCTGAGCCCGAAGGGCGACCCAGGCAAGCGGCTGTGGGCCACCGAGGGTGGCTTCCTCGCCGCCGGTATCGGCGAGGCCCAGGTCGAAGAGCACCGTGGTGCCTTGTTCGTCGACGAGCGCCGGGAGCTCCTCTGCCGCGAGCAGAGCCTGGACAGCTTCCAGGGGGCGGGCCAGCGGCTGGTGCTGCGGGGCCACCTGCGTTGCGCCGACGGTGCCGTGAGCGGCTATGCCCTGGTGCTGGAGGCCGATGGCGGACGCGGTGTGCGCCTAGCCGTGTCGCTGGATGACCCGCGCCTCAACCGCCTCTACCTGAACTGGCAGCGGGACGCCGACGAACGCTTCTTCGGCTTCGGCGAGCCGTTCAGCGCCTTCGACCTGGCTGGCCGCCGCCTGCCCATCCTGGTGCAGGAACAGGGCATCGGCCGTGGCCTGCAGCCCATCGCCCCGGCTGCGGACCTCACGGCACGGGCCGGTGGCGATTGGTCGAGCAGCTACGCGCCGGTGCCCTATTTCCTCACCTCGAAGTTGCGCGCCTTCTTCAGCGAATCCAGTGCCTACCAGGTGTTCGACCTGCGCGACCCGGCTCGGGTGGGCCTGGAGGTGCACGAGGGCAACCTGACCGCGCGCATCTACAGCGGCGACAGCCCGGCCGCCCTGGTGCGGGCTCACGCCTCCGTGGTCGGGCACAAGGCGCCGCTGCCGGACTGAACCCGGCCCGGGGATGCTCGGCCGGGGCTTCTCCGGCTGGATGCCGACTTCGGCGAGGCGTTGCCCTTCGAGGCGCGCCCGGCCTCGAGCGAGGATGCGGCCTTGCTGCACAACCGCTTCCCGGAAGCGTGGGCGTGGCTCAACCTTTGGAAGAGGTCGGCGGGGAAGGGGAACTGCTGTCCTTCACCCGCGCCGGCTACATCCGCAGCCCGGGCCTGACCACCGGCATTTGGCTGGGTGACCAGCTGGTGACCTGGGACGCCCACGATGGCCTGCACAGCGCGCTGCCGGGGCTGCTCTCCGGCGGGCTTTCGGGCTTCGCCCTCGACCACGCCGACACCGGCGGCTATACCACCATCGGCAACCCGCTGAAGGATTCCCACCGCAGCGAAGAGTAGCTGCAACGCTGTGGTGGCGCCGGTGCTGGAAGCAGGCGTCGAGCGCCTGCAGGTGGCACGGCCCGCCGGCTCCAGGGTGCACCTCTGGTCGCGGGCCAGGTACCGGGCATCGCCCGGCACGCGGGTGGAGGTCGCGGCGCCCATCGGCCAGCCGGCGGTGTTCTACCCGGAAGGCTCTGCGGTGGGCGAGGCGTTGCGCCAGGCGCTGCGGGAGCGAGGGATCACCGGCTCCTGAGGCGAGCACCGGAGGCTGTCTATACTGCCGAGGCGACCGTTCGGTCGCGGTGATCTCCCCTCCGTTGCGAGCCGGCCTTCATGGATGATCAGTTGCTGTTCCTCTCCGATGACGACGATACCCCCGTGCGGCATTCCGGCCCGGCCTGGCGCGTGCTGGCGGTGGACGACGATGCCGATTTCCAGCGCGCCACCGCCTTCGCCCTGGGCGAACTCGAGATCGAGGGTGGCCGCATCGAGCTGATCCAGGCATTCAGCCTGCGTGAGGCGGCGGCGATCCTTGCCGAGCGTCGCGATATCGCGGTGATCCTCCTGGATGTGGTGATGGAGAGCGAGGATGCCGGCCTGCGCCTGGTGAGAACCTTGCGCGAGGTGATCGGCAACGCCGAGGCGCGCATCGTGATGCTGACCGGCGAGCCGGGTACGGCCCCGGTGCACGAGGTGATGCGCGATTACGACATCAACGACTACTGGACCAAGAGCGAGATGACCGCCGAGCGCCTGCTCACGGTGCTCACCTCGGGCATCCGCGCCTTCGCCCAGTTGCAGGCCGTGGCCCGGGCGCGGCGCGGCCTGCAGTCGATCGTCGAGTCGAGCAACTCGCTGTTCTGCTCGCGCAATACCCGCGAATTGGCGACCAAGATCCTCTCCGAGATCGCCACGTTGCTGGATGTGGGCATCGAGGGGCTCGTCTGCATGCGCGTCGAGCCGGAGCCGGGTGGCTACGCCACGGGTGATGAGGTGCGGGTGGTCGGCGCCACCGGTGACTACGTGCAGGCCCTCGACGGCGACCTCGACGGCCTTGGCCGCCCGCACGTGGCGGCGCTGCTGCGCCAGTGCCTGCAGGCGCAGCAGACGCTGCGCGTGGAGCAGGGCATCGTGCTGTTCTTCTCGCGCTTCCAGGCCGGCGCCGACTACGCCTGCTACGTCCGCACCGAGCGCGAGCTGGACGATACCGAACTGGAGCTGCTCAAGGTGTTCAGCGCCAGCATCAGCCGTGGCCTGTACAACGTCTCGTTGTTCAGCCGCCTGGAGGAAATGGCCTACCAGGACGAGTTGCTGAGGATTCCCAACCGCAACGCCCTGATCCGCATGCTCGACCTGGTCCTGCAGAGCGAGGACCGGGACAAGCAGGTGCTGGTGCTGATCGACATCGACGATTTCTCCGGCGCCAATATCGCGTTCGGCACGGGTTATGGCGACTTCATCCTCGGCCTGGTGGCCAAGCGCTTGCGCGAAGCCTTCGAGCACGAGGTGCTGGTGGCGCGGATCAAGGACGACCTGTTCGCCGTGCTGGGGCCCGAGTCCCGGGTGCGTGCGGCGGACATCGTCGCCCTGTTCCGCCGCAGCAACCGTCCCTACGAACTGGGCCAGGTGCACAGCCTGGGCAGCGTGACCCTGCGCCTGGCGGATTTCGTCGGCAATGCCAGCGTGGCCCTGCAATCGGCGCTGTTGACGCTGAAACAGGCCAAGCAACTGGGCCATGACCAGCACCTGGTGCATGACCCGCAATTGCAGACGGTACACGCCGAGTCCTACCGCATGCTCCTGGCCCTGCGCGATGCCGTGGATGCCGGGCGCATCGGCATCGAGCTGCAGCCCCAGTTGCATTTGCCGGATGGCCGCGTGACGGGCGTTGAAGCCCTGGCCCGCTGGCGCCAGGAGGATGGCAGCATGGTGCCGCCGGGGCGCTTCATCCCGCTGGCCGAGGCCACCGGCTACATCCTGCCGCTGGGGGACCTGCTGCTGCGCCTGTCGTTGCGTGAGGCGGCGCGGCTGGCCGAGGCCGGGCATGCGGACATCCGCGTGGCGGTGAACGTCTCGGCGCCGCAATTGCTGCAGCGGGACTTCATCGAGCGTTTCAGCCTGCACCTGGAGAACGCCGGGGTATCGCCCCGGCAGATCGAGGTGGAGATCACCGAGTCGGTGGCGATGCGCAACTTCGAGCTGGTCTGCGAGCAGCTCAAGGCCTTGCGCGAAATGGGCGTGACCATCGCCATCGACGATTTCGGCACCGGCTTCTCCTCGCTCAGCTACCTGCGCCGGCTGCCGGCGGACCGGCTGAAGATCGACCGCAGCTTCATCGTCGAGATCGACGAGGCGGAAGGCGAGGCGCTGATCGCCGACGCGGTGATCCAGATCGCCGCGCGGGTCGGCATGCAGGTGATCGCCGAAGGGGTTGAGACCGAGAGCCAGGCGCAGTGGGTGCTGCGCAACGGTTGCAGCGAAGCCCAGGGCTTCCTGTTCGCCCGGCCCATGCCCTGTGACCGCCTGATCGGCTGGCTCGCCGACAGGGCCGGGCCCCGCAGCGGATGAGTCCGGACTCGCTGCAGCGTTTCTCCCGTCGGGTGTTGCTGCGCAGCCTGCTGACGCTGTTCCTGCCCTGGGCGCTGCTGATCCTGGTGCTGACGGTGCTGCTCTATGACCGCCTGCTGGACGCCAAGCTGGCGCCGCGCCTGCACGACCAGCAAGCCAGCCTCAGCGAGGGGCTGGGCGTGCTCAATCGTTATGTTGCCTCCCTGCGCGGCAATCTCCTGTTCCTCTCCCAGCATCCGGCGATAGGCGCCGCCCTGGAACGCGGCGACCCGCAGGACCTGGCACTGTTGCGGCGGCTGATGCTGGACTTTTCCCAGAGCTCCGGGCGCTACGACCAGATCCGCTGGCTCGACGAGCGCGGCCAGGAGCGGGTGCGGGTGGACCTGCGAGAGGGGCGGGCGGTTCGGGTCCCGGACTCCGAGCTGCAGAACAAGGCGGATCGCTACTTCTTCGTCGAGGCGATGCAGTTACCACCGGGGGCGTTCTACCTGTCGCGCTTCGACCTGAACCAGGAGCGTGGGCAACTGGAGCGACCGCTGAAGCCGACGTTGCGGGCGGCGACGCCCCTGTTCGACAAGGCCGGACGGCCACGCGGGGTGCTGGTGCTCAATTACCTGGGGCAGGTGTTGCTGGACCGGGTCGGGCAGATTTCCACCCGCTACGGCGGCTACCTGGAGCTGGTGGATTTCGAGGGCTACTGGATCTATTCGCGCAAGCCCGGGCAGGCGTGGGGGTTCATGCTCGACCGCCCGCAGGATACGGTCGCCAGCCGCTACCCGCAGAGCTGGGCGCGGATGCGCAGCCAGCCGTCGGGGCAGTTCATCGACGCTGCCGGGCTCTGGGCCTTCGTCCGCTTCGATCCGGGCGACAGCGGCGACGACCCGGATGGCGCGGAGCGTGACAGTGGGCGTGACTGGTTGCTGGTGTCGCTGTTGCCGGTGGACATCCTGCAGTCCCTGCGGCTCCAGGTGTTCTGGCAGATGCTGGCGTTCGGCGCCTTCATGCTCTTCGTGGGCCTGGCGGTGGTCCTGCGACTGGCCTTGACGGAGGCCGACCGCGATCGGGCGTTGGCCGGGTTGGAGGCGCGGGGCGATGAGCTGGCGCAGAGCAACCGGCAGCTCACCGATACGGTTGAGGCGCTGCAGCGCACCCAGGGGGCGCTGATCCAGGCGGAGAAGCTGTCCTCCCTGGGCACGCTGGTGGCGGGGGTCGCCCACGAGCTGAACACGCCCATCGGCGCGGCCAGCGTGGCGGCGTCGGCCCTGGACAAGAGCCGGGAGCAGCTGGAGCAGGGGTTCCGGGAGGGGTTGCAGCGTTCTGCGCTGGAGCGGTTCCTGCAACGCAACGCTGAGGGGCTGGCGATCATCCTCGCCAACCTGGGGCGCATGGCACTGCTGACCCGTGCCTTCAAGCAACTGGCCACCGACCGCGCCAGTGTGGAGCGGCGACGTTTCGACCTGGTGGCGCTGGTGGATGAGGTGATGCTGGTGTTCGCGCCGCGGCTCAAGGCCACCTCCCACCGGGTACTGCTCAACCTGCCGCCGAGCCTGATGCTGGACAGCTACCCCGGGCCGCTGGGGCAGATCGTGCAGAACCTGATCGAGAACGCGTTGGTGCACGCTTTCGCGCCAGGGGAGAGCGGCACCGTGCGGGTGCGTGCGGATATCGATGACGGGGGCCGCCATTGCGTGATCGAAGTGGAGGACGACGGCTGCGGAATGACGGAGGAGGTCCTGGCGCGCATCTTCGACCCCTTCTTCACCACGCGGCGCGGTTCGGGTGGCACCGGGCTGGGCCTGCACCTGACCCACCAGTTGGCGGTGGACATCCTCGGTGCGGAGTTGCAGGTGAGCAGCACGCCGGGGCGGGGAACGCTGTTCAGGGTGAGACTTCCATTGGGCTGATTGGGGGATATCCCATTTCTCTGGGGGCGCAGGTAGAATTCGCGCCCTTCATCGGCCGTGGCTTACAGAGAGGCCCCCGTCATGATCTGCCGTGCAGGCTGTGGCGCCTGTTGCATAGCCCCCTCCATCAGTTCTCCCATCCCCGGCATGCCCAATGGCAAGGCGGCGGGGGAGCGGTGCGTCCATCTTTCCGCCGAGCACCTTTGCGCGATCTTCGGCCAGCCAAGCCGCCCGAAGGTGTGCAGCGACTTCGATGCCGATCCTTTTGTCTGTGGCGACAGCCGGGAAGAGGCGATACGTTTGCTGGGCTGGTTGGAACAAGAGACGGCCGTGGCGGTCAGTCAATCTATCCAGTAGCCGTCCGGACGGACGACGGCTGGTCATCATAAGAAGGAGAACAAAGATGGTTTCGCTGCAACGAATCGCTGTGATCTGCGGGTTGAGCGCAACGGCGCTGATGGCCGCAACTGCCCATGCCGAGGACTGGAAGCTGGCCAAGGACGAGGACGGCATCAAGGTGTACCTGAGCGAGGTGGCCGGTTCCAAGTACAAGGCCTATCGCGGGGTCGCCACCCTCAAGACCGACGTCGCCACACTGCGCAAGCTGCAGGAAGACGTTTCCGGCTCCTGCGCCTGGATCCACGAGTGCGAGCAGCAGAAACTGCTCAAGTCGGAAGGCGCCGACAGCTGGACCTACACCCGCTTCAATACCCCCTGGCCGGTCACCCCGCGTGACTCGGTGATCCACGCCACCACCACCGAAGGTGCCGATGGCAGCCTGACCCGCACCCTCAAGGGCGAGCCCAAGTACCTGCCCGAAGAGAAGGGGTTCGTGCGCGTAGCGGCCGTGGAAGGGGTGTGGAAGTTCGTGCCCAAGGGCCCGGGCGAGGTGGAAGTGACCTATCAGGTGCACACCGAGCCGGGCGGCAGCGTGCCATCCTGGCTGGCCAACAGCTTCGTGGTCGATGCGCCGTTCAATACGATCAGCCACCTGCGTGAACGCGCCGAGAAGAAGTGAACGAACGGTCGTATTGAAAAGAGGCCCCGCGATGCGGGGCCTTTTCATTCGTGCGGCAGCCGGGGCGGGCCTTGCGGTGGCGCGAGGGGGCACGCCCGGTGGGCGCATCGGTGCGTGAGCGGGGGCGTGGCGATAGTGGCCGCTTGCCTCGCATGCCTGGCTGGCGCCCATGAAAAAGCCCCGCGGGTGCGGGGCTTTTCCTGGAGCGGTACGTCTTACTTGCGCTTGTCGAGCGAGACGTAGTCGCGTTGCTCGTAGCCGGTGTACAGCTGGCGCGGACGGCCGATTTTGTACGGGCTGGAGAGCATTTCCTTCCAGTGGGAGATCCAGCCGACGGTGCGCGCCAGGGCGAAGATCACGGTGAACATGCTGGTCGGGATGCCGATCGCCTTGAGGATGATCCCCGAGTAGAAGTCGACGTTCGGGTACAGGTTGCGTTCCTTGAAGTACGGATCGGTCAGGGCGATCTCTTCGAGACGCATGGCCAGTTCCAGTTGCGGATCGTTCGTGATCCCCAGTTCCTTCAGGACTTCGTCGCAGGTCTGCTTCATCACGGTGGCGCGCGGGTCGCGGTTCTTGTAAACGCGATGGCCGAAGCCCATAAGCTTGAACGGATCGTTCTTGTCCTTGGCCTTGGCGATGAACTTGTCGATGTTCGAGACATCGCCGATCTCATCGAGCATGGTCAGTACCGCTTCGTTGGCACCGCCGTGCGCCGGGCCCCACAGGGCGGCGATGCCGGCTGCGATGCAGGCGAACGGGTTGGCACCGGACGAACCGGCCAGGCGTACGGTGGAGGTGGAGGCGTTCTGCTCGTGGTCCGCATGCAGGATGAAGATGCGATCCATGGCCTTGGCCAGTACCGGGCTGATCGGTTTGATCTCGCACGGGGTGTTGAACATCATGTGCAGGAAGTTTTCCGCGTAGTTCAGGTCGTTGCGCGGATACATCATCGGCTGGCCCATGGAGTACTTGTAGACCATGGCAGCGATGGTGGGCATCTTGGCGACCAGGCGGATCGCGGAGATTTCGCGATGGTGCGGGTCGTTGATGTCCAGGGAGTCGTGATAGAAGGCGGAGAGGGCGCCCACTACACCGCACATGATCGCCATCGGATGGGCGTCGCGGCGGAAACCGTTGAAGAAGCTCTTCAGCTGCTCGTGAACCATGGTGTGGTTCTTGACGGTGCTGACGAACTTGGCCTTCTCCTCGGCGCTGGGCAATTCGCCATTCAGCAGCAGGTAGCAGGTTTCCAGGTAGTCGGATTCTTCGGCCAGTTGTTCGATGGGGTAGCCGCGATGAAGCAGCACGCCCTTGTCGCCGTCGATGTAGGTGATCTTCGACTCGCAAGAGGCGGTAGACATAAAGCCAGGATCAAAAGTGAAGCGACCCGTGGAGGTCAGGCCCCGCACATCGATTACATCGGGACCTACGGTACCGGACAGAACGGGCAGCTCGACGGGGGCAATGCCCTCGATGATCAACTGCGCTTTTTTGTCAGCCATAGCGGCCTCCTATTTATGCTTGAAATCATCAGACAGCCCCCCACGCAGGGCCCGCACCACTATAGTGAGATAAATGCGAATGTCAATTTGAAGAAACCCATGTAGGAGAGGGGTTTGCGGGGTGTTTTTCGCTGAAAAAGGGCGCTATTTACGCCTTTTATATAAGGAGCGCAATCCGCTCTTAGGGGGAGGCCTTTCCGTTGTCATTAGTCAGCTAACTGTCTATACTCAGCGCCCGACTGCCAGGGGCCCTGAAGCCCGTATTCTGGAGGTCGGCACTCCCTTGGTGAGGGGTACCTGACCAGTGCACTTCCCGACAACTTGCCCTGATTGTTAGGGGCCTCAGTGTGAAAAAAAAGCCGTGAATAGCCAACGACCTGTAAACCTAGATCTCAGGACCATCAAACTCCCAATCACTGCTTACACGTCCATTCTCCACCGTATCTCTGGCGTCATCCTCTTCGTCGGCATCGCTGTGCTGCTTTACGCACTCGGCAAGTCGCTGGCATCCGAGGAAGGCTTCGAGCAGGTGAAGGCGTGCCTGACCAGTCCGCTGGCCAAGTTTGTGATTTGGGGCCTGCTGTCCGCATTGCTTTATCACCTGGTCGCCGGTGTGCGCCACCTGGTGATGGATGCGGGTATCGGCGAGACGCTCGAGGGCGGCAAGCTGGGCTCGAAAATCGTCATCGCGATTTCCGCGGTGCTGATCGTGCTGGCGGGGGTGTGGGTATGGTAACCAATGTCACGAACTTCTCGCGTTCGGGCCTCTATGACTGGATGGCTCAGCGCGTTTCTGCGGTCGTTCTCGCGGCTTATTTCCTTTTCCTGCTGGGCTACCTCGTTGCGAATCCCGGCCTGACCTATGCTGACTGGCATGGTCTGTTCTCCCAGAACTGGATGCGCATCTTCAGCCTGCTCGGGCTGGTTGCTCTCGGTGTACATGCCTGGGTTGGCATGTGGACCATCTCCACTGACTACCTGACGCCGATGGCGCTGGGCAAGTGGGCAACCGTTGTGCGTTTCCTGTTCCAGGCAGTCTGCGGCATCGCCATGTTCGCGTACTTCGTCTGGGGCGTGCAGATTCTGTGGGGTATCTGATCCATGTCTAGCATTCGTACTCTTTCCTACGACGCCATCATCGTTGGCGGCGGTGGCGCTGGTATGCGCGCCGCGCTGCAACTGGCGCAAGGCGGCCACAAGACTGCTGTGGTCACCAAGGTCTTCCCGACCCGTTCTCACACCGTTTCCGCCCAGGGCGGCATCACCTGCGCCATCGCTTCGGCCGACCCGAACGACGATTGGCGCTGGCACATGTACGACACCGTCAAGGGCTCCGACTACATCGGTGACCAGGACGCGATCGAATACATGTGCTCCGTCGGCCCGGAAGCCGTGTTCGAGCTGGAACACATGGGCCTGCCGTTCTCCCGTACCGAGCAGGGCCGCATCTACCAGCGTCCGTTCGGTGGCCAGTCCAAGGACTTCGGCAAGGGTGGCCAGGCTGCCCGTACCTGCGCTGCGGCCGACCGTACCGGTCACGCGCTGCTGCACACCCTGTACCAGGCCAACCTGAAGAACGGCACCTCGTTCCTCAACGAGTGGTACGCCGTCGACCTGGTGAAGAACCAGGATGGCGCCGTGGTCGGCATCATCGCCATCTGCATCGAGACCGGCGAGACCGTCTACATCCGCTCCAAGGCCGTGGTGCTGGCCACGGGTGGCGCTGGCCGCATCTATGCGTCCACCACCAACGCCCTGATCAACACCGGTGACGGCATCGGCATGGCCCTGCGTGCAGGCGTGCCGGTCCAGGACATCGAAATGTGGCAGTTCCACCCGACCGGTATCGCCGGTGCCGGCGTGCTGGTGACCGAAGGTTGCCGTGGCGAGGGTGGCTACCTGATCAACGCCCATGGCGAGCGCTTCATGGAGCGTTACGCTCCGAACGCCAAGGACCTGGCCGGCCGCGACGTGGTCGCCCGCTCCATGGTCAAGGAAGTGCTGGCCGGTAACGGCTGTGGCCCGGACAAGGACCACGTGCTGCTGAAGCTCGATCACCTGGGCGAGGAGGTGCTGCACAGCCGCCTGCCGGGTATCTGTGAACTGTCGAAGACCTTCGCCCACGTCGACCCCGTCGTCGCGCCGGTGCCGGTGATCCCGACCTGCCACTACATGATGGGCGGCGTTGCCACCAACATTCATGGCCAGGCCATCACCCAGGATGCCAACGGCAACGACACCATCATCGACGGCCTGTTCGCGGTCGGCGAAGTCGCCTGCGTATCCGTACACGGTGCCAACCGTCTCGGCGGCAACTCGCTGCTCGACCTGGTCGTGTTCGGTCGTGCTGCCGGCCTGCACCTGGAAAAAGCCCTCAAGGAAGGTATCGAGCACCGCGGTGCTTCGGAAACCGACCTGGAGCTGTCGCTCAAGCGCCTGTCCGGCGTAAACGAGCGCAGCAGTGGCGAAGACGTGGCTCCGCTGCGTAAAGAACTGCAGAACTGCATGCAGAACTACTTCGGCGTATTCCGTACCGGCGAGTACATGCAGAAAGGCATCGCTCAGCTGGCCGACCTGCGCGAGCGCATCGCCAACGTGAAGATCGCCGACAAGAGCCAGGCCTTCAACACCGCGCGTATCGAGGCGCTGGAACTGCAGAACCTTCTCGAAGTGGCCGAGGCTACCGCGATCGCAGCGGAGGTCCGCAAGGAATCCCGTGGCGCGCACGCCCGCGAAGACTTCGAAGATCGTGACGACGAGAACTGGCTGTGCCACACCCTGTATTTCCCGGGTGAGAAACGCGTTACCAAGCGCGACGTCAACTTCACGCCCAAGACAGTTCCGGCGTTTGAACCCAAAGTACGTACCTATTAAGGGTGGCTGATATGTCGCAAGCCAACATTCTGAAAGTCAGCGTTTATCGCTACAACCCGGACCAGGACGCTGCGCCCTTCATGCAGGACTTCCAGGTCGATACCGGCGGCAAGGACATCATGGTCCTGGACGTGCTGGCCCTGATCAAGGAGCAGGACGAGGGTTTCTCCTACCGTCGCTCCTGCCGTGAAGGCGTCTGCGGTTCCGACGGCATGAACATCAACGGCAAGAACGGCCTGGCCTGCATCACGCCGATCTCCGCTGCCGGCCTCAAGGGCGGCCAGCTGGTGATCCGCCCGCTGCCCGGCCTGCCGGTCATCCGTGACCTCGTCGTCGATATGAGCATCTTCTACAAGCAGTACGAGAAGGTGAAACCCTTCCTGCAGAACGACGCGCCTGCCCCGGCGATCGAGCGTCTGCAGTCCCCGGAAGAGCGCGAGAAGCTGGACGGTCTGTACGAGTGCATTCTGTGCGCCTGCTGCTCGACCTCCTGCCCCTCCTTCTGGTGGAACCCGGACAAGTTCCTCGGTCCCGCTGCACTGCTGCAGGCCTATCGCTTCCTGGCCGACAGCCGTGACACCAAGACCGAAGAGCGTCTGGCAGCGCTGGACGATCCGTTCAGCGTGTTCCGCTGCCGCGGCATCATGAACTGCGTGAGCGTCTGCCCCAAGGGTTTGAACCCGACGAAGGCGATCGGCCACGTACGTCACATGCTGCTGCAAAGCGGTACTTGATGCGCTTCATGCTTTACCCGTGACACCTGCGGCGCCGGTTTGCTTCCGGCGCCGCAGTAAAACCAGGACAGCAGCTCACAAAGCGGCGGTCCTTACTCGAAAATACATAGATGACCAGCAGGGGCAACCGGGCTGGTGCCCGGACTATCTGCGGGATCCTTGGTGGCTTTACCGAGTCGCTGTGCCAGGACTGTTGAAACCACGATGATTCCACGCCGGTGGTGTCCCCTTACCGAGGGTGACCAAGCATGCAAGAAAGCGTAATGCAGCGCATGTGGAACAGCGCCCACCTATCCGGTGGCAACGCTGCATATGTGGAAGAGCTCTATGAGCTTTACCTGCACGATCCCAACGCTGTGCCCGAAGAGTGGCGCACCTACTTCCAGAAGTTGCCGGCCGACGGCAACGCCGCCACCGACGTATCGCATTCTACTGTCCGCGACCATTTCGTCCTGCTCGCCAAGAACCAGCGCCGTGCCCAGCCCGTTTCGGCTGGCAGCGTCAGCAGCGAGCACGAGAAGAAGCAGGTCGAAGTCCTGCGCCTGATCCAGGCCTACCGCATGCGCGGCCATCAGGCGGCGACGCTCGACCCCCTCGGCCTCTGGCAACGCAAGGTGCCGGCCGACCTGTCGATCAACCATTACGGCCTGACCGACGCCGACCTCGACACCACCTTCCGTACCGGTGAACTCTACATCGGCAAGGAAGAAGCGACCCTGCGCGAGATCCATCAGTCGCTGCAGCAGACCTACTGCCGCACCATCGGTGCCGAGTTCACCCACATCGTCGATTCCGACCAGCGCAAGTGGTTCCAGCAGCGCCTGGAAAGCGTGCGTGGCCGCCCGGCGTTCTCCGCCGAAGTGCAGAGCCACCTGCTCGAGCGCCTGACCGCGGCCGAAGGCCTGGAAAAGTACCTGGGCACCAAATACCCGGGCACCAAGCGTTTCGGCCTGGAAGGTGGCGAAAGCCTGATTCCGATGCTGGACGAGATCATCCAGCGCTCCGGCGCCTACGGCACCCAGGAAATCGTCATCGGCATGGCCCACCGCGGCCGTCTGAACGTCCTGGTCAACACCTTCGGCAAGAACCCGCGCGACCTGTTCGACGAGTTCGAGGGCAAGAAGGTCGAGGGCCTGTCCTCCGGTGACGTCAAGTACCACCAGGGTTTCTCCTCCAACGTCATGACATCGGGCGGCGAAGTCCACCTGGCGCTGGCGTTCAACCCGTCCCACCTGGAAATCGTCTCCCCGGTGGTCGAGGGTTCCGTGCGCGCCCGTCAGGACCGCCGCAAGGACAAGGCCGGCGACAAGGTACTGCCGATCTCCATCCACGGCGACGCCGCCTTCGCGGGCCAGGGCGTGGTCATGGAAACCTTCCAGATGTCGCAGACCCGCGGCTACCGCACCGGCGGTACCGTGCACATCGTCATCAACAACCAGGTCGGCTTCACCACCAGCCGTCAGGACGACTCGCGCTCCACCGAGTACGCCACCGACGTCGCCAAGATGATCCAGGCGCCGATCTTCCACGTGAACGGCGACGATCCGGAAGCCGTGCTCTTCGTGACCCAGCTGGCCGTCGACTACCGCATGCAGTTCAAGCGTGACGTGGTCATAGACCTTGTCTGCTACCGCCGTCGCGGCCACAACGAGGCCGACGAGCCGAGCGGCACCCAGCCGCTGATGTACCAGCAGATCGCCAAGCAGCGCACCACTCGTGAGCTCTACGCCGATGCGCTGATCCAGTCTGGCGTGCTCGACAACGAGCGCGTGCAGACCAAGATCGACGAGTACCGCACCGCCCTGGACAACGGCCAGCACGTGGTCAAGAGCCTGGTGAAGGAGCCCAACAAGGAGCTCTTCGTCGACTGGCGCCCCTACCTGGGCCATGCCTGGACCGCTCGCCACGACACCCGTTTCGAGCTCAAGACCCTGCAGGATCTCTCCGCCAAGCTGCTGGAGATCCCGGAAGGCTTCGTCGTCCAGCGCCAGGTCTCGAAGATCCTCGAAGACCGCCAGAAGATGGGCGCCGGCGGCCTGCCGATCAACTGGGGCTACGCCGAGACCATGGCCTACGCCACCCTGCTGTTCGAAGGCCACCCGGTCCGCATCACCGGCCAGGACGTGGGTCGCGGTACCTTCTCGCACCGCCATGCGGCGCTGCACAACCAGAAGGACGCCGGTACCTACCTGCCGCTGCAGAACCTGTTCGACGGCCAGCCGAGCTTCGAACTGTACGACTCCTACCTGTCCGAAGAGGCCGTGCTGGCCTTCGAATACGGCTACTCCACCACCACGCCCAACGCGCTGGTGATCTGGGAAGCCCAGTTCGGTGACTTCGCCAACGGCGCCCAGGTGGTGATCGACCAGTTCATCACCAGTGGCGAGCACAAGTGGGGTCGTCTCTGCGGCCTGACCATGCTGCTGCCGCACGGCTACGAAGGGCAGGGCCCGGAGCACTCCTCCGCACGCCTGGAGCGTTACCTGCAGCTGTGCGCCGAGCACAACATCCAGGTCTGCATGCCGACCACCCCGGCGCAGATCTACCACCTGCTGCGTCGCCAGGTGATCCGCCCGCTGCGCAAGCCGTTGGTCGTATTGACGCCCAAGTCCCTGCTGCGCCACAAACTCGCCATCTCCACCCTGGAAGATCTGGCCGAGGGTTCGTTCCAGACCGTCATCGGCGAGATCGACCCGATCGATCCGAAGAAGGTCGAGCGCCTGGTGCTGTGCAGCGGCAAGGTCTACTACGACCTGCTGGAAAAGCGTCGTGCCGAAGGCCGCGAAGACATCGCCATCGTGCGCATCGAGCAGCTCTATCCGTTCCCGGAAGACGACCTGGCCGAAGTTCTTGCCCAGTACAAGAACCTCAAGCACATCGTCTGGTGCCAGGAAGAACCGATGAACCAGGGCGCCTGGTACTGCAGCCAGCATCACATGCGTCGTGTCGCGGCGGCCCACAAGAAAGGGCTGTTCCTCGAGTACGCCGGTCGTGACGCGTCGGCCTCGCCGGCCTGCGGCTACGCCTCGATGCACGCCGAGCAGCAGGAAAAACTGCTGCAAGATGCCTTTACTGTTTAACGCCTTCGCGCAGATAAAACCGAATTAGATAGGAACCCATACAAATGGCTATCGAGATCAAAGCCCCTACATTCCCCGAGTCGGTTGCCGATGGCACCGTAGCCACCTGGCACAAGAAGCCGGGCGAGGCCGTGAAGCGTGACGAGCTGATCGTCGACATCGAAACCGACAAGGTGGTGATGGAAGTGCTGGCCGAGGCCGACGGCGTCCTGGCCGAGATCGTCAAGAACGAGGGCGACACCGTCCTCAGTGGCGAGCTGCTGGGCAAACTGACCGAAGGTGGCGCTGCCGCCGCTGCTCCCGCCGCTGCCGCCCCGGCTGCCGCTCCCGCTGCCCAGGCCGCCGCTCCGGCTGCCGGTGGCGACGACGCCATCCTCTCGCCTGCCGCTCGCAAGCTGGCCGAAGAGAACGGCATCGATCCGAACAGCATCGCCGGCACCGGCAAAGGCGGTCGCGTGACCAAGGAAGACGTGGTCGCTGCCGTCGAAGCGAAGAAATCCGCTCCGGCCGCCGCCCCGGCTGCCAAGGCTGCCGCTCCGGCCGCCGAAGCCCCGGTCTTCGCCGCGGGTGATCGCGTCGAGAAGCGCGTCCCGATGACCCGCCTGCGTGCCAAGGTCGCCGAGCGCCTGGTCGAAGCCCAGTCCACCATGGCCATGCTGACCACCTTCAACGAAGTCGACATGACCGAAGTCATGGCCCTGCGTTCGAAGTACAAGGACCTGTTCGAGAAGACCCACAACGGCGTCCGCCTGGGCTTCATGTCCTTCTTCGTCAAGGCTTCCGTCGAGGCGCTGAAGCGTTTCCCGGCGGTCAACGCCTCGATCGACGGCAACGACATCGTCTACCACGGCTACCAGGACATCGGCGTAGCCGTTTCCAGTGACCGTGGCCTGGTGGTTCCGGTCCTGCGCAACGCCGAGCTGATGAGCCTGGCGGAAGTCGAGAACGGCATCGCCACCTTCGGCAAGAAGGCGCGCGAGGGCAAACTGTCCATCGACGAGATGACCGGTGGCACCTTCACCATCACCAACGGCGGTACCTTCGGTTCGATGATGTCGACCCCGATCGTCAACCCGCCGCAGGCCGCCATCCTCGGCATGCACAACATCATCCAGCGTCCCATGGCCGTGAACGGCCAGGTGGTCATCCGCCCGATGATGTACCTGGCTCTGTCCTACGATCACCGTCTGATCGATGGCAAGGAAGCCGTCAGCTTCCTGGTGACCATCAAGAACCTGCTGGAAGACCCGGCTCGTCTGCTGCTGGACATCTAAATCAGTTGCAAGCCACACGCCGCAAGCTGCAGAACATCGCAGCCCGGCCTGTGGCTTGCCGCTCGAAGCTCGAGGCTTAGGAGAACGTTATGACCCAGAAATTCGACGTGGTAGTGATTGGTGCGGGCCCCGGCGGTTACGTCGCGGCCATCAAGGCAGCCCAACTGGGCCTGAAGACCGCCTGCATCGAGAAATACCAGGACAAGGACGGCAAGACCGCTCTGGGCGGTACCTGCCTGAACGTCGGCTGCATTCCGTCGAAGGCGCTGCTGGACAGCTCCTACAAGTACCACGAGGCCATCGATGGCTTCAAAATCCATGGCATCGAAGCCAAGGGCGTCAGCATCGACGTACCGGCCATGGTCGCGCGCAAGAACGGCATCGTTAAGAACCTGACCGGCGGCGTGAGCACCCTGTTCAAGGCCAACGGCGTCACCCTGCTGGAAGGCCACGGCAAGCTGCTGGCCAACAAGCAGGTCGAAGTCACCGGTTCCGACGGCAAGACCCAGATCGTCCAGGCCGAGAACGTGATCCTGGCATCCGGCTCCCGCCCGGTGGAAATCCCCCCGGCTCCCATCGACCAGGACGTCATCGTCGACTCCACCGGTGCCCTGGACTTCCAGGCCGTGCCGAAGAAGCTCGGCGTGATCGGCGCTGGCGTGATCGGCCTGGAGCTGGGCTCCGTATGGGCCCGCCTGGGTGCCGAAGTCACCGTACTGGAAGCCCTGGACAAGTTCCTCCCGGCCGCTGACGAGCAGATCGCCAAGGAGGCCCTCAAGGTCCTCACCAAGCAGGGCCTGAAGATCCGCCTGGGCGCCCGTGTCACCGGTACCGAAGTGAAGAAGAAGCAGGTCACCGTCAGCTTCACCGACGCCGAAGGCGAGCAGAAGCAGGTGTTCGACAAGCTGATCGTTGCCGTTGGTCGTCGTCCGGTCACCACCGACCTGCTGGCTGCCGACAGCGGCGTTACCCTTGACGAGCGCGGCTACATCTACGTCGACGACCACTGCAAGACCTCCGTTCCCGGCGTCTTCGCCATCGGCGACGTGGTGCGTGGCGCGATGCTGGCCCACAAGGCGTCGGAAGAGGGCATCATGGTCGCCGAGCGCATCGCCGGCCACAAAGCCCAGATGAACTACGACCTGATCCCGTCGGTGATCTACACCCACCCGGAAATCGCGTGGGTCGGCAAGACCGAGCAGTCCCTGAAGGCCGAAGGCGTCGAAGTCAACGTCGGTACCTTCCCCTTCGCGGCCAGCGGTCGCGCCATGGCTGCCAACGACACCACCGGCCTTGTCAAGGTCATCGCCGATGCCAAGACCGACCGCGTCCTGGGCGTCCACGTGATCGGCCCGAGCGCTGCGGAGCTGGTACAGCAAGGCGCGATCGGCATGGAGTTCGGCACCAGCGCCGAAGACCTGGGCATGATGGTCTTCTCGCACCCGACCCTGTCCGAGGCGCTGCACGAAGCGGCCCTGGCCGTGAACGGCCACGCGATCCACATCGCCAACCGCAAGAAGCGTTGAGAAATCAGCCGGGGATGCCGCGCCCTGTTGCGGCCTCCCCAGCGGATTCCTGACAGAAGAACCACGGCGGGCCACCCGTCGTGAGTCCCTCAGGGGCTCACCGCGGAAAGCCCGCCGGACTGCCTTCAGAAGCAGTCACAGGTGGCGCGGCACCACGAATGCAGCGCCGAATGGGCAATACCCAAACGAAGACGGTAGACAAGCATGAATCTCCACGAATATCAGGGTAAGCAGCTGTTCGCTGAGTACGGCCTGCCCGTATCCAAGGGCTTCGCCGTGGATACCCCGGAAGAAGCCGCAGAAGCCTGCGAAAAAATCGGTGGCAGCGAGTGGGTCGTCAAGGCCCAGGTCCACGCCGGCGGCCGCGGTAAAGCGGGCGGCGTGAAGCTGGTCAAGAGCAAGGACGACGCCAAGGCGTTCGCCGCCAACTGGCTCGGCAAGCGCCTGGTGACCTACCAGACCGACGCCAACGGCCAGCCGGTCAGCAAGATCCTGGTCGAGTCCTGCACCGATATCGCCAAGGAACTGTACCTGGGCGCCGTGGTAGACCGTTCCAGCCGCCGCATCGTGTTCATGGCCTCCACCGAGGGTGGCGTGGACATCGAGAAAGTAGCCCACGAGACTCCCGAGAAGATCCTCAAGGCCACCGTTGACCCGCTGGTCGGCGCTCAGCCCTACCAGGGTCGTGAACTGGCCTTCCAACTGGGCCTGCAAGGCGACCAGATCAAGCAGTTCACCCACATCTTCGTGAACCTGGCCAAGCTGTTCCAGGACTACGACCTGGCCCTGCTGGAAGTGAACCCGCTGGTGATCAAGGCCGACGGCAACCTGCACTGCCTGGACGCCAAGATCAACATCGACAGCAACGCCATGTATCGCCAGCCCAAGCTGCGCGCCATGCACGACCCGTCCCAGGACGACGCTCGTGAAGCCCATGCGCAGAAGTGGGAACTGAACTACGTCGCGCTGGAAGGCAACATCGGCTGCATGGTCAACGGCGCTGGCCTGGCCATGGGCACCATGGACATCGTCAACCTGCACGGTGGCAAGCCTGCCAACTTCCTCGACGTCGGCGGCGGCGCTACCAAGGAGCGCGTGACCGAAGCCTTCAAGATCATCCTGTCCGACAGCAACGTCGCTGCCGTACTGGTGAACATCTTCGGCGGTATCGTTCGTTGCGACATGATTGCCGAAGGCATCATCGGTGCAGTGAAGGAAGTCGGCGTGAAGATCCCGGTGGTCGTCCGCCTGGAAGGCAACAACGCCGAACTCGGCGCCAAGGTACTGGCCGAAAGCGGTCTGAACATCATCGCGGCGACCAGCCTGACCGACGCTGCCCAGCAGGTCGTCAAGGCCGCGGAGGGTAAGTAATGAGCGTCCTGATCAATAAAGACACCAAAGTAATCTGCCAGGGCTTCACCGGCTCGCAGGGCACCTTCCACTCCGAGCAAGCCATCGCCTACGGCACCAAGATGGTTGGCGGCGTGACCCCCGGCAAGGGCGGCACCACCCACCTCGGCCTGCCGGTGTTCAACACCGTCAAGGAAGCCGTGGAAGCCACCGGCGCCGACGCATCGGTGATCTACGTTCCGGCTCCGTTCTGCAAGGATTCCATCCTCGAAGCGGCTTTCGGCGGCATCAAGCTGATCGTCTGCATCACCGAAGGCATCCCGACCATCGACATGCTGGAAGCCAAGGTCAAGTGCGACGAGCTGGGCGTACGCCTGATCGGCCCGAACTGCCCGGGCGTGATCACTCCCGGCGAGTGCAAGATCGGCATCATGCCGGGTCACATCCACCTGCCGGGCAAGGTAGGCATCGTGTCGCGTTCCGGCACCCTGACCTATGAAGCCGTGAAGCAGACCACCGACGCCGGCTTCGGCCAGTCCACCTGCGTGGGCATCGGTGGCGACCCGATCCCGGGCTCCAACTTCATCGACATCCTGAAGCTGTTCCAGGAAGATCCGAAGACCGAAGCGATCGTCATGATCGGTGAGATCGGCGGTTCCGCTGAAGAAGAAGCCGCTGCCTTCATCAAGGCCAACGTGACCAAGCCGGTGGTGTCCTACATCGCTGGTGTCACCGCACCGCCCGGCAAGCGCATGGGCCACGCCGGCGCCATCATCTCCGGCGGCAAGGGCACTGCGGACGAGAAGTTCGCCGCCCTGCAGGACGCGGGTGTGAAGACCGTGCGTTCCCTGGCCGACATCGGCAAGGCCCTGGCCGAGCTGACCGGCTGGGAAGTGAAGAAGGCCTAAGGCTTTCCGATCTGAGCAAAGGCCACCTTCGGGTGGCCTTTGTGTTTTTTCGCGCCTGTTCTTCAGGCGACAGATAGTTAAGTCCAGTCGACAGGCTGATGCATGTCAGTGCCGGTAGGCTGAACAAATCGCTAGTCTTGCACCCCTCAAGCTCGCCAGGCTCCACAAGGGCAGGGAACGGGCACCCATGGTCGATCCCAAAAACGGATGGATGACGTTTCCCGTACCCCGGGGAAACCCTCTGAAACTATGAAATTCTGCCTGTGGTATTCCTCCCTATGACTCGTTTGAAAGGCTCGGACCTCCTGGCCCTCGGCTTCATGACATTCGCGCTGTTCCTCGGCGCCGGCAACATCATTTTTCCGCCCAGCGCCGGCATGGCTGCGGGTGAAAACGTCTGGCGCGCCGCGCTTGGCTTCCTGCTCACCGGCGTCGGCCTGCCGCTGCTCACCGTGGTCGCCCTGGCACGTGTCGGGGGCGGCATGGACCGCCTGACCGCGCCGCTCGGCAAGGCTGCCGGCCTGGCCTTCGCGGTAGCCGTGTACCTGGCCATAGGGCCTCTTTTCGCCACCCCGCGTACCGCCGTGGTTTCCTTCGAGATGGGTGTTGCGCCCTTTACCGGAGAAAGCGGCATCGCACTGTTCACCTACAGCGTGCTGTACTTCGGTGCCGTGCTCTTCCTGGCCCTGAATCCCGGCAAGCTGGTGGATAGCATCGGCAAGTTCATCACCCCTGTGCTGCTGGCAGCGCTGCTGGTTCTGGGCGGTGCCGCGATGAGCATGCCGGCCGGCCCCATCGGCAGCACCTCGCAGGCTTACCAGGCTGCGCCGCTGGTGGAAGGTTTCCTGCAGGGCTACCTGACCATGGACACCCTGGGTGCGCTGGTATTCGGCATCGTCATCGCCACGGCCATTCGCGACCACGGTGTCGAAGATGCCGGCCTGGTTACCCGCTACTCCGTCATCGCCGGGATCATCGCGGCATCCGGGCTGGCCGCCGTCTACCTCGCGCTCTTCTATCTGGGAGCCACCAGCCAGGGCATCGCCGGTGACGCACAGAACGGTGTACAGATCCTCACCGCCTACGTTCAGCACACCTTCGGCACCGTCGGCAGCCTGCTGCTGGCCGTGGTCATCACCCTGGCCTGCCTGACCACTGCCGTCGGCCTGCTGACCGCGTGCGGCGAGTTCTTCAGCCGCATCCTGCCGGTCTCCTACCGCACCGTGGTACTGGGGCTGGCAGCGTTCAGCCTGCTGGTGGCGAACCAGGGGCTGACCCAGCTGATCGCTTTCTCGGTGCCTGTGCTGGTGGGGCTGTATCCCCTGGCGATCGTCCTGGTGGCATTGAGCCTCTGCAATCGCCTGTGGCTGTCGTCGCGTCGCGTCTTCGTGCCCACGATGCTCGTTGCCCTCGTCTTCGGCCTCATCGACGGCCTGGGCGCTGCCGGCTTCAAGTCGTTGGTGCCGTCCTTCATCGAGCATCTGCCGTTCTCCAGCCAGAGCCTGGCCTGGCTGCTGCCGGTGCTGGTGGTCCTGGTGCTGGCGGTCATCGCCGACCGCCTGGCGGGCCGCCCCGCCGTCGCGCCGGCCTGAGCTGCTTCGCACCCTTTGAGAGGCCACCTGCGGGTGGCCTTTTTCATGGCCGCGCCTGCCATCGCGCCTGGTTGGAAGCGGGTGCGATGTTGCGTCGGTGACCGGGTGTCTTCCCCGGCGGCGTTGACGTCTACAGGGCGGTTCCCCTTATCCGCACCAGGCCACCCATGAACGACATTTCCGAGCTGATCGACTTCCACTACCTGTGGAACCTGCTGGCCATCCTCTGGTTCATCCTCTGCTGGGGTGGCTACACCCGCTACGCCACCTGGAAGGGCAGGGACACCCCGTGCCTGGCCTCGGTCATGCACCTGTATCGCGAAGACTGGATGCGCCGCCTGCTGCTGCGCGACAACCGCATCGCCGACGCCAGCGTGATCGGCAACCTGGAGCGCAATGCCTCATTCTTCGCCTCCAGCACCCTCATCATCCTCGCCGGCGTGCTCACCGTGCTCGGCTCCACCGACCGCGCCGTCTCCATCCTCGCCGACCTGCCGTACGTCGAGCCCGCCAGCCGGGGCATCTCCGAGGTCAAGCTGCTGGCCATCGCGGTGGTGTTCGTCTACTCCTTCTTCACCTTCAGCTGGTGCATGCGCCAGTACAACTTCGCCGCCGTGCTGGTGGGGGCGGCGCCGATGATCGGCGAGCGCAACGTCGGCGACCAGGAGCGCAAGGACTTCGCCGTGCGCACCGCGCGGGTCATCTCGCTCGCGGCCAACCAGTTCAACCTCGGCCTGCGCAGCTACTACTTCGGCCTGGCCATGCTGGCCTGGTTCATCAACCCCTGGTTCTTCATGCTGATCACCGCAGGCGTGGTGCTGGTGCTGTATCGACGCGAATTCCACTCCGCTGTGCTAGAGGTGATGGTGTACACCCCGACGACACAGGCGGCGGAGCCGCCGAAGGAGAAAAACGAATGAGTATTCCGTTCTGGTGCGTGTTCTTCGCTGCCCTGCTGATCTACATCGCCAAGATTCCCGTGGCCAGGGCCATGAAGGAGGAGGGCGGCGGCTACGACAATCACCACCCCCGGGCCCAGCAATCCCGCCTGACCGGCTTCGGCGGTCGTGCGCTGGGGGCGCACCTCAACAGCATCGAGATCTTCCCGCTGTTCGCCGCCGGCGTGCTGATGGCCCACACCACCGACACCCGTGGCTGGCTGATCGACCTGCTGGCGCTGGTGTTCATCGTCTCTCGGGTGATCTACCTGTTCCTCTACTGGAACGACATCCACCTGCTGCGCAGCCTGGTATGGGTGGTCGGGCTCGTGTGCTGCCTGCTGTTGATGCTCAGCCCGGTGCTCTGACTCATCGTCACCCCCGCGCAGGCGGGGGCGACCGACTGGCACCCGGCAGATACGAGAAGGCCCGCATGATGCGGGCCTTTGCGTTTGGGGATGGAGCCTGGGGTCACTTGCCGTCGATGGCGTCCTTGGCTTCGTCGCCGGCGCCTTCCACCGCACCCCCGATGTCATCGGCGGCCTCTTCGGCCTTCTCGCCGGCGGTGGGTTCGTGACCGGTGATCGGGGCGGCCTTCCGTTCGGCCGCCTCGCCGCTTTCCTTCGCCGCGTCGCCCAGGGATTCCATGGCTTCGGATGCCGATTCCTTGGCCGCTTCCATCTTGTCTTCCGGGGTCTTTTCGCAGGCTGCCAGGCCGAGGGTCACGGCCAGGATCAGGGCATAGGGAAGGGGATTGAGCACGGTATGTCTCCTGGTTCTCTAGGGGCGGGATGAGTGGCCTCATCGCGTGCCGTTTGGAGCCCAGGCGTTTTGCTTTAGTTCCTCGGGTTGCCGCCAGCCCGCATGGCGCAAGGGCTGGCGGCTGCCGCTGTTACTGCTGGCCGCTGGGCTGGCCACCCTGCGGGGCGGCTTCCGGTGCGGTGCTCGGCGCAGCCGGGGCGGAGGGGGCCGGAGCCGGGGTCTGCGGGGCACCGCCAGGTGCCGGCTGGGTGGCGGCGGGCGGGGTTTCGCTCGGCTGGGCGGCCTTGTCGTCAGCGGGTTTGTCGCAGGCGGCGAGGCCCAGGCTCGCGGCGATCAGCAGGGCATAGGCATAGGACTTGTGCATGGGGGGTCTCCTTGGTCTGGGTTGTTGCACGACGAGCTTTCGAGTCCCCCTGTGCCCCGGAAGTTCAGCCGGATCGCCCCGGCGGCGGGCCGCGCGGTATCATGCGCGCCTTCACGCCAACGCCATGGAACCACCGGATGAGCGACAACCCCATTCTCGACAATGCCCAGCGCTTCCTGTCCGTGCTGCGCCACTGCCAGGTGCTCGGCCTGCGCGTGCACGATGCCGACAGCCGGGGCCTGACCCTGTGCCTGCCCTACAGCGAGCGGATCATCGGCAACCCGGAAACCGGCGTCATCCATGGCGGCGCCATCACCACCCTGATGGACACCACCTGCGGCATCTCCACCGTCTGCGTGCTCCCGGAGTTCGAGATCTGCCCGACCCTCGACCTGCGCATCGACTACATGCACCCGGCCGAGCCGAACAAGGACGTCTTCGGTTTCGCCGAGTGCTACCGCGTCACGCCCAACGTCATCTTCACCCGCGGCTATGCCTACCAGGACGACCCGGAGCAGCCCATCGCCCATGTGGTCGGCGCCTTCATGCGCATGGGCAAGCCCAGCCAGCTGAAGAAGGGGAGCGCGGCATGAAGCTCGATCTCGACGCCCTGGTACGTGAAGCCCACGAGAAGAACGACTACGACTCGCTGGTGTGCCTGATCCCCTACGCCAAGCTGCTGGGCATCGAATGCCTGCGCCTGGGAGAGGACATGGTGTTCCGCCTGCCGGCCAACAAGGACAACATCGGCAACCCGACCCTGCCGGCCATCCACGGCGGCGTGATCGCCGGCTTCATGGAGCACGCCGCGATGCTCCACCTGCTGATGTTCATGGGCATTCCACATTTGCCCAAAATCATCGACTTCTCGATAGATTACCTACGCGCCGGGCACTATCGTGACACCTTCGCCACCTGCCAGGTCTGGCGACAAGGCCGTCGCGTCGCCAACGTCGCCATCACCGCCTGGCAGACCAACCAGACCGAGCCCATCGCCACCGCCCGCGCCCACTTCAAGGTCGACGAACCCTGACCCCTGGCCGGGTGCGATACGCCCGGTCATGCACCAAGGAATCCTGGATGGATGCACTACTGATACTCGGCGGGCTGCTGCTGATCCTCGCCGGCCTCGTCTGGCTGGTCATGCTCGCCTTCGGTACCAGCCTGCTGTGGGGGATCGGCAGCCTGTTGCCGCCGCTCACCCTCGGCTACATCGCCGCGCACTGGCGCACCGCGCGCAAGGCGGTGATGCTCGCGGCCCTCGGCGTCATCCCGCTGATCGTCGGGCTGACCCTCCTGGCCAACCGCGACCCCGAGCGCCTGCACGCCCTGGTCAGCCTCGAATGGCTCAAGGGCGAGCGCAAGGCGCCGAGCGAACTGGCCATCGACCTGCGCGGCGAGCTCAACGGCCAGCCCTTCCAGCCGCAGCAGGCCGAGCTCATCGATGGTGTGCTCAGCCTGCGCGAAGGCCAGGACTTCTTCGCCCGCCGCGAGGTGAGCATCCGCCTGGGCCTGCAACCCGGGGACGAACTGCGCCTGGACGTGCTGCCCGAAGACGCCGGCAGCAAGCCCGAGGTCGAGATCAGCTGGCTGCTGCCCGAGCAGGAGCTGCCCGAGGCGCGACGCCTGGGCAAGGGCTACACCCTGCACCTGGACCTCAAGCGGCGCGGCCCGAACACCCTCGCCGGTGCCTTCCACCTGGTGCTGCCGCCGCAGTTCCACACCACCCTGAGCGGTGAGGTCGAGCTGTTCACCGACCGCCTGCGCTACCGGGACGGGCAGGTCGACCTGCGCCACGACTCCATGGACACCCTGCACTACGTCGCTCGCGACTACCTGCAGCGCCGTTTCGCCACCCGCCAGGTCGAAGTGGCGCGGCTGCCGACCGCCAGCCTGCCCGCGCGCGAACTGGAGCTGGAAGTCGACGCCCGCATCGACGGCACCGCCCAGCGCCTGCCGCTGCAGTTCATCCGCAGCGACCTGCGCGGCTGGGCCATCCGAGGCGACCGCTTCCCGGCCTTGCCAGCGGTCGAAGCCAAGCCCGAGACCGCCAGCGCCAAGGCCGAGGCCGCCCCGGCCGAACGCACCTCGCGTCCGGCCGACCGGCGCCAGCGTTTCTCCCTGGAGCGTCTGCTGAACAACCCCAACCACTACCAGAACCTCGCCATGCGCGTGCAGACCCAGCGTGGCAGCCTGGCCGAAGGGCGCTTCAACGGCATCAACGGTGCCGGCCAGATCATCATCCGCCGCAACATCTCCGGGCAGGGCGAGGCCAGCTTCGTGCTGCGCCCCGAAGAGATCGCCCGCATCGAGCTGCTCGAGCCCTGACCCCCGCCGTCACGGCCGCCCGCCCGGGCGGTCGTCGACGCCCTCCATGCAAGCCCTTGAAATTGAACAGCAAGCCCCCATCTGGGTGACATCCGCCGCAGTCGCGGCCTATATCATCCGTGGAGTTAGACGACCATGAGTGTGGAGACTCAAAAAGAAACCCTGGGCTTCCAGACCGAAGTGAAGCAACTGCTTCACCTGATGATCCATTCCTTGTACTCCAACAAGGAAATCTTCCTGCGCGAGCTGATCTCCAACGCCTCCGACGCCGCCGACAAGCTGCGTTTCGAAGCGCTGGCCAAGCCGGAGCTGCTCGAAGGCGGTGCCGAGCTGAAGATCCGCGTGAGCTTCGACAAGGACGCCAAGACCGTCACTCTCGAAGACAACGGCATCGGCATGAGCCGCGATGAAGTCATCGCCCACCTGGGCACCATCGCCAAGTCCGGCACCGCCGACTTCCTGAAGAACCTGTCGGGCGACCAGAAGAAGGACTCGCACCTGATCGGCCAGTTCGGCGTGGGCTTCTACTCCGCCTTCATCGTCGCCGACAAGGTGGACGTGTTCACCCGTCGCGCCGGCCTCTCCGCCGCCGAGGGCGTGCACTGGTCGTCGAAAGGCGAGGGCGAGTTCGACATCGCCAGCGTCGAGAAGGCCGAGCGCGGCACCCGCATCGTCCTGCACCTGAAAGCCGGCGAGGAAGAGTTCGCAGATGGCTGGCGCCTGCGCAACGTCATCAAGAAATACTCCGACCACATCGCCCTGCCCATCGAACTGCCGAAGGAGCACTACGGCGAAGAGAAGGACAAGCCGGCCGAGCCCGAGTGGGAGACCGTCAACCGCGCCAGCGCCCTGTGGACCCGTCCGCGCACCGAGGTGAAGGACGAGGAATACCAGGAGTTCTACAAGCACGTCGCCCACGACTTCGAGAACCCGCTGTCCTGGAGCCACAACAAGGTCGAGGGCAAGCTGGAATACACCTCCCTGCTGTACGTCCCGGCCCGCGCGCCGTTCGACCTGTACCAGCGTGAAGCGCCGCGAGGCCTCAAGCTCTACGTCCAGCGCGTGTTCATCATGGATCAGGCCGAACAGTTCCTGCCCCTGTACATGCGCTTCATCAAGGGCGTGGTGGACTCCAACGACCTGTCCCTGAACGTCTCCCGCGAGATCCTCCAGAGCGGCCCGGTGATCGACTCCATGAAGTCGGCGCTGACCAAGCGCGTGCTGGACATGCTGGAGAAACTGGCCAAGAACGAGCCCGAGCAATACAAGGGCTTCTGGAAGAACTTCGGCCAGGTCCTCAAGGAAGGCCCGGCGGAGGACTTCGCCAACAAGGAGAAGATCGCCGGCCTGCTGCGCTTCGCCTCCACCAGCGACGAAAGCGGCGAGCAGAGCGTCTCCCTGGCCGACTACATCGGCCGCATGAAGGAAGGCCAGGACAAGGTCTACTTCCTCACCGGCGAATCCTACGCCCAGGTGAAGAACAGCCCGCACCTGGAAGTCTTCCGCAAGAAAGGCATCGAAGTGCTGCTGCTCACCGACCGCATCGACGAGTGGCTGATGAGCTACCTCACCGAGTTCGACGGCAAGCACTTCGCTGACGTGGCACGCGGTGACCTCGACCTCGGCAAGCTGGACTCGGAAGAGGACAAGAAGGCCCAGGAAGAAGTCGCCAAGGCCAAGGAAGGGCTGGTCGAGCGTCTCAAGGCCGCCCTCGGCGATGACGTCTCGGAAGTGCGCGTCTCGCACCGCCTGACCGACTCCCCGGCGATCCTCGCCATCGGCGAGCAGGACCTGGGCCTGCAGATGCGCCAGATCCTCGAAGCCAGCGGGCAGAAGGTGCCGGACTCCAAGCCCATCTTCGAGTTCAACCCCAGCCACCCGCTGATCGAGAAGCTGGACAACGAGCAGGATGAAGAGCGCTTCGGCGAGCTGTCCCACATCCTCTTCGACCAGGCCGCCCTGGCCGCCGGCGACAGCCTGAAGGACCCGGCCGCCTACGTGCGCCGCCTGAACAAGCTGCTGGTGGAACTCTCTGCCTGAGGCGTGTGAAGCTCCCCGGAAAGGCCCGCGCAAGCGGGCCTTTTTCATGGGCGCAGCATGACGGTGCTCGTGGTCGGGTGGGTGGAGCGCAGCGAAACCGCGATTGCCAGGCCCCAGGCTCACCCAGTCGCCGGCCCATCACCCCAAACGAAAAAGGCCCGCAATTGCGGGCCTTCTTCATGGCATGGCGGGCGGGTCAGAACACGCCGTTCTTGCTGGCGTCGAGGATGCTCGCCTTGTTGTTGTCGTAGTGGATCTGGTTGATCTTGCTGAACGGGTTGGCGACCACGACGCCGGGGAACAGCAGGATCTGCATCCAGGTGCGCACGCTGTCCTGCTTGGTCACCTCGGCCAGCACCTTGCCATCGCGGCTGCGGTAGGTGGTCTGGGTGATCACGCGGTCCTCGGCGGTGGACGGCACCACCATCAGGGTCAGGCCGCTGATGAAGGCCAGCGCCATGCTGCCGTGGCCGTCGTTGGTCACCTTCACCTCGGCGGTGATGTCGGCGTCACCGAAGCCTTCGGTGACCGAGGAGAACAGGTTCGATTCCTTGTAGGCCTTGCCGGTGATGTCCGACCAGGCTTTCACCGTGGCCGGCTGCACGGCGCCATCGACGTCGTTCATCTTGACCTTGCCTTCCACCACGTAGCGCAGCGAGGGCTTCTGCTGCCCGGCTTGCGGCCAGTTGCCGAGATTCTCGGTCTCGCCCGAACGGAAGCCGGCACAGCCGGTGAGCAGGGCCAGGCCCAGGAAGAGGGTGGTGATGCGCAGGACGTGGGTCATTTCGTTTGTTTTCCAAGATCGGATTGGTATTGGTCGAGCAGGTCGGCGAGTGCGCCCTGGCGTTCGGGGCCGCCACTGACCGGGCCCAGCGAGTAGAGCGAAATGCTGCGCTCGCCGTACTGGCGGGTCTGGTAGCTGTAGAGCAGCTTGCCCTGGGCGTCGCTCACCTGGAGGCGGCCGCTGACGTTGGACTCGTCGATGTGGGTGGTGCCGCCGAACCAGATGTAGCCGGTCAGGGTCACGATGGCGAAGGGGAAGTAGCCGCCGTAGGGACGACGGTGGACGTTGTAGGTGTCGAAGCTGAACGACAGCACCTGGTCGTCCGGGGCGATGGCCTGCCCGGGCATGCGCACGTCGCTGAAGCGGTTGCTGGCCTTGAGGTAGTTGCCCAGGCTCAGGGTCATGCCGGTGGACTCGGTCTTGCCGGCGTTCCACTTGACGAAGGTCTTGTCGGTCACCTCGACACGGGCGAGGGCGACGCTTTGCCGGGCAGGGCTGGCGGCTTTGTCGGGGGCGGGGAAGTCGGTGCCCTGGGGCACGGTCACGCAACCACCCAGCAGGGACAGGGAAAGAAGGACAGCGGCGAAAGGCCCCTTCATGTCACGCTCCTTGTGAGAAGAATTCGGTTGGAAGTCATGGATGCCGGAAAACCGGCGGCGGCATGATGCCAATCTGATGGCGGTGCCGCAAGTCGCAGCGCCACCCCGGAGCCAGGAACGCGATCGGGCTCACGGCGTCGGGCAGCCGCGTCATCGCCATCCAACCCGTGCGTTAGCCGCCAAGCGCGGCTAAGCTCCTTCGCTCGGGCCAGGAGCCCCAGGCCAGAGCGGACGGCCGTCCCCCTTCACGATGAGAGGTGATCCATGAGTCAGATCCGCGCCCACGCCATCAGCTATGAAGTCGACGGCCAGGTCTTCGAGGGGCAACTGGTCTATGACCCCAATGTCGAAGACCCACGGCCGGGCCTGCTGATGGCACCCAACTGGTTCGGCATCACCGAAAGCGCCATCCAGACCGCGCGCCAGGTGGCCGAGGAGAGGAGGGTGGTGCTGGTGGCCGACCTCTACGGCGCCGGGGTGCGGCCTGCCGATGCCCACGAAGCGGGGGCCGCCATGGCGCCGCTCAAGGAAGACCGCGAACTGTTGCGCCGGCGTATGCTCGCCGCGCTGCAGGCCCTGCGCGAGCAACACGCGGTGAGGGTCGACCCTCAGCGCCAGGCCGCCTTCGGCTTCTGCTTCGGTGGCACCTGCGCCCTGGAGTTGGCCCGCGCGGGGGCCGACCTCAAGGCCTTCGTCTCCTTCCACGGCGCACTGGACACGCCCGACCCGGCCGCCGCCAGGCGCATCAAGGGCGCGGTGCTGGTGCTCGATGGCGCCGCCGACCCACTGGTGCCCCGCGAGCAACTGCCCGCCTTCGCCGCCGAAATGAGCGCCGCCGGGGTCGACTGGCAGCTGCTCAGCTACGGCGGCGCCGTGCACTCCTTCACCGACCCGGACGCCAAGCGCCCCGGCGTCGCCGAATACAATGCGCGGGTCGCCCGGCGGGCCTTCGCGGCCATGGATGCATTGCTGGACGAAGTCTTCACCTGACCGGTCGGACAGGTGGTTTTGCATTCGCACGCGGATGATGGCATTTTGCCGGTCATGCGCGCGTATCCACTGGCCGGCCCGACATTGACTGACGGGCCGCGACCGTGTTGATTCTTCAGACGCCCGCCCCGCCCGCGAGACCCGGATTCGATGCCCGATCTGTCCCCGTTCTTCTTTGATGCCAACCAGCCCAGCCTGCTGGTCTTCGGCCAGCACGACCCCTGGATGGTGCTGCTGTCGGTCCTGATCGCCATCTTCACCTCCGGCATGGCCCTGCAACTGGCTGGCGTCGCGCGCCTCAGCAGCAGCCGCCTGTATCGCCAGGTGGCCATCTTCACCGGCGCCGCCGCGCTGGGCGGTGGCGTCTGGGCCATGCACTTCATCGGCATGCTGGCCTTCCAGCTGTGCGCCGCGGTGCGCTACGACCCGGCCGTCACCGTGCTCTCGGTGCTGCCCAGCCTGTTCGCCTCCTGGGTGGCGCTGAACCTGCTGGCGCGCAACCAGGTCAGCGCCGTGCAGTTCATCGGCGGCGGTGTGCTGGTGGGGGCCGGCATCGGTGCCATGCACTACAGCGGCATGGCGGCGATGCAGATGGCCCCGCTGCTGCGCTACGACCCCTGGATCTTCGGCCTGTCGATCCTGGTGGCGGTGGTGCTGGCGATCATCGCCCTGTGGGTGCGCTTCGGCCTGCGCCGCCACCTCGGCGGCGTTCCGGCCATCGTCGTCAGCGGCACCGTGATGGGCCTCGCCATCGCCGGCATGCACTACACCGGCATGGCGGCGGCGCGCTTCGTCGGCACCGAGGAGTTCGCCATGCCCCAGGGCGTGCGCGGCAGCTTCTACCTGGCGCTGGCCGTGGCCATGGCCACCATCTCCCTCAGCGTGTTCGTCGGCGCCGCCAATGGCCTGCTGCGCTATCGCCACCTGTTCCGCGAGCTGGAAGCCGGGCGCAGCCACCTGTCCTCGCTGCTGGACGCGGCCTTCGAGGCCATCTTCACCATCGACGACGAAGGCGTGGTGCGTTCGGTCAACCACGCGGTGCTCGGCCTGTTCGGCTGGACGCCCGAGGAACTGGTCGGCCAGCACATGAGCGTGCTGCTGCCCAGCGCCTACGCACGGGACCTGGACCGCGCGCTGGAGCAGTACCGCAGTACCGGCGAGCGCCGCCTGTCCGGCTCCGAGCTGGAGCTGGTCGGGCTGACCCGTGACGGCCGCGAGATCCCCGTGCGCCTCAGCCTCGGCGTCTCCCACCGCGAGGGCCGGCCCTGGTTCGTGGTCTTCGTCGCCGACATCAGCGAGCGCAAGGGCATGGAGGCCGCCCTGCGCGACAGCGAACAGCAATACCGCTCGCTGATCCGCAACATCCCCGGCGTGTCCTTCCGCTGCCTGCTGGACGACGACTGGACCACCCTGTTCATCAGCGACGCGGTGCAGCGCATCACCGGCTGGCCGGCCGAGGACTTCATCGCCCGCCAGCGCACCCTCGCACAACTGATCCACCCCGACGACCGCGAGCGCGTCGCCGACGAGGTCTACGACGCCGCCCGCAAGGGCCGCAGCTATGTGGTCGAGTACCGCCTGCTGGACCGCGAGGGCCAGGAGCACTGGGTGTGGGAAAGCGGCAGCGTCGAACTCGACGAACAGGGCCAGGCGCGCTGGGTCGACGGCGTGCTGCTGGACCAGACCGAGACCAAGCTGCGCAACGCCGAGTACGAAGGCAAGGTCAACGCCATCAGCAAGGCCATGGCGATGATCGAGTACGACCTCGACGGCCACGTGCTGGAGGTCAACGAGAACTTCCTCGACCTGTTCGGCTATTCCCGCGAGGAACTGCTCGGCCAGCACCACGGCCTCTTCTGCGACCCCGAGCTGGTGGCCAGCGAGCGCTATGCCCGCTTCTGGCAGGACCTGCGCCAGGGCATGTTCCGCTCCGGCGAATACCGGCGCTTCGGCAAGGGCGGCCAGGACGTGTGGATCCAGGCCACCTACAACCCGATCCTCGACGCCGACGGGCGCCCCTTCAAGGTGCTCAAGCTGGCCACCGACCTGACCCCGCGGCGGATCATGGAGCAGGACCTGCGCAACGCCCGCGACCGCGCCGAACAGGCCGCGGCGGCGCGCAGCAGCTTCCTGGCCAACATGAGCCACGAGATCCGCACGCCGATGAACGCCATCATCGGCTTCTCCGAACTGCTCCTGGACACACCGCTGAGCGAGAGCCAGCGCCGCCACCTGCGCACCGTGCAGCACTCCTCGCGCTCGCTCCTGGGGCTGCTCAACGACATCCTCGACACCGCCAAGCTGGATCGCGGCGCCATCGAGCTGGAGCACCTGGACTTTTCCCTGCGCGAGCTCTGCGAACAGGTCTGCGCGGCCCAGCGCCTGGGCGCCGAGAAGAAGGGCCTGGCACTGCACCTGGACTACGCCGCGCACCTGGGCGACTTCTTCAAGGGTGACGCGCTGCGCCTGCAGCAGGTGATCACCAACCTGCTGGGCAACGCCGTCAAGTTCACCGAGCGTGGCCAGGTGCGCCTGGTGGTGGACGGTGCCCCCGGCGCCCTGCGCCTGGCCATCCACGACACCGGCATCGGCATCGCCGAGGACCGCCTGGAAAAGATCTTCGACCCCTTCGCCCAGGCCGACGCCTCCATGAGCCGTCGCTTCGGCGGCACGGGCCTGGGCACCACCATCTCCCGGCAGCTGGTGGAACTCATGGGCGGGCACATCCGCGTGCAGAGCCGCGAAGGCGAGGGCAGCGTATTCACCGTCGAAGTCCCCCTCGGCCGTGGCGCCCAGGTGCGCCAGGGCGAGCAGCGCCCGGTGGCGATCCCGGTGCTGCCGCGCCTGCGCATCCTCGCCGCCGACGATGTGGCGCAGAACCTCGAACTGCTGGAAATCAACCTCAAGCGCCTCGGTCACGAAGTCAGTGGCGTCACCGATGGCCGCGCGGCGGTCGAGGCCTTTGCCGCGCAAGCCTTCGACCTGGTGCTGATGGACGTGCAGATGCCCGGCATGGACGGCCTGGAAGCCACCAGCCTGATCCGCGGCTTCGAACGCCGCGAAGGGCGCCCGCCGGTGCCCATCATCGCCCTGACCGCCAGCGTGCTCGACCGTGACCGGCAGAACGCCCTCGACGCCGGCATGAACGGCTTCGCCAGCAAACCCCTGGACGTCCCTGATCTCATGGCCGAGATGGCCCGCCTGCTGGAGGGCCGCCAGGCCGCCGTCATCGATACCGTGCCCCTGGAGCGCGAGGTGGCCGCGCTGTTCGACTGGAACCGCGGCAAGGACCTCTGGGGCGGCCCGGTGCAGATGGCCGCCGCCATCGCCCGTTTCCTCAAGGAGCAGGACGACCTGCTCGCCCAGCTGCGCGCGGCGCTGGAACGCCAGGCCCTGGCGGATGTGGCGGCCATCGCCCACCGCCTGCGCGGCGCCGCCGCCAACCTCGGCCTGGGCCAGATGGCCAGCTGCGCCGGTGACCTGGAGCGCTGCGGGCTGGCCGGCAAGGTGGCCGAGCTGGAGCCGCTGCTGCACACCCTGGAGCGGGTGCTGGACACCGTGCGCGACGCGCTGCCGCTGTTCCCCGGCAGCGCCGCGGTGCCGGTCGCCTCGGGCCCGGTGGACCTCACCCCCCTGATCCAGGCCGGCCGCGCCCTGGCTCAGGAACTCGAGCGTGGCGGGCTGGACGACGCCGCGCTGGAGACCCTGCGCCAGGGGCTGGAAGGCCGGCCCGGGCATTCGCGCTTGCAGGACCTGCAGGGCGCCATGGATGATTTCGACTTCGACCAGGCGCTGCGGCACCTCCACGACCTGCTGGCCTGGCTCGAGACGGGAGAGATTTCCGCATGACCGCTACCACCCCGGACAACCGCCTCTGCCTGCTGCTGGTGGACGACGAGCCCACCAACCTCCAGGTGCTGCGGCACATCCTCCAGGACGACTACCGCCTGCTGTTCGCCAAGGACGGGGCCAAGGCCCTGGAGCTGGCCGGGCGCGAGGCACCGGACCTGGTGCTGCTGGACGTGATGATGCCGGGCATGACCGGCCACGAGGTCTGCGCGCGGCTCAAGGCCGACCCCGCGACCCGCACCATCCCGGTGATCTTCGTCACCGCCCTGGCCGACGTCGAGGACGAGGCGCGGGGCTTCGAGGTCGGTGCGGTGGACTACATCACCAAGCCGGTGAGCCCACCCATCGTCAAGGCCCGGGTGCGTACGCACCTGTCCCTGGTGCGCCTCGACGAGCTCAAGCAGACGCGCCTGCAGATCGTCCAGCGCCTGGGCCTGGCCGCCGAGTACAAGGACAACGAGACCGGCCTGCACGTCATCCGCATGAGCCATTACGCCCGCATCCTCGCCCGCGCCCTGGGGTGGAGCGAGTCGGCCTGCGAAGACCTGCTCAACGCCGCGCCGATGCACGACGTGGGCAAGATCGGCATCCCCGACGCCGTGCTGCGCAAGCCCGGCAAGCTGGATGACGAGGAGTGGCAGGTGATGCGCGAGCACGTACGCATCGGCGCCGAGATCATCGGCGAGCACCCCAGCGGGCTGCTGCGCATGGCCCGCGTCATCGCCCTGACCCACCACGAGAAATGGGATGGCAGCGGCTACCCCAATGGCCTGCGGGGCGAGGAGATCGCCATCGAAGGGCGCATCGTCGCCATCGCCGACGTCTTCGATGCCCTTACCAGCGAACGCCCCTACAAGCGGGCCTGGTCGGTGGAGGACGCCATCGCGCTCCTGCGCGAGCAGAGCGGCAGGCACTTCGATCCGAGCCTGGTGGAACTGTTCATCAGCCAGATGCCGGCCGTCCTGGAAGTGAAGGAGCGCTGGGCGGAAGGGCAGGTGCAGTAGCCGCCCGGGTGCCGCAGGGCGGGCCGGGCGGCCCTCCGCCTCAGCCCGCCGCCTTCACCCCGAAACAATGGCCAGGCTCCGGGAACCGCCCCGCACGAACATCCCCGGCATAGGCCGCCAGCGCCCGTTCGATCTGCGGCGCCAGCTCCGCGTAGCGCTTGACGAAGCGCGGCTGGTAGTCGCCGAACAGGCCCAGCACGTCCTCGCTCACCAGCACCTGGCCGTCGCAGGCGGGCGAGGCGCCGATGCCGATGGTGGGGATCGCCAGCTCCTCGGTCAGCTGCCGCGCCAATGGCTCGGCGGTCCCCTCGACGACCACCGCGAAGGCGCCGGCCGCCTGCATCGCCAGGGCGTCGCGGCGTATCCGTCCGGCGCCGGCGGCGTCCAGTCCCTGGGCCTTGAAGCCGCCCATGGCGTTGACCTGCTGCGGCATCAGCCCGACATGGGCCAGCACCGGCACGCCCCGGCGCACCAGGAACTCCACCGTGGCGGCCAGCTCTTCGCCGCCTTCGAGCTTCACCGCCGGGGCACCGGTTTCGCGCAGCAGCCGCGCGGCGTTGACGAAGGCCTGCTCGGGGCTGGCCTGGTAGCTGCCGAAGGGCAGGTCCACCGCCACGCAGGCGCGGCTGGAACCCCGCATCACCGCCTGGCCGTGGGCGATCATCATCTCCAGGGTCACGCCCAGCGTGCTGGGCATGCCATAGAGCACCATGCCGACGGAGTCGCCGACGATGATCAGGTCCGCTTGGGCGTCCACCCAGCGCGCCATCGGCGTGCTGTAGGCGGTCAGCGCCACCAGGCTGCCGGCGCCCTTGCGCTGGCGGATGGCCGGGACGGTGAGTCGGGCGATGGGGCAATGGGTGCTCATGAAAGGCTCCTGGGCAGTGCACGGATGGGCGTGGCGCAGGCTAACATCGGCATTTTCCTGCTCACTTGAGCAAAAGGGACAGTCGATGTCGCCAGCGAGACAAGCACCGCCCGCCGTTCCCCCGATCCCCGACTACCCGCGCCTGCCGCGCCCGGTCTACCTGCGCATGTTCGATATCCCGGCGGGCCACCCCATCGAGATGCACAGCCACGACTGGGTGCAGTTCACCTATGCCCGCGCCGGGGTGATGCAGGTGCTCACCGAGGGGCACAGTTACCTGCTGCCCCCGCAATGCGCGCTGTGGATTCCCGCCGGGGTCCGCCACACCGCCTACAGCGAGCGGGCCATCGAGTTCCGCAGCCTGTACCTGGACGCCTCGGTGCTGGACGGCTATCAGCGCGAGTGCGCCGTGCTGCAGGTGACGCCCCTGCTGCGCGAGCTGATGGAGCGGGCCTCGGGCTTCCCCCGTGACTACCCGGAGCAGGGCGCCGAGGCGCGGCTGTTGCGTGTGCTGGTGGATGAGGTGCGCAGCCTGGAAGAGGCCCCCTTCAGCCTGCCGTTACCGCGCGATGCGCGGCTGCGGCGGATCACCGACGCCTTGCAGGCGGACCCGGCGGACAACCGCGGCATCGAGGCGTGGGCGGGGCAGGTGGGGGCCTCGCGGCGAACCCTGGTGCGGCTGTTCCAGGCCGAGACGCAGCTGTCGTTCCGCGAGTGGCGGCAGCGCCTGCGCCTGCTCGCGGCGCTGCCCCTGCTGGCCGACGGCATGAGCGTCACCGCCCTGGCCAGCGAGCTGGGCTATGACTCCCTCTCGGCCTTCATCGCCCTGTTCCAGCGCCACTACGGCTGCACGCCGGGCGTCTACGGAAGCCGCCTGCGCGGCTAGCGCGGCAGTTCGATGCGCGTGGTCTCGCCGGGCACGTGCGGCCAGTCGCCGGCGGCCCAGCGGGCGCGTGCCGCGTCGATGCGCTGCGGGTCGCTGGACACGAAGTTCCAGTTCATCCGTCTCGGGCCGTCCAGCGGGGCACCGCCGATGATCACCAGGTGCGCGCTGCCACAGGCGGCCAGGCTGAACTGCACGCCCTCGGGCAGCACGGTGAGGGTGTTGATGGCCAGCGGCTGGTCGTCCAGCAGCACCTCGCCGTCCAGCAGGTAGACCGCGCGCTGTGGGTGCTCGGTGGGCACCAGCAGGGTGGCGCCGGCTTCCATGTGCACGTCGGCGTAGAGCGTCGGGGAGAGCACCGGCACCGGCGACTCCAGGCAGAAGCCGCTGCCGGCGACCAGGCGGATGCGCACGCCGAGGGCGTCCTGCTGCGGCAGGCTGGCGGCGCTGTGGTGGCTGTAGCTGGGCGCGCGCTCCTCTTCCTCGCGGGGCAACGCCAGCCACACCTGCAGGCCGTGGATGCGCGAGCCGCTGGCGACCCGCTCGGCCGGCGTGCGCTCGACGTGGGCGACACCGGCGCCGGCGGTCATCCAGCTGACATCGCCGGGCTGCACGCGCTGGTCCGAGCCGAGGCTGTCCTTGTGCTGCAGCTCGCCCTCGAACAGGTAGGTGAGGGTGGAGAGCCCGATGTGCGGGTGCTGGCGCACGTCCATGCCCTGGCCGGGCGGGTAGGCGCTGGCGAGCATGTGGTCGAAGAACACGAAGGGGCCGACGCTGCGGCACTGGGCCGCCGGCAACGGACGGAGGATGGGCAGCCCGGCGACTTCTTCGGCGCGGGGGCGGAGGGTGAGGATGTCGTTCATGCTGGGCTTCCGGCGCGGTGGGTGCGCAAGCATAGCGCGTCCGCGCGGGAAGCCCAGAGAGGCGGGTTACTGGCTGAAGTCGCCTTCGGCCAGGCGGGTCTCGATCTTCACCTCGGTGGTGGTCATCAGCTTGTGCAGCGGGCACTTGTCGGCGATGCGCAACAGGGTGGCGCGCTGGTCGTCGGTGAGCGCGCCGCGCAGGGTGAGCTTCACGCTCATGCCGTACAGGCCTTCCTTCTCCTTGCTGCTGTCGTGGACGACTTCGACACCGATGCCGGTCAGCGGGATGTCGTGGCTGCGGGCGTAGAGGGTCACGGTGAGGGCCTTGCAGGCACCCAGGGCGACGTCGAAGTAATCGTGCGGCTCCGGCGCGCTGCCTTCGCCACCCAGGGCCTTGGGCAGGTCGGTGAACAGCTGGTGCTCCTCGCCGACCTTGATGCTGTGGCGATAGCAGTCCGCGGATTCGGTGGTGACGGTGATGGTCATTGGCAGTCCTCTGCGTGGTGTGGGTAGGCGGTCCTGTTCGCTTAGAGGCCGCCCACCGCCTGAGTGTTCCCGTGACCGTTCAGAGCAGCGCGCTGAGGCGTACATCGGCGCCAAGCACGCGTTGCAGTTCGCCACGGGGTCCGAAAACCGGCACCGAGACGGTGAAGCAGAAGTCGTCGGTGGCGGACGAACGGTACACCGGCGTGATGTGACTGGCGAGGCCATCGGCGACCGCGCGGAACCAGGGGCGCTGGGCCCAGTTGCGGCCCTTGCAGGAGTCGCCCTGGTGCGGCACGTCGAGGGCGAAGACGTTTTCCGAGAGCTGGGTGCCGGTGCGATCCACCAGGTAGAACAGCTCGATGTGCGCGTCACGCTTGAGCGTCTCGCCCAACAGGGCCTCGGCCTGTGTGACCTCGCCCAGCAGCGCCGGCTCGCACGCCAGGCGCTCGATGCTGCGCTGGATGTCGCGGTGCATTTCCAGGCGGAAGTCGCCGAGGCCCTGCAGCAGGCGGTCGCCGTCCTCGCGCACGGCCTGGCTGTGGCGCAGCACCTGGCCGGCCTTGCCCAGCAGCTCGGCGGCCACCTGGGCGATGTTCTGCACGTCGCCGTTGATCGAACGCACGGCCTGGCCGATCTGCTCGGTGCCCGAGGCGATCTGGCCGACGCGGCCGTCCAGCTTGTCCATGGCCGCGCGGGTGCTGTCCAGGCCGGCGCCCACCTGCAGCATGCCCTGGTGCCCTTCGGCCACGGCCTGGTGCATGCGCTCACCGGCTTCGGCCAGCTGCGCCATGCCATCGCGGAAGCGTTCGATGATGCCGCTGACCTGGGTGGTGGCGTCGGTGGTGTGCCCGGCCAGGCGCCGCACCTCCTCGGCGACCACGGCGAAGCCGCGGCCGTGGCTGCCGGCGCGGGCGGCCTCGATGGCCGCGTTGAGCGCCAGCAGGTTGGTCTGCTGGGAGATGCTGGCGATCACGCCTATCACCTTGCTGACTTCCTCCAGTTGGCCGGTGAGGTTGCCGATCACGCTGCCCAGTTGCTGTTCGCTGGTGCCGATGGCATCCACCTGGCGCAGCACGTCCTGGCCGTTGCGCTGGCACTGGCGCAGGGTGCTGGAGACGTCGCCCGAGAGCTTCGCCACCTCGGCGGCGCCGGGCACCAGTTCGGCGTCGAGGGTGGTGGTGACCTCTTCGCTGGCGCTGGCGATCAGCTCGGACGACTGCGCCAGCAGTTGCCCGCTCTGCTGGTTGGCGGCGGCGATGCGTGCCAGCTCGGGGGCGTGGGCGGCAATGCCTACGGCGGCGCCGAGGCTGGTGCGGATGCGCTGTTGCAGGCCATCGACGAAGCCGTTGAGGCGGGCCATCAGCGGCGTGCCGGTGGGCAGGCGGGTGGTCAGGTCATGGGCGGTGAACAGCGCGTCGAGCGCGCCTTCGTCCGTGGCGCGGCGTGCGGGGCGCAGAAGCTGCAGCATGGCGATATCCCTCTCGTTGGGTCTGCGGGAGGTGCTGCAAGCGAAGTGCCATTACGGCACGACTGGGATTTGCCGGGCGCAGGGGCGGCCGGGTTGCACCGGCACGGGTCGGGTGGGGCGCCCAGGCGCTACTTGAGTGCAGCCGGGTGGTACCAGAGCTCGTCGCGCTCGATGGGGGTGCCTTCCGGCAGGTCGGGGTTCACCAGCTCGATCACCCGGCGCCTTTCCATGCGCGCGCGGCGCAGCGTCTCGCCGTGGTAGCGCTGGAACAGGCGCTCGAAACTGCCGTCGACGATGGCCGCCTCCAGGCCGCGCTGGATGACGGCGGCCAGCTCCGGGCGCTGGCGCGAGGTGAAGAAGTAGAAGGCGGTGGGGTAGTGCAGCACCAGGTGATCGTCCACGGCCAGGTGCAGGCCGTCGGCCTCGGCGCGGCGCTGTTCGTCCCAGGCCACCACCACTTCGCGGGGGAACAGCTCGAAGCGCCCGGCGTCGAGCATGCGGAACAGGTTCTCGTAGCCCGGCGTGGTCACCACGGTGAGGCCGTTGGCGCGCAGGATGTCGGTGTCGGGCCAGTCATGGCGCTGGCCCATGCGCAGGGCCTCGAGCTGTTCGCGGCGGGTGACGCCGGCGAGCAGGTCGCGCTGGTCGGCGCGCACCAGGAACACGCGCCAGCTGATCAGGCCCTTGTAGATGGGGATGCGGATCGGCAGCAGGTCGGCTTCGCGCTCGCGGGTGGTCATGGTCCACATCAGTTGCACGCGACCGTCGTTGCGTTCCAGGGACAGCTGCGCGCGGGACTGCGGCATGGGCTCCAGCGAGGGCTCCAACTGGTAGTCGCCGCCGCTGTGGGCCAGGGCCAGCCGCAACAGCTCGACCACATAGGCTTCCGGGTCCTCGCCCTTGGAGTGCAGGGGATAGACCAGGCGCTCGCCGGCAGAGGTGGCGAGGGCGGCGAAGCACAGCAGGAACAGGACGCAGCGCGGCATGATGGAATTCTTGTGGTCGAGCCTGCTGCAGCATAGTCGCAGTAGGCCATCAGAGCATCCACCTGAACCCGGCGGGCGTGGCGCCGGTCTACCTTTGCCATGACCGTCAGGAGGACGCCCCTTGCCCATCGCCCGCCATTGCCTCGCCGCCATCCTTGCCCTCAGCGCCTGCGCCGCCCAGGCGCGGGACTACCGCTACAGTGATTCGCACCTGCACTACGTGGACTTCTTCCAGGAAAGCGAGGGCATGCAGGGGCTGCTGAAGGCCATGGATGCGGGGGCCATCGACCACGTGATGATCTCCGGCATCCCGGTGGCCAAGAAGTGGCACGAGGACGAGCCCAAGCGCCCGCGCTACTACGCCGGCGACGATGCCGACGCCTACTGGTACACCGCCACCGATACGCTGGTGGCCGCTGCCGTGAAGACGCTGCCGGAGGACCAGCGCCACCGCTTCCATCCCTTCCTCAGCGGCTTCAACCCCAACGACAAGAACTCCGATGCGCACATCCGCCGCATGCTGGAACTGGACCCGGGCCTGTGGCAGGGCATAGGCGAGGTCTTCACCCGCCACGACGACCTCACCGCGCTGATCGACGGCGACACCCCGCGCGCCAACAACGAAGCCATGTCGCGCATCTACCACCTCGCCGCCGAGTACGACCTGCCGGTGATGCTGCACTCCAACATCACCTCCAAGCGCGAGCGCAACCCGCTGTACCTGGCGGAGATCGAAGAACCCCTGCGCAACCACCCGCACGTACGCTTCATCTGGGCCCACGCCGGCACCAGCATGGAAATCCACCGCCACCAGAAGAAGCTCGACTTCCTCCTGCCCACCCTGAAGCGCATGCTCGGCGACTACCCCAACCTCTACGTCGACCTCTCCTGGACCGTGCTCCAGCCCTACCTCCTGGACAAGAACGGCAAGCCCGACCCGGAATGGCTGAAGCTGGTGGAGAAGTACCCCGAGCGCTTCATGCTCGGCTCGGACGTGGTCGGCCGCTTCGAGGGCCTGGGCGAGTACCTGCGCGCCTACGACCCCTTCCTCGACGCCTTGCCCGAGGACGTGGCCAAGCGCGTGGCGCGGGACAACTTCCTCGCCGTGCTGCCGCGCAACCCCAAGCACCTGGAGCATATCGCCGCCCCGTGATGCCGGGTTCAAGCCCGCCAGCGGCACGGTGCCAGGGGTGGCGTAGGGTGGAGGTCGCTTTTCACCTCCACCAATCGGTGTCCCCGGTTGCGCCTTTCTTGCCGATTGACCCTGTTCTTCGTAGGAGCGACTTAAGCCGCCGGTCAGGCTGCCGGGTTGCCCCGACGTTCCCCGGCAACACCGCCGGTGGCTGAGAGGAGCGCCATCCACCCTACGCAGGGTACTCCCCGGCGACCCGGCCTAGACCGGTACGCTGCCGTAGCCCGGGGTGCGGTACATCCACAATTCCGGGAGCACGGCCTGGGTGACCCAGCGCCGCAGGTTGCGGTTTTCCGGGTGGTAGCAGTAGGTGAAGAGCAGCGCATGCAGGCCGGATTCGCTGACCACGGTTTCCTCCTCGAAGCCGCCGTTGGCGGTGCGCAGGTGCACGCGCTGGCGCTGGTCGTCGCAGAGGTTGGCGAGCAGGCGTTCGTGGAGGTCGGTGTTGAGCAGGCGGCGCAGGTCGCGGGTGGAGAACCAGGCCTCGTGGCCGATGAGGAAGGCGCGCAGCTGGCGGCGGTAGCGCAGGAAGTGGCGCGGCGTGATCTGGGGAAGCGTCATGGCAATGCTCCGTCCATAGGGCTGGGGAGCCGCCACCGAATCCTTGAAGGGTGGCGGACCGTGCGAGTGTGGAAGTACCGGGCAAACCAACCGGCCGGGCCGAAACCCGCTCGCACAGTCCGCCATAGACTGCCGACGTGTTGCATGTCGCTATGGCGATAGGTTTGCACTGCAACGGGCTTCCACACCCGGTTGTGCCCCGAGGGGCACAACGGCGGGAACCCTAGCCAAGCCCCTTGTAGGCCAGCAATGCAGTTGCCACGTAGGAATTTTCAGGCGGCACGCTTGTAGGGGCGACTTCAGTCGCCAAGCAGCCCGCAGGGCTGCCTCGGCACGGTGTTCCCAGGAAGCACCGCCGGTGGATGAAAAGAGCGTCATCCACCCTACGCATCGGCCAGCTCCTCACGTGATTTGGCGCACTGCCGTAGGTTGGCGCCGAGCGCAGCGAGGCCCAACGGTGCGGGGATCAACTTCGCGCGTTGGGCTTCGTACCTCAGCCCAACCTACGGAAGCCGTGTTTCCCTGCAGCACCGCCGGTGGATGAGAAGAGCGCCATCCACCCTACGCCCCGGTCAGCCTCGCAGCCGGGTCTCAACCTGTCATCAGTTGGTCATGAAGGTGTCATAGCCTCGCGCCATCTCAACCAAGGAGCGAGACATGAAAGCAACCCGACTGAGTGCACTGATCGCCCTCGGCCTGGCATCCGGCGTGGCGATGGCCGACGTACGGGTCGAGGGGCCGATCGAGTTCGGCGTCTTCGAAAGCCGTTACCAGGACTACCAGCCCGGCGAGCGCGTGCTCACCAGCAGCACCCAGAACATCCTGCCCACCGACCAGGTGCCGGCGAAGCTCGGCACCAAGTTCGGCATGCGCTACACGCTGGTGGGCAAGCGTGAGAACGACACCCCGCTGACCCTGCTCTACCTCACCCCGGGCGTGACCACCCCCGATGGCGTGCGCCACGACAAGTTCGAGGTGATCCAGAAGATGGCGCCCGGCGCGCCCCAGGACGTGATGGCCTACGAATTCACCGAGACCCACGAAGTGGTGCCCGGCGAATGGCGCTTCCTGGTGTTCCAGGGTGACCGCCTGCTGGCTGAGAAGCGCTTCGACGTGCGCTGACCGACCTGCGTTGCGAAGCGGACCCGGCCTTGTGCCGGGTCTTTTCGTTTCTGGCCGGATATCACCCACCGTAATGGCGTTTCGTGGTGGTTTACGGTGGGTTCTTTCCTAAAAAATTACTGTTTTTAGCCGAATTGGACGGTTGGCAGTACGTACACACTTTGTTACCTTGCCTGCACTATCGTACCAATTAGCGATTCCCGCTCATTACAAGAACAACAGCGTGACCGTCGCCGGCGTGCATCCCGCGACGAAGATGGATACCTGCGAGAGCGCCGCCGAGGCCTGCCTGAACCGCCCGGACGCCGCTCCGCAGCCGAGAGAAAACAACAAAAGGGCCGGACGTAGAGCCAGCCCAGAAATCTTGGCCGTCAAGGGAGGTACGTTTGCTATGAAGAGGCATATCCGCTTATCCGGACTCGGATGCAGGCCCATGCAGGCGGGGGCTGCCTTCGGGCTGTTGCCCCTGCTGATCGCCGGGTCCGCGCAGGCCGTCGAGTTCAGCCTGATGGACAACCAGCTCAGCGGCTCCATCGATACCACGCTGTCCTACGGCGCCATGTGGCGGGTACAAGGCCGCGACAAGGACAACATCAGCGACATCAACGCCGACGACGGCAACCGCAACTTCGACACCGGCCTGGTTTCCGAGGTGTACAAGGCCACCTCCGACCTCTCGCTGAAGTACGACAACTACGGCGCCTTCGTGCGCGGCACGGCGTACTACGACACCCAGATCATGGACAAGCGCAACGACTACTACGGCACCACCGGTGGCGTGGAGCGGCCCAGCCAGTCCTTCCCCGATGACCATTTCACCCAGGACACCCGCCATATCGCCGGGCGCAAGGGCGAGATCCTCGACGCCTACCTCTACGGCAGCTGGGATGTGGGCGCGATGCCGCTGGGGGCCAAGGTGGGCCGGCAGGTGATCAACTGGGGCGAGGGCGTGTTCTACCGGGGCGGGGTCAACACGGTGAACCCGGTGGACGCGGCCAAGTTCCACCTGCCCGGCTCCGAGCTCAAGGAGGTGCTGGTGCCCATGGAGGCGCTGAGCTTCAACCTGGGGCTGACCGACAATCTGTCCATGGAGGCCTTCTACCAGTGGAAGTGGAAGGAGACGCGCCTGGACCCGGTGGGCACCTACTTCTCCGAGACCGACCTGTTCGCCGATGGGGGGCATACGGCGTATACGACCTCGACCGAACTGGCACCGCTGATGCCGCTGTATGACCTGTTCGCCGGCGCCGGCCTGCTCGGCAATGGCGCCAATGGGCCCAACGCCTACCTCAATGGCGATACCGGCGTGTTCAAGGTCGCCAATATCGGCAAGGACCTGCAGGCGGATGATTCCGGCCAGTTCGGCGTGGCCTTCCGCTACATCGCCGAAGAACTCAACTCCACCGAGTTCGGCTTCTACTTCGTCAACTACCACGCCAAGGAGCCGCAGATCGCCATCGATCTGGACGGCTATCAGGGCGTCGACCTGACTGCCCTGGGCGGTGCACTGGCCGGCAACAGCCTGCCGCCCGAGTACGCCGGTGCACTGGCGACCTTTGACCTGGCGAGCAACGCCCAGGCGCGTCGCCGCTATGTCGAAGACATCCGCATGTACGGCTTCAGCTTCAACACCACGGTGGGGGACGCATCCGTCTCCGGCGAGATCGCCTACCGGCCCAATGCGCCCATCGCCATTTCCGCCACCGATGACCTGCTCAGCGACCTGTTGCTCCAGGGCATCAATGGTTCCGACCTGGTCAATTCCGGGGTCGCCAACGATGCCGCCTGCGCAGCCGTCTCCGGCAAGCAGCTCTGCCGCAGCTCGATCTTCGACAACTACGAGCGGGCCGAGACCTACAACCTCTCCCTGTCCACCATCTACAACTTCGGCCCGGCGCTGAGCTTCGACTCGGTGATCGGCGTCGCCGAGGTGGCCTCGCAGCACATCCGTGGCAGCAGCCTGAAGTACACCGCCTTCGACGGCTCGGTGCGCAAGTTCTCCAGCACCACCGACAAGGCCTACGAGGATGATCGCACCACCGACAGCGACCAGATCAGCCGCGACAGCTACGGCTATACGCTCTTGGTGTCCGGCAGCTGGAACGACGTCTACGCCGGGGTGAAGCTCTCGCCCTACCTGGTGTTCCAGCACGACTTCCAGGGCAATTCCGACCGCACCGGCAACTTCATCGAGGGCCGCAAGGCGCACACCCTGGGGATCGACGCCTCCTACCTGAACAGCTTCGAGGTGGGCCTGCAGTACACCGAGTACTACGGCGCCGGGCGCAACAACAGCACCCGCGACCGCGACAACGTCTCGCTCACCGCCAAGTACTCGTTCTGATGCCAAGCGCCCGGCCGTGATGCGCCGGGCCGTACAAGACAGGGAGATGCACCCCATGTTGAAGAAATACTCGTTGCTGCTGGCCGCCATCGTGCTCGCCGGCGGTGCCACCGACGCCCTGGCCGCGGTCTCCGCCGAGCAGGCCGCCACGCTCAAGTCGACCCTCACCCCGCTGGGCGCGGAGCGGGCCGGCAACGCCGCCGGCACCATCCCCGCTTGGACCGGCGGCATCACCCAGGCGCCGGCAGGCTACAAGGGCTCGGGCCAGCACCACATCGACCCCTTCGCTGCCGACCAGCCGCTGTTCACCATCACCAAGGCCAACCTCGAGCAGTACAAGGCCAACCTCACCGACGGCGAGATCGCCCTGTTCAACGCCTACCCGGAAAGCTTCCAGATGCCGGTCTACCCGACCCGGCGCTCCGGCTCGGCGCCGCAGTGGGTCTACGACAACACCCTGAAGAACGCCACCACCGGCAAGCTGCTCAACGGCGGCAACGGGTTCGCCGACGCCTACGGCGGCATCCCGTTCCCCATCCCGCAGAACGGCCTGGAGGCGATCTGGAACCACATCACCCGTTATCGCGGCACCTACATCGTGCGGCGCTCGGCGGAGGCGGGGGTGCAGCGCAACGGCGCCTATTCCCTGGTCACCTCCGAGGACGAGGCGCTGTTCCGTTTCTACGACCCCAAGGGCAGCTACGCCGACCTGCAGAACACGCTGTTCTACTACATGACCTTCACCACCGCCCCGGCGCGCCTGGCCGGCAACGGTGCGCTGGTGCAGGAGATGCTCGACCAGGTCAAGGAGCCGCGCCAGGCCTGGGGCTACAACCCCGGCCAGCGCCGCGTGCGCCGCGCGCCGACCCTGGCCTACGACACGCCGATCGAGTCCACCGACGGCCTGCGCACCGCCGATGACACCGACATGTACAACGGTGCGCCGGACCGCTACGACTGGACCCTGGTGGGCAAGAAGGAAATCTACATCCCCTACAACAACTACAAGCTCACTAGCCCGGAGGTGAAGTACAAGGACCTGCTGCTGCCCGGCCACGTCAACCCGAAATACACCCGCTACGAGCTGCACCGGGTGTGGGTGGTGGAAGGCAAGCTCAAGGCCGGGGCGCGGCACATCTACTCCAAGCGCACCCTGTACCTCGACGAGGACAGCTGGGGCGCCGCCGTGGTTGACCAGTACGACGGCCGCGGCGACCTGTGGCGCGTGTCCCTGGCCTACCTGAAGAACTTCTACGAGCTGCCCACCGTGTGGACCGCGCTGGACACCTTCCACGACCTGCAGGCGCGTCGCTATGGCGTGCAGTGGCTGGACAACGAAGAGGCGGGCACCGTGGACTTCAGCCAGCCATCCCCGGGCGACGCCGCCTTCAACCCCGCCGCGTTGAGGCGCAAGGCATCGCGCTGAGGGCTGTTCGAGTGGCCCCCCGCGTTCGCGAGGGTGACGGGGTGTGCGGAGGTAGTCGACTGCACCGTCATCCCCGCGAACGCGGGGACCCACTAAACGCAGCTTTTTAGTGGACCAGCAGGGCTGCTCGCCGCAGCGGCGCCGCGCTATATTCCCCGCGTTCGCATTGACGATGAGCGAGGGACCCATGGCCGGGCAGGTCAAGATTCTGGTGGTGGACGACGATTCCGAGGTACGCGAGTTGCTGCAGGACTACCTGGGCGGCCATGGCTACCAGGTGGAGCCCGCCTGCGACAGCACCGGCATGCGCGCGGCCCTGGCCGCCGGCCTGCCGGACCTGGTGCTGCTCGACGTCGGCCTGCCGGGCGAGGACGGGCTGAGCCTGGCGCGCTACCTGCGTGAGCACCACGACCTGCCGGTGATCATGGTCTCCGGCGCCGGCAGCCCGGTGGATCGCACCATCGGCCTGGAGGTGGGCGCGGATGACTACGTGGCCAAGCCCTTCGACCCGCGCGAGCTGCTGGCGCGGGTCAAGACGGTGTTGCGCCGTTACCAGCGCGTGCCCAGCGCCGTTGCCGTGGAGGCGCCCGCCGAGGCCGGCAACTGCCTGCAGCTGGGGGCCTGCCGCCTGGACCTGGACCGCCACCAGCTGTTCGATGCCAGCGGTGCGGAAATCCCCCTCACGGCCATGGAGTTCGACCTGCTCCAGGCCTTCGCCCAGCGCCCCAACCGGCCCCTGTCCCGCGACCAGTTGCTCAACCTCACGCAGAACCGCGACTGGAACCCCTTCGACCGTTCCATCGACATCCGCATCGCCCGCCTGCGCCGCAAGCTGGAGACCGACCCCGACAAGCCCCAGGTGATCCGCACCCTGCGCGGGGTGGGCTACATGTTCGTGCCGGGCTGATCGCCGCCCCATCCTACGGACGGCCCGGGTGCCTTTGTTTCAATTGTTTCAACGGCGTTGTACCCCCTCAAAAGGCGGGGGCCGGCTCTCTATACTCCAGCCATCACCCAGGCTCGTGGAGGCCTTCCGATGAGCCAGACGGCACCCCGCCCGCTGTTCGATGGCGCCGCCGAGCACCAGCTGCGCCAGATCGTCGACAACAGCAGCGCGGTCATCTACGTGAAGGACCTGGATGGCCGGCTGCGCCTGGTCAACCGTGCCTTCGAGCAGCTGTTCCGGGTGCGCGCCGAGGAGGTCATCGGCCACACCGACCACGAGTACTTCCCGAAGGAGCTGGCCGATGTGCTGCGGGCCAACGACCTGCAGGTGGTGGAGCAGGGCCGCGAGCAGGAGTTCGAGGAGCGGCTGCCGTTCAACGGTGTGGTGCGCACCTACCTCTCCAGCAAGTTTCCACTGTTCGACGGCGAGGGCCGGGTCACCGCCGTGTGCGGCATCTCCACCGACATCAGCTCGCGCAAGAGCGTGGAGGAGGTGCTGCGCTACGTCGCCCTGGGCATCTCGGCGGCCACCGGCAACGAGGTGTTCGAGGCCATCGCCCGCTACATGGTGCGTTCGCTGCACGCCGACTTCGCCTACGTCAGCCGCATCAGCGACGAGGGCCCGCACAAGCTCACCACCCTGGCCATGTACTACTCCGGCAAGCTGCGCCCCAACTCCACCTATGCGCTGGAGGGCACGGCCTGCAGCCACGTGCTGGGCAAGGCCTTCCACTTCGTCGGCAGCAACCTGCTGGAGTGCTACCCCGGGGATGCGGTGTTCCGCGCCTATGGGGTCGACAGCTACGCCGGCTACCCGCTGTTCGCCAGCGACGGGCGCCCGCTGGGGCTGATCGCCGCCGGGCGGATGGGGCCGATGAAGGAGCGCGAGCGGGCCGAGTCGGTGCTGCGCATCTTCTCCGTGCGCGCGGCGGCGGAGATCGAGCGGCTGGAGGCCGAGGCGAGCTACCGGGCGATCTTCGCCGGCTCCGAGGACGCCATCCTGGTGCTGGACATCGACAGCGGCGCGCTGGTGGATGCCAACCCGAGGGCCTGTTCGACCGTCGGCTACAGCTACGAGGAGATGCTGGGGCTGGACATGGACGCCTTCAGCGCCGGCTACGAGCCCTATACCGCCAGGCAGGCGGCGGGCTTCCTCGCACGGGCGGCGGCCGGCGAGCCGCAACGCTTCGAGTGGCACCGGCGCAACCGCGACGGCAGCCTGCACTGGGACGATATCTCGCTCAAGCGCGTGACCCTGTCCGGTGTCGACCGCATCCTGGTGTTCTGCCGCGAGATCACCCAGCGCAAGGAGGCCGAGCAGGCCCTGCGCGCCAGCGAACTGCAGCACCGCGCCATCGCCGACACGGCGCTGGACTGCTTCATCGGCATGGACCGCGCCGGGCGCATCCTGGCGTTCAACCCCGCGGCCGAGCGCTGCTTCGGCATCGCCCGCGACGATGCCCTGGGGCAGTGGCTGCTGAAGCTGATCATTCCCGAGCGCTTCCACGAGGTGTATGAGCGTGCCTTCGAGAGCTACGCCCAGACCGGCACCGGGGATTTCCTCGGCAAGCGCATGGAAGTGGTCGCCCAACGGGCCTCCGGCGAGGAGTTCCCCGCCGAGCTGGCGCTGACCCAGGTGAGCGGGGACGAGGGGCCGCGCTACATCTGCTACCTGCGCGACATCACCGAGCGGCGCCAGGCCGAAGAGGAGAAGGCACGCCTGGAGCAGCAGCTGCGCCAGGCCCAGCGCATGGAGGCCATCGGGCACCTCACCGGCGGCATCGCCCACGATTTCAACAACCTGCTGACCAGCATGCTGGGCTACACGGTGATGGCCCAGGAGCATGCCGAGTCCCTGCATGACGAGCGCCTGGGCAAGTACCTGACGCGGGTGCAGCGCTCGGCGGAGAAGGCCCGCGACCTGATCCAGCAGATGCTCACCTTCAGCCGTGGCAGCCGGGGCACGCCGCAGGTGGTGGCGCTGGACCTGCTGCTGGGCAACTTCATCCGCCTGGTGGATTCCACGCTGCCGGCCACGGTGGAGGTGGAGACGCGCCTGGCCCATGACCTGCCGCCGGTGCTGGCCGACCCGGTGCAGCTGGAGCAGGTGCTGATGAACCTGTGCATCAACGCCCGCGACGCCATGAGCGGGGTCGGCCGCTTGCGCGTGGGGCTGGAGCCGGCGCGCTTGCAGGCCGGCGTCTGCGCCTCGTGCCAGCAGCGCATCGACGGGCAGTTCGTCGCCCTGACCGTCAGCGACAGCGGCCCGGGCATCGACGCGGCGTTGCGGACGCAGATCTTCGAACCGTTCTTTTCCACCAAGGCCAGCGGGCAGGGCAGCGGCATGGGCCTGTCGATGGTGCACGGCATCGTCCACGAGTACGGCGGCCACATCCAGCTGGACAGCTCGCCGGGGGAGGGCGCTACCTTCCGCATCCTGATCCCGGCCCACGACCAGGCGCCGCTGGCCGCACCGGCGGCGGGGCCCGTGTGCGAGGCGCTGCCGCCACGCTCGGCCCTGCGCGGGCGGGTGGCGGTGGTGGACGACGACCCCGTCGTCAGTGAGTTCATGGGCGAGTTGCTGGCCAACTGGGGGCTCGCCGCGCAACTGTTCGGCGACCCGGAGGAGGCCAGCCGGCAGCTGTGCGCCGATGCCTACGCCTGGGATCTGGTCATCCTCGACCAGAGCATGCCGCGCCTCACCGGCCTGCAACTGGCGCGGCGCCTGCTGGCGGCGCGGGCGGACCTGCCCATCGTGCTCTACACCGGTTTCAGCGACAGCCTGGTGGAGGCCGAGGTGCAGGCACAGGGCATCAAGGCGCTGCTGACCAAGCCGCTGGACCAGGGGCGCCTGCATCGTCTGTTGCGCAACTGGCTGCCAGGTGCCGGCGACGGATACCAGACTGAAACAAACTGAGCGGTCGCTGCCATCGGGCAGATACAGGCGCGGGGCAATCTGGCCCTGACTGCAGAGCCCTGCAGTTCCAGACCCCCGGCAGGACCGCATCATGAACAGCACACTCGGACGTACCGCGTCTTTCACCTTCGGCGTTATCAGCTACCTGGTCTTTCTCGCCGCGTTCATCCTTTCCATCGCCTTCGTGGCCAATCTTCCCTGGGCGCCGGCCCGTCTCGACGGCGAGCCGTTGCTGCCGCTGGGCTGGGCGCTGGCCATCGACGCTGCGCTGCTCGTCGCTGCGAGCCTGGTGTACCGGGTGAGCCGTGGCGCCGCCCAGAGCGCGCGGGTGCTGCTGGGCAGCCTCGCGACGCTGGCGTTGCTGGCGCTGTGGCAGCCGCTGGGCGGCGAGCTGTGGCGGGTCGAAGGGCCGGCGCTGCGCCAGGTGCTGGCGGCGGCCTTCGGCCTGGGCGGGGCGTTGCTGCTCTACGCGGTGCTGCTCGGTGACCAGTTGGCGGCGGGCGGCCTGCATGCCGCTGCACGGCGCCTGTTCGGCCTGGCCGAGGAGGGGCGCGAGGAGGCCGGCGAGGAGTGGCGCCGCCAGCGCCGCGATGCATCGAGCCTGGGTGTGCTGCTGCTGGCCTGGGCCACGCCGGAACCGAGTGCCGTTCACCTGGCGCTGGCGCTGCTGGCGAGCCTGGCGGTCTACCTGGCCTGGCGCCGTCCGCTCGCCGGGCTGCCGGTGGAGGGCCGCATCGAGCCGCAGGCCGTCCGCTCGCAGCGCCTGCTGCTGGTGGCTTCGCGCAAGGCGGGGACGCCGGTCGACCCGGTGCGTGCGGCCTGAGGAACGGTCGGATCGCCTCCAGCGGGGTTACCGGGACCATTCGGGGTGGGCTGGGTGGTTTCGCTGCGCTCTACCCACCCTACGGCAGGCGTTCATCCTGCTGGGTGCCCGATCGAACCGTCGCAGGCGCCCCGGGGATGTGGTTTCCCAGGCTCGAACGAAGGGCTGTGGAAACGAAAGAACCCCATCGCCGCGAGGTGATGGGGTTCTTCGTTTGCAGCCTGCCCTGCGCCTCCCTGGCGGCGGGCCATGCGGGTGCGATCAGACGGTGAAGCGCGCCACCATGCCGTTGAGTTCGACGGCCAGGCGCGACAGTTCCTGGCTGGCGGCGGCGGTCTGGTTGGCGCCGGTGGCGGTCTGTACCGAGATGTCGCGGATATTCACCAGGTTGCGGTCCACTTCGCGGGCGACCTGGGCCTGTTCTTCGGCTGCGCTGGCGATGACCAGGGTGCGTTCGTTGATCTGGCCGACCTGCTCGGTGATTTCCACCAGGGCGCGGCCGGCGGCTTCGGCGATCTCCAGCATCTGCCGGGCGCGCTGGTCGTTCTGGTTCATGGCGCCGACGGCTTCACCGGTGCCGCTCTGGATGCTGCCGATCATCTGTTCGATCTCGCGGGTGGATTCCTGGGTGCGGTGGGCGAGGGCGCGTACCTCGTCGGCGACCACGGCGAACCCACGGCCCTGCTCGCCGGCGCGGGCGGCCTCGATGGCGGCATTGAGCGCCAGCAGGTTGGTCTGCTCGGCGATGGCGCGGATCACGTCCAGCACCTTGCTGATGCTTTGCGCGCGGTCGGCCAGCCCCCCGACCAGGGTGGAGGTGTGGGCGACTTCCTGGCTCATGCTGCGGATCGCCTGGACCGTCTGCTGCACACGGTCGCGGCCGGACTGGGCGGATTCCTCGGAGGCGCGCGAGGCGTCGGAGGTGGAGCTGGCGTTGCGCGCGACCTCTTCCACGGCGGCAGTCATTTCGTTGACGGCGGTGGCGGCCATCTCGATCTCGTCGTGCTGGCGGGTGAGGGAGCGGTTGCCTTCCTCGGTCACCGCGTTGAGCTCTTCGGCGGCGGAGGCCAGCTGGGTGGCCGAGTTGCCGATCTGCTGGATGGTGCCGCGCAGCTGTTGCTGCATGCGCTGCAGGGCGGTGAGCAGTTTCGCCGGCTCGTCGTTGCCGGCGGTGTCGATGCGCCCGGTGAGGTCGCCACTGGCGACCACGCCGGCTACCAGCACGGCTTCGCCCAGGGGGACGGTGATGCTGCGGGTGAGGGCCCAGGCGAGGGCGACGGTGACCAGCGCAGCGATCACCAGCACGCTGATGACGGCGGTGGTGGCGCTGGCGTAGTTCTCGTCCGCCTGGGCGTTGGCGGCGTCGGCGCCCTGGGTGTTGTAGTCGGAAAGTTCGTTGAGTGCCTTGAGGGTGGTGCGGTAGTTGTCCAGCAGCGGGCCCTGGATCAGTTCGGTGGCGGCCGCCTTCTCACCGCCCTTGGACATGGCGAGCAGCTTGTCGACCCCGGCGATGAAGCCTTGGCGCTCCTGGATGTAGCGGTCGAACAGCTGCTGGTCGCGGCCCGGGTCGATGCTGGCCTTGTAGGTGCTTTCGGCTTTTTCGAGCTGGGCGATGATTTCGCGCATGCGCGTTTCGAGGAACTGCTGGGAGGACTGGTCCGTCGCCAGGACATGGCCGAGCTGCACCTGGCGAAGTTCGGTCAGGGACAGGTTGATCTGGGCGATGGTGCGCACGCTGGGCAGCCAGCTCTGGCTGATCTCGGTGGAGGCGTCGTTGATCACCGACATGCGGTTGAGCGAGAACAGGCCGGTCAACACCAGAAGCAAGGTGATGATGGCGAAGCCGAAAGCCGCGCGTGGCGCGATGGGGAACTGGCGCAGGAACATGGGTCACTTCTCCGGGGGGGCTGCGGTACGAACCAGGGAGGCTCGGAAAAAGTATAGGAAGCCCTGTGGGATACGCGTGAACTTCACCGCTGCGCTGGGCTTCGGAGCTTATGGAACGGAGGACTTTCCATGGTCCTGACGCAACCATGCCCGTATCGGACGATACGGGCATGGTGGGTGTTGCGTTCGCCTGGCGGCGCGGGTGTCAGGCCGAGAAGCGCTTGAGCACCAGGGTGGCGTTGGTGCCGCCGAAGCCGAAGCTGTTGGACATGATGGTGTCCAGCTTGGCGTTCTCGCGGGTCTCGCGCAGGATCGGCAGGTCGGCCACTTCCGGGTCCAGCTCGTCGATGTTGGCGGAGCCGGCGATGAAGTTGCCTTCCATCATCAGCAGGCAGTAGATCGCCTCGTGCACGCCGGCGGCGCCCAGGCTGTGGCCCGACAGGCTCTTGGTGGAGCTGATGGCCGGGGCCTTGTCGCCGAACACTTCGCGCACGCCACGGATCTCGGCGACGTCGCCGACCGGGGTGGAGGTGCCGTGGGTGTTCAGGTAGTCGATCGGGGTGTCGACGGTGGACAGCGCCTGCTGCATGCAGCGGATCGCGCCTTCGCCGCTCGGAGCGACCATGTCGTAGCCATCGGAGGTGGCGCCGTAGCCGACGATTTCCGCGTAGATCTTGGCGCCGCGCGCGAGGGCGTGCTCCAGTTCCTCGACCACCACCATGCCGCCGCCACCGGCGATGACGAAGCCGTCACGCTTGGCGTCGTAGGCGCGGGAGGCCTTCTCGGGGGTGTCGTTGTACTGGGTGGAGAGGGCGCCCATGGCGTCGAACAGGCAGCTCTGGCTCCAGTGTTCTTCTTCACCGCCGCCGGCGAAGACCACGTCCTGCTTGCCGAGCTGGATCTGCTCCATGGCCTGGCCGATGCAGTGGGCGCTGGTGGCGCAGGCGGAAGAGATGGAGAAGTTCACGCCCTTGATCTGGAAGGGGGTGGCCAGGCACGCGGATACGGTGCTGCCCATGGTGCGGGTCACGCGGTATGGGCCGATGCGCTTGACGCCCTTCTCGCGCAGGGTGTCGATGGCTTCCATCTGGTTGACGGTGGAGGCGCCGCCGGAGCCTGCGATCAGGCCGGTGCGCGGGTTGGAGATCTGCTCGGGTTGCAGGCCCGAGTCCTTGATCGCCTGTTCCATCGCCAGGTAGGCGTAGGCGGCGGCGTCGCCCATGAAGCGGAAGATCTTGCGATCGATCAGCTCTTCGAGGTTCAGGTCGACCGAACCGGAAACGTGGCTGCGCAGGCCCATTTCGGCATAGGACGGGTTGTGGCGGATGCCGGCCCGGCCTGCACGCAGGTTGGCGGAAACGGTTTCCTTGTCATTGCCCAGGCAGGAAACGATGCCCAGGCCAGTGATCACGACACGACGCATGCGGATAACCCTTAAAAACTGTCAGTGGAAGTGAACAGGCCGACGCGGAGGCCTTCGGCGCTGTAGATCTCGCGGCCATCGACGCTGACGGTGCCATCGGCGATGCCGAGGATCAGCGAGCGGCTGATGGTGCGCTTGATCTGGATGTTGTAGGTGATCTTTTTCGCGGTGGGCAGGATCTGGCCGAAGAATTTCACTTCGCCCGAACCCAGGGCACGGCCACGGCCGGGGTTGCCCTGCCAGCCGAGGTAGAAGCCGACCAGTTGCCACATGGCATCCAGGCCCAGGCAGCCCGGCATCACCGGGTCGCCTTCGAAATGGCAGGCGAAGAACCACAGGTCCGGATTGATGTCGAGCTCGGCGACGATTTCGCCCTTGCCGTACTTACCGCCGGTTTCGCTGATATGGACGATGCGATCGATCATCAACATGTTGGGGGCGGGCAGTTGCGCATTACCGGGGCCGAACAGCTCACCGCGACTGCAGCGCAGCAGGTCTTCCCGGGAATAGGCGTTTTGTTTGGTCATGCGAGCTCCTCAATGGTCCCCGTGCAGGGCTTGGCATTTCGTCCACACTGCCGCGCGCACAGGCGTCGAATCAGCAGACTAGTCATAGACTGTTGCGTTGCGGTGAAAGTCACAGAGTACAGTCGTTCACTTGTTCAAGGACGCTTGCGCCGTTGTTGCGGGCCCTTTCCGGCGCAAGCCTGCCGCACTTTAGCACTGTTGCCCACTCACCGAAGGTCGGGGGGGCAATCCGCCGCGCCACCCAGCCAGCGCTGCAGGACGCGCTGCAAATCGGCCCGCTTGAAGGGCTTGGCGAGGTAGTCGTTCATGCCCGCGTCCAGGCAGGCTTCGCGGTCGCCCTGCAGGGCGTTGGCGGTGAGGGCGATGATCGGCGTGCGGGCCCCTCCATTCATCTTGCGAATCTGCCGGGTGGCTTCGTAGCCATCGAGCACCGGCAGGCGGCAGTCCATGAGGATCGCCGAGAAGTGCTGGCGCGAGGCGCTCTGCACCGCCTGGGCGCCGTCGCCCACCAGGCTGACGCGGTAACCGAGGCTGCGCAGCATGGCCTCGATCACGGTCTGGTTGACCGGGTTGTCCTCCACCAGCAGCACCTGCTGGCCGGTGCCATTGGTGGTGTCGCTGGCGCCACCCTCGCTGGCCCGGCGCTCCTGCTGGCGGAACGGCAGGGGGATTTCCAGGGTGAAGATGGAGCCGCGGCCCTCGAGGCTTTCCGCGCGCAGGGTGCCGCCCATGCGTTCGGCCAGGGTGCGGGCGATGGGCAGGCCGAGCCCGGTGCCGCCGTAGCGCCGGGAGATGGAGCTGTCGGCCTGCTGGAAGGCGTCGAACATGTGCTCCAGGCGTTCCGGCGGGATGCCGATGCCGCTGTCGTGCACGGCGCAGGTGAGCCACAGCACCTCGTCGTCCAGCGGCTGCCACTGGGTGAGGACGCGGATGCCGCCGTCCTCGGTGAATTTCAGGGCGTTGCCGACCAGGTTCACCAGGATCTGGCGGATGCGCGTCGGGTCGCCTTGCACCTCGATCTGCTCCAGGCCCTCCTGGGTTTCCAGGGTCAGCGCCAGGCCGCGCTGCAGGGCGCTGTGCTGGAACACCTGCACCGAGCCCTGGACCAGCTCCAGCAGGTTGAAGGAGATGCGTTCCAGCTCCAGTGCGCCGCGTTCGATGCGCGAGAAGTCGAGGATGTCGTTGATCACCTTGAGCAGGTGCTCGGTGGATTCGGCGGCCAGGGCGGCGTACTCGGCCTGCTCTCGGTTCAGTTCGGTTGTTTCAAGAAGTTGCAGCATGCCCAGGACGCCGTTCATGGGCGTGCGCAGTTCGTGGCTCATCATCGCCAGGAAGTCGGATTTGGCGCGGTTGGCCTGCTCGGCTTCCTCGCGGGCGCTGATCAGCTGGTCGATGGCCTGCTGCTGCTCGCGGCTGGCCTTGGCCAGGCCGTTGGCGAGGTTGTTGATGTGCCGCGCCAGGTCGCCCAGCTCGCCTTCGTCCACCACCGGCAGGCTGGCCTGGTAGTTGCCGCCCTGGATGGCCTCGACCGCCTCGCCCATGGCGCTGATCGGCTGCGACAGGCGGGTGGCCAGGCGCCGCGCCAGGAGGAAGGTGAGCACCAGGGCGAACAGCGCCAGTACGGTGGCCTTGAGGAGGATTTCCTGCTGCCGGCTGCTGAAGGCGTCGTTGGACATGCCCACCACCACGCGCCCCAGGTAGCCGGTGGCGAGCTTGCCGTTGCTGCGTTCGCTGTGGAACAGCGCCTCGCTGTCCAGCTTCATCTGCTGCATGCGGATCGGCGCGTGGAACACCTCCACCTGGGGGCCGGCCTTTTCCAGGCTGCCGGGCTGTTCGACGTAGACGAGGATGTTGTCTTCACGGTCGCGCACTTCGAGGAAGCGCACGTGCGGGGTGTCCAGGGTCGCCTTGAGCAGGCCTTCGAGTACCGGCAGGTTGCCGGCGATCACGCCGTATTCGGCGGCTGGCGCCAGTTGGTTGGCGATCAGCTGGCCGGTGTGGTTCAGCTCCTGGCGCAGGTCCTGCAGGCGGGCGAAGGTGAAGAAGCCGGTGAGCAGCAGCGTCAGCAGCAGGGCCGGGCCCAGGCTGATCAGTTGCGTGCGGGTGTGGATGTCCCAGCCACGGCGCAGGTTCATCGGCACTCCCCGAGGCAGGCGCCCGGTGCGGCGATGGTGAAGAAGAGGAGGGGGGCTGGGCGGCGGATCATCCGTGTGCCTCGTGACAGGCTCGTCCATGGAAAAGATGAATGCATGGGAAACTCTAGCTGGGCCTGCGCTCTGGTCGAATGGCATCCGTCGTGGCGGGTTGGGCACCCCGTTCGTCCGACGTGGTCGTAGAAGGCTGAATTGTCGTGCCTGGGTTCACACTTGACCAGTGGCAGATGCCTCGTTTGAGACTGGCTGGTCGCTCGGCCCTCCGTATAATGCGCGCAACCGCCATCCCCGATGGCTCTACATGGACTGGTTATGACTCAACAGCAATCGATCGCGGTGCTGGGCGGCGGCAGCTTCGGCACCGCCATCGCCAACCTCCTGGCCGAGAACGGCAAGAGCGTGCAGCAGTGGATGCGCGATCCCGAGCAAGCCGAGGCGATCCGCGCCAACCGCGAGAACCCGCGCTACCTCAAGGGGGTGAAGATCCACCCCGGCGTCGAACCCACCACCGATCTGGATGCGGTGCTCGCCAGTTGCGAGCTGATCTTCGTCGCCATCCCCTCCAGCGCATTGCGCAAGGTGCTCGAACCGGTCGCCGGCCAGTTGAAGGGCCGCATGCTGGTGAGCCTGACCAAGGGCATCGAGGCGCAGAGCTTCCTGCTGATGAGCCAGATCCTCGAAGACATCGCCCCCGAGGCGCGCATCGGCGTGCTCTCCGGCCCCAACCTGGCACGCGAGGTGGCCGACCACGCCCTCACCGCCACCGTGGTCGCCAGCGAAGACACCGAGCTGTGCCAGCAGGTGCAGGCCGCCCTGCACGGCAAGACCTTCCGCGTCTACGCCAGTGCCGATCGCTTCGGCGTCGAGCTGGGCGGTGCGCTGAAGAACGTCTACGCGATCATCGCCGGCATGGCCGCGGCGCTGGGCATGGGCGAGAACACCAAGAGCATGCTGATCACCCGCGCGCTGGCGGAGATGACCCGCTTCGCCGTGAAGCTCGGCGCCAACCCCATGACCTTCCTCGGCCTGGCCGGCGTCGGCGACCTGATCGTCACCTGTTCCTCGCCCAAGAGCCGCAACTACCAGGTCGGCCACGCCCTGGGCGAAGGCCTCAGCCTGGAGGATGCGGTGGCGCGCCTGGGCGAGGTGGCCGAGGGCGTCAACACCCTCAAGGTGCTCAAGGCCCGTGCCGAGGAGCTGCAGGTGTACATGCCGCTGGTCGCTGGCCTGCATGCCATTCTTTTCGAGGGGCGTACGCTGGCCCAGGTGATCGAGGCGCTGATGCGCGCCGAACCCAAGACCGACGTCGACTTCATTCCCACCAGCGGCTTCTGAGCCCCGCCAACTTCGGACAAGGAGATTCCCATGAGTGATGAGCGCGAAGACCTGCAGCGTGAGTCGATCCTGCTGCGCGTGCTGTGGATGCTGATCTTCGTAGTCGTCTGGCAGCTGGCCGAGATCGTCCTCGGCGTGGTGGTCCTGGCGCAGCTCGGCTACCGGGCCTTCTACGGCGCGCCCAGTGGCGGCCTGATGGGGTTCGGCGACAGCCTGAGCCAGTACCTGGCGCAGATCGGTCGCTTCGGCACCTTCAATACCGAGGAAAAGCCCTGGCCCTTCGCCGACTGGCCCACGCCGCGCCCGCCGGAAGGCGAGGCCGCCCACGTGGTGCCGCCGGCCCCGCACCCCGCGCGCGACGAAGAGCCCAAGCTGTGAGGCTGTGGTTGCTGCGCCACGGTGAGGCCGAGCCCCGTGCGGCCACCGACGCCGAACGCCCCTTGACCCGCAATGGCCGCCAGGAGGTGCTGCATGCCGCCGCACGCCTGGCCGGTCGCCCGCTGCAGGCCATCATCGCCAGCCCCTACCTGCGTGCCCAGCAGAGTGCCGAACTGGTACGCGAGGCGCTGGATTTCCCCGGCGCGCTGGTGACGCAACCCTGGCTGACCCCGGAAAGCGACCCGCGCGAAGCCCTCGCGCGACTGGCCGAGCGGGAGGAGGGCGAGCTGCTGCTGGTGACGCACAACCCCTTCGTCGGCGAACTCGCGGGCCTGCTGATCCACGGTCATCGCCAGCAGCCGCTGCCCCTGGGCACCGCCAGCCTCGTCGAGCTGGAGGGCGAAATGGCCCTTGCGGGCCTGATGGAGCTGCGCTCCCTGCACCACGCACACCGGACCTGACCCCGCCCCAAGGACGACCCCATGCTCAGACGCATCACGCTCCGCGCCCTGATGGCGCTCGCCACCCTGCTGCCCGGTTCCACCCTCCTGGCGGCGGACAACCCGGACCCTTCCTTCTTCGTCGGCAACTACTGGATCGTCGGTCGCGACCTCGACACCGGCAAGCCCTACACCGGCGAGCTGGACATCTACCAGGACGAGGGCGAGCTGTCCCTGGCCTGGACCGTGGGCGAGGAGAGCTGGACGGGCAAGGCGCACTTCGAGAACTCCGAACTGGTGGACGGCGCCTCGGGGCTGCGCATCGACTTCAAGCGCAACGGCAAGGAGTACCAGGGCACCATGCTCTGGCGCACCGACTGGGACAACTATGCGCGGGTGTCCGGGTACATCTACCGGCCCGGGCAGCAGACCGACAAGCCCGGGCTCGAGGCCTGGTTCGTCTCGCCGTCGAATTGATGGGCGCTCCTGCTCCGGAGCACTCGGCCCGCCCTGTGGTGGGCCCGCTCGCGTAGGGCGACGGCGGTCGCCGTGCGGCGCGTAGCGCCGCCGCCTTTTTCATCATTTTCCGCTGCAACCCCCGCCCCAGGGGCTCTCGGAGCCTGTGTCCGAGCCCGATACATTTCTTAACTTGCGCCGCTTCCTACTGCGTGGAATATTCGCCCAAGCAAGTGCTTGGTTGTCCCCAGAAAAACAAAAAAGGAGGAGGCCCTGTGGCTGATGCAGTCCGTTTGCCGCTCGATATGTTCTTCGAGCGAGAGGCACGTCACCCCAACAAACGCTACCTGGTCCAACCGCTGTCCGGCGGCAGGGTCGAGGAACTGACCTGGGGCGATGTCGGCGACCAGGCGCGACGCGCCGCCAGCTGGCTGAGAGGGCGTGACCTGCCTCCCGGCAGCCGCATCGCCATCATTTCCAAGAATTGTGCTCACTGGATAGTCGCCGACCTCGCGATCTGGATGGCCGGGCACGTTTCCGTTCCCCTCTACCCCAACCTCACCGGCGAGTCCGTGCACCAGGTGCTGGCGCATTCGGAAACCGCCCTGGCCTTCATCGGCAAGCTGGACGACTGGCCCGCCATGGCCAGCGGCATTCCCGAAGGCGTGGCCACCATCGCGCTGCCGATCCACCCCGAGGGGACCTTCGACTACCAGTGGAGCGAGTTGCAGGCGGAGACGCCGATCCGCGACAACCCCAGGACCGCCGCCGAGCAGCTGGCTACCATCATCTACACCTCCGGCACCACCGGGACGCCTAAGGGCGTAATGCAGAGCTTCGGCAACTTCGCCTTCGCCGCCGGCCACGGTGTCGACCTGTTCAAGACCGGTGAAGACGACCGCCTGCTGTCCTACCTGCCGCTGTGCCATGTGGCCGAGCGCATGTTCGTCGAAATGGCCTCGCTCTATGCCGGGCAGACGGTGTTCTTCGCCGAGAGCCTCGACACCTTCCTCGAAGACCTCAAGCGCGCCCGTCCCACCGCCATCTTCGGCGTGCCGCGCATCTGGACCAAGTTCCAGATGGGGGTCTACGCGAAGATGCCCGCGCAGAAGCTCGACCGCCTGCTCAAGCTGCCGATCATCGGCCGCATCGTCGGCCGCAAGGTGCTCGCCGGGCTCGGGCTGGACGCCGTGCGCGTGGCCCTGTGCGGCGCCGCTCCGGTGCCCGAGGCGCTGCTGCACTGGTACAAGCGCCTGGGCCTGGACGTGCTCGAGGTCTACGGCATGACCGAGAACTGCGGCTACTCCCACGTGTGCCGCCCGGGCGAGCAGATGACCGGCTGGATCGGCCGCAACAGCCCCGGTGTCGAGGTGCGCATCAACGACGATGGCGAGGTGCAGGTGCGCAGCGGCGCCACCATGCAGGGGTACTACAAGGACCCGGAGAAGACCGCCGAGACCATCACCCCCGACGGCTTCCTGCGCACCGGCGACAAGGGCGAGCAGGACGCCGCCGGCAACCTGCGTCTCACCGGGCGCATCAAGGAAATCTTCAAGACCAGCAAGGGCAAGTACGTGGCCCCGGCCCCCATCGAGAACCGCCTGGCGGTGCATACCCGCATCGAGCAGGTGTGCGTGGTGGGCGATGGCCTGCCGCAGCCGATGGCGCTCTGCGTGCTTTCCGACGTCGGTCGCCAGGAAGCCGCCAACGGCACCCGCGCCGAGCTGGAGGGCAGCCTGCGCGAGTTGCTGGAGCAGGTGAACGAGGCGCTGGACAAGCACGAACGCCTGCTCGGCCTGGTGCTGGTCAAGGAAGTCTGGGCGGTCGACAACGGCTTCCTGACGCCTACCCTGAAGATCAAGCGCAACGTGGTGGAGGGCACCTACGGATCGCGCTTCCCCGAATGGATCGAGCGCCGCCAGGCGGTGCTCTGGCACGAGTGACCCCTGACCGCCGGGAGCCCTGGCCACCCCGGCGGCATTCTTCCGAGGAGCCGACATGAGCCTGTGGCGCCAGACCCCCGATCTCGAAAAACTCAATGCATCCCAGCAAGGCACCATCGGCGGCCTGCTGGACATCCGCTTCGAAGCCTTCGACGACGAATCGATCACCGCCAGCATGGTGGTCGACAGCCGTACCCACCAACCCTACGGCCTGCTCCACGGCGGCGCCTCGGTGGTGCTGGCCGAGAGCCTCGGCTCCACCGCCAGCTACCTGTGCATCGACACCAGCCGCTTCTACTGCGTGGGCCTGGAGGTCAACGCCAACCACCTGCGCGGCCTGCGCAGCGGCCGCGTCACCGCCGTCGCCCGTCCCGTGCACCTGGGCCGCACCACCCATGTGTGGGACATCCGCCTCAGCGGTGACGACGGCAAGCCCAGCTGCATCTCGCGCCTGACCATGGCCATCGTGCCGCTGGGCGAGCAGCCGCCGAAGGGGTGATCACACGGCAACTGTAGGGGCGACTTCAGTCGCCCCTACAGTTGCCGTGTGCCTTCGGCGGATGATTCCCGGCAGTCGCGCAATTTCATCCAAGCCGATCACCCCTCCACGCGCTAGAGTGGCGCCCATGGAGCGCATCAGTCATATCGTCAGCGGCCTGCCCGGCGTCCGCCTGATCGATGCCGAGTACCGCGATTTCGCCTTTCCCCGGCATTTCCACCTGGAGTACCACGTGGGCCTGCTGCTGAACGGGCGGCAGCGTTTCGTCTGCCGGGGCGAGTCGCGCCTGGCCGGGCGCGGCGACGCGCTGCTGATGGCGCCGGAGCAGATCCACGACGGCGCCAGCCAGGGCGGGGAGGGCTATCACATCCGCGTGCTGGCCATCGAGCCGCAATGGCTGGATGAAGCCAGCCGCGTGCTCAGCGACGGTCGCCAGGGGGCACCCCGCCTGACCAGCGCGACCCTGCGCGACCCCACGCTGCAGGCGCGCCTGCAGGCCGTGCACGCAGGGTTTCTCGGTAACTCCCGCCTGGCCCTGGAGAGCGTGCTCTGGCCGGCGCTGGCCTGCCTGCTCGGGCAGGGCTCGACGCTGCGGGTCAGCGAGCTCGCCCAGGGCTTCGACGCTCGCACCTGGCAGCGCCTGCGCGAGTGGCTGGAGTCGCGCCTGGAATCGCCGCCGTCCCTGGAGGAGCTGGCGGCCTTCTGCGGCCTCAGCCCCTGGCAGGCGCTACGGCGTTTCCGCCAGCACTGCGGCCTGCCGCCCCACCAGTGGCTGACCCAGCTGCGCCTCGAACGGGCCCTGCCGCTGGTGCTGCGTGGCCAGCAACCGCTCAGCGACGTGGCCCTGCAGCTGGGCTTCTACGACCAGGCGCACTTCTCCCGGCTGTTCCGCCGCACCTACGGCGTGCCGCCGGCACGCTTGCGCACGCTGGGTTGAGGGCCGTCCGCTGCTGTGGCAATAGCGCCATCATCACTGGCAGTTACGGTCATTGCCGAGGGCGCCGGGCTGCCGGAAAATCCCCGGCAGTTCCCAACCAGCCGGCATCGCCATGTCCCAGACGATCTTCTTCGCCCATGCCAACGGCTTCCCGTCGGCCACCTACGCCAAGCTGTTCCAGGCGCTGGGCCCGGACTTCCGCATCCGGCACCTGGACCAGCACGGCCATGACCCGCGCTTCCCGGTCAACGACAACTGGGAAAACCTGGTGGACGAACTCATCCACCACCTCGAGGCCCATGGCGAGCCGGTGTTCGGCGTCGGCCACTCCCTCGGCGGCGTGCTGCACTACCACGCGGCGCTGCGCCGCCCGGACCTCTACCGCGGCGTGGCGATGCTCGACTCGCCGGTGCTGACCCTGGCCGACCGCATCGTCATCCGCGCGGCCAAGCGCTTCGGCTTCATCGACCGCATCACCCCGGCCGGCCGCACCCTGGGCCGGCGCGAGGAGTTCGCCGACCTCGACGAGGCACGCCTGTATTTCTCCGGCAAATCCCTGTTCCGCCGCTTCGACCCGGACTGCCTGGAGGCCTACGTGCGCCACGGCTTCACCGAGACCGGCAGCGGCCTGCGGCTGAAGTTCGACCCGGCCACCGAGATCAGCATCTACCGCAGCGTCCCGCACAACAGCCCGGGCCGCCCGCAGCAGCTCGAGGTGCCCCTCGCGGTGGTGCGCGGCCGCCACAGCCGCGTGGTGCTGCCCCATCACGCACGCCTGGTCAAACGCGTGCCCAAGGGGGAGTACCTGTCCCTGCCGGGCGGCCACATGTTCCCCCTGGAGCGCCCGCAGGACACCGCCGAACTGCTGAGGAACCTCTTCAACCGCTGGGAAGGCCAGCGCACCGACCGGGAGCACGCATGACCGCGCACGTCGAGGAAATCCGCCTGAACCTGCCCCACGTCGAACTGGCGGCCCACATCTTCGGCCCCGAGGACGGCCGGCCCGTGCTGGCCCTGCACGGCTGGCTGGACAACGCCATGACCTACGCGCGCCTGGCGCCGAAGCTCCAGGGGCTGCGCATCGTCGCCCTGGACTTCGCCGGCCACGGCTATTCCGGGCACTACCCGGCCGGCTCCAGCTATCAGCTGTGGGAATACGCCGAGGACGTGTTGCTGGTGGCCGAGCAACTGGGGTGGGAGCGCTTCTCGCTGATGGGCCACTCCCTCGGCGCCATCGTCTCGGTGCTGGTGGCCGGTTCCCTGCCCGAGCGCATCGAGCGCCTGGCGCTGATCGACGGGCTGATTCCCTACACCGGCGAGGCCGACAGCGCGCCCAAGCGCCTGGGTGATGCACTGAAGGCGCGGCTGGCGCTGCGCGAGAAGCGCAAACCGGTGTACACCGACGTCGAGCGCGCGGTGGAGGCGCGCATGAAGGGCGTGGTGGCGGTGAGCCGCGAGGCCGCCGAACTGCTCGCCAACCGTGGCCTGATGCCGGTGCCCGGCGGCTACACCTGGCGCACCGACATGCGCCTGACCCTGCCGTCGCTGATGCGCCTGACCTTCGCCCACGCCACCGAGTTCGTCCGCGCGGTGCGCTGCCCCACCTCCCTGGTGCTGGCGGAACAGGGGCAGATCCGTGCCGAGCCGCGTATCGCCGAACTGCTCCAGGGTCTAGGCTTCGACGTGCACTACAAGCCGGGCGGCCACCACCTGCATCTCAATGACGAAAGCGGCGCCCAGGCCGTAGCAGACTGTTTCAATAGCTTCTTCGCCTCGCCTTGACTTGATCGGGGCAACCGGGAAGGCTGGGCGCCTTCCCAAGGAGAGCCCGGATGATCGATCTCTATACCGCTGCCACGCCCAACGGGCACAAGGTCTCCATCGCCCTCGAGGAACTGGGCCTGCCCTACCGGGCCCACGCGCTGTCCTTCGAGCGCAAGGAACAGAAGGCGCCGTCCTTCCTGGAGATCAACCCCAACGGGCGCATCCCCGCCATCGTCGACCGTGATGAGGGGGACTTCGCCGTGTTCGAGTCCGGCGCCATCCTCGTCTACCTCGCCGAGAAGACCGGCCGGCTGCTGCCCGCCGACGCCAAGGGCCGCTCCGTGGCCATGCAATGGCTGATGTTCCAGATGGGCGGGGTCGGGCCGATGCAGGGCCAGGCCAACGTCTTCTACCGCTACTTCCCGGAAACCCTCCAGCCGGCCATCGACCGCTACCAGCACGAGACCCGCCGCCTCTACGAGGTGCTCGATTCGCGCCTGGCGCTGGTGCAATACCTGGCCGGCGACTACGGCATCGCCGACATCGCCACCTTCCCCTGGGTGCGCCTGTACGACTGGGCCGGTGTGTCGGTCGAGGGCCTCGTCCACCTGCAGCGCTGGCTGGCGGCCATCGAGGCCCGCCCGGCCGTGCAGCGTGGCCTGCAGGTGCCCCGGCGCCAGGAGGCCGCCGAGACGGTGGTCAAGTCCGCCCAGTCCATGTTGATTCGCTAAGGATGCGCATGCGCTCTTTCATCGTTACCGGCCTGCTCCTGGCCGCGTCCCTGCAGGCGATCGCGGTGTACGCCGCCGACCTGCCCGACAGCCACGACCTCAGCGCGTTGCCGCGCTTCCCCCACGCCGAGATCGTCGACTTCAAGGAAGCCGGCGCCCAGGAGCGCATCTACCCGCAAGGCTCGATCCGGCGCATCAGCAACCAGCTGCGCTTCGAGCAGAAGATCGATGCCCAGGGCCGGCAGACCTCGGTCACCTACCTGCTGCCCAGCGGCCATGGCTCGGGCGAGGCTTTCGACAACGCCCGGGTCGCCCTGCTCGACAAGGGCGCCGTGCCCCTCTACTGGTGCCAGGGCCGCGACTGTGGGTCCAGCAGCCTGTGGGCCAACTCGGTGTTCGGCAACGCACGCCTCTACGGACCGGACGAGCAGCAGGCCTACCTGCTGGTGCGCCTGGCCGAACCGCAGCAGGACAGCCTGCTGGCGCTTTATGCCATCACCCGGGGCAACCGCCGCGCCTACCTGCACGCCGAGCAGCTGGATTCCGCCGCGCCCCTGGGCGAGATCCTGCCCACGCCCGCCACCCTGATGCGCGAGCTCAAGAGCAGTGGCGAGCTGCACCTCACCGGCCTGCCGGAGGCGCCCACGCCCGCCTGGGCGACCCTGCTGGCGCGCTGCCTGAACCTCGACAGCACCCTGCGCATCAGCCTGTCCGGCGCGGGCGGCGAAGCCTGGCGCCAGGCCCTGGTGGAGCAGGGCGTGCGCGCCGCGCGCCTGGAGCTAGGTGAAAACACCGCCGAAGGCCTGCACCTCGAGTGGCTGCGCTGAAGCGCAGCGTCCATGCTTGTCATCCGTGGCGCCCGTCGGCGCCACGGTCGCGTTTTGCCACGGAGTGCCCCGTTCATGCTGAATAACGATCGCCTGCTGGTGCAGATACTGCTGCTCGCGTTGCTGGGCGCCTGCATCTGGGTGCTGGCCCCATTCTGGTCGGCGCTGTTCTGGGCGGCCGTGCTGGCCTTCGCCAGCTGGCCGCTGATGCGGCTGCTCACGCGGCTGCTGGACGGACGCGTGTCCACGGCTGCGGGGCTGCTCACCGCCGGCTGGATGCTGCTGGTGGCGGTGCCGCTGGTGTGGATGGGCTTCAACCTCGCCGACCACATCCGCGATGCCACCGAACTGGTCAAGAACGTCCAGGTGGAAGGCCTGCCGCAGCCTCCGGAATGGTTGGGCGAGCTGCCCCTGGTGGGTGAGCGCCTGGAGGCGCTGTGGCAGCGGGTCGACGCCCAGGGCGCGGCCTTCTTCACCAGCCTCAAGCCCTACATGGGCCAGGCCGGCAACTGGATCCTGGCGCGCAGCGCACAGATCGGCGGCGGCATGCTGGAACTGGCCCTGAGCCTGGTGCTGGTGTTCTTCTTCTACCGCGACGGCCCGCGCATGGCGCTGTTCGCCGAGCGTGCCCTGGAGCGCCTGATCGGCGACCGCGCACCGCACTACCTGGAACTGGTGGCCGGCACCGTGCAACGGGTGGTCAACGGCGTGATCGGCACCGCCGCCGCACAGGGCCTGCTGGGGCTGATCGGCTACTGGATCGCCGGGGTGCCGGGGGCGCTGGTGCTGGGCCTGGTGACCTTCGCCCTGAGCCTGATTCCGATGGGGCCGCCGCTGGTCTGGGTGCCCGCCACCGCCTGGCTGTTCTGGCACGGCGACTACGGCTATGGGGTGTTCCTGGCGATCTGGGGCTTTTTCATCATCAGCGGCGTGGACAACGTGCTCAAGCCCTACCTCATCAGCCGTGGCGGCAACCTGCCGCTGGTGGTGGTCCTGCTCGGCGTGTTCGGCGGCATCCTCGCCTTCGGCTTCATGGGCCTGTTCCTCGGGCCGACGCTGCTGGCGGTGGCCTACAGCCTGATCTCCGACTGGATCGGCCGACCCCAGCCGCTGGTGATCGACAAGCTCGACGGGCCCGGCCCGCACTGAACGTCGACTGGCCAGCAGAACCGCAGGCCGCCGCTTGGAGGCGCAATGGCGCAGTGATAGCCTTTGCGCCGCATTTTTCCGCGCCGCTTTGCATCGGCCCCGCTTGCGGATGCAGGGAAGCAACATTCACATGGATACTCCGCGAGTCGAACCATGAGCAAAACCGTAAAGATCGCCCTGGGCGCAGTCGTCGCCATCGCCGCTGTTTCCGCCGCAGGGGCCTGGTACACCGGCACCCAGCTGCCCGCCGTGCTGGACACCTCCATCAAGGAGGCCAATGCGCAGCTGAAGCTGTCCGCGCCGGCCTTCGGCACTTCCGCCTCGATGGAGCTGGTCTCCCTCGAACAGGGCCTGTTCAGCAGCACCGCCCATTACCGCGTGCGCGTCGGCGAGGAAGGCCAGGGCCTGGAGCTGTTGTTCGTCGACAACATCGAGCACGGCCCCTTCCCGGTGTCGCGCCTGAAGGCCTTCAAGCTGGCGCCGGTGATGGCCGCCAGCAACTACGCCCTGGAATCCAGCCCCAGCGTCGAGAAGTGGTTCGCCGCCAACAAGGGCGCCGCGCCCCTGGTCGGTGACGTCAGCATCGGCTACGACCGCTCCATGAGCGGCAGCCTGGCCCTGCTGCCCCTGGAGATGCAGATGGACGACGAGTCCCACCTGAGCTTCTCCGGCCTGAACCTGGAGCTGCGCAGCGATGCCGGCGGCAGCCGGGTCGCCGCCATCGGCACCATGGACAGCCTCAAGGTCGACGCCGTCTCCGAGCAGGGCGAGCAGGTGCACGTCCTGTTCCAGGGCCTGTCCCTGGCCAGCGACCAGAGCCGCTCCACCAGCGGCCTGTACGTGGGCAAGAGCGATTTCACCCTGAAGACCGCCAACGTCATCGTCGGCGAAAACCCGGGCGTGCAGCTCACCGACCTGGCCCAGCGCCAGGACACCCGCGAGAACGGCAGCAACATCGAAGGCAGCCTGACGCTCGATGCCGGCAGCATCAGCTACGCCGACAAGCCCATCGGCAGCGCGCAGATGCTCTGGACCATGAAGAACCTCGACTCGGTCGCGCTGAAATCGCTGGCCGACTTCTACGGCGCGCTGTACCAGCAGGTCGGCCAGGCTGGCGAGTCGGGCCTCGGTGAGCTGACCGAAGCGCAGCAGGAGCAAGCCAAGGCCGACCTCGTCAAGTTGCTCGAAGGCAAGCCGCAATTCGCCCTGGAGCGCCTGAGCCTGAAGACCGCCAACGGCGAGAGCCGCTTCAGCCTGGCCATGCAACTGGCCAAGCCGGCGTCCTTCGACTTGCCGCCGGACCAGATCGCCCGCGAGGCCATCACCAGCCTCGACCTGGACCTGAGCCTGTCCAAGCCGATGATCAGCGACCTGGTCAGCGTGCAGGCGGTGCTCCAGGGCCAGGAAGACCAGGAAGCCATCGCCCAGCAGGCCTCGATGACCACCGAGATGGCCAGCGGCATGATGCTCTCCACCCAGCTCGTGGCCCTGGAAGGCAACGACATCCGCGCCCGCCTGCACTACGCCGACGGCCAGGTGGAGTTCAACGGCAAGAAGATGACGGTCGAGGAGTTCGCCGGCCTGGTCATGGCCAGTGCCGGTGGCCTCGGCGGCGCCATGGGCGGCGAGCAGCCGGCCTTCCCGGACGAAGAAATGCCGATCGAGGAATAATCCTCTCCCGGCAGCCCCAGAGGGCCGGCCGCCACCAGGCGCCGGCCCTTTTTCATGGGCGCGCCGCAGCCACCCCATGGGTTTCGCACGCGCACTGCATGGCACCGCTTCCGTAGGATGGTGTAGAGCGCAGCGAAACCCATCGATTCGAGCCCACCACCGGGCTGATCGCCGAAGCAAAAACCGGCCGCTGCGCGTGAACGCAGCGGCCGGTTTTCCTTTCGCGGGTCGGGCCTCAGGCGGCGATGCTGAGCTGGCTGCCGATGCGGGCCTCATAGGTGCCGGCGCTGCTCTCGTACTGCTTGAGCAGGGCGGCGGCGAGGCGGGCATAGACGTCGTCGCTGCTGGCGGTGGTGCTGCCGGAGTCGCCCTGGTCGCCACTGCCGGCCTGGCCGAACAGGCTGCCCAGCTCGTCCTGGCTGATGCTGCCATTGCCATCGGCGTCCAGGACGCTGAACAGTTCCTCGCTGTCGCCGCCGAAGCCGGCGGCCGGCGGTGGGGGAGGTGGCGGGGCGAGGGCGGCGGTTTCGTCGACGTCGAGGCTGCCGTCGCCATCGCTGTCGAGGCTGGCGAACAGTTCGCTGCTGTCGATGCCGCTGTTCTCGCCCAGGGCGCTGCTCAGTTCGCTTTCGTCGATGGCGCCATTGCCGTCGGCATCCAGCTCGGCGAACAGGTCCTCGGGGTTGGCACCGCCACGCGGCGGTGGCGGGGGCGGGGCGAGGGCAGCGGTTTCGTCGAGGTCGATGGAGCCGTCGCTGTTGGCGTCGAGCTGGGCGAACAGTTCGTCGATATCGACGGTGATGCCGCTGTCGCTTTCCTTGGCGTTGGCCAGCGCGGTGCCGAGTTCGTCCTTGGCGACGCTGCCGTCGCCATTGCTGTCCAGCAGGCTGAACAGCTTTTCCTGCAGTTTCGATTGTCCCGAGGCGCAGCCGCCACTGCTGCTGGTGCCGCTGGCGGTGCTTTTCGAGGAGAGCGCCGAGCCGTAGCCGCCGTAGCTGCTGTAGCCCGAGTAACCACTGACGCCACTGATCATGGGAGTCACTCCTGTGCGTGATGGCAAGGCCGGAGTGGGTTCTCCGGTCCTCGCAGGTTCGGGCGCAAGCGTGTCGGGGGTTTATGCGCTTTGTATCGGCACGGAGACAGGGTCAGGCGCGGGGGATGGTGAGGGTGGCCAGCAGGCCGCCGCCGGGATTTTCGCCCAGGACCAGGTCGCCGCCCTGGCGCCGTGCGGCCTCGCGGGCGATGGTCAGGCCCAGGCCGACGCCACCGGAGCTGCGGTTGCGCGAGCCTTCGAGGCGGAAGAAGGGTTCGAACACCGCTTCGCGCTGTTCCGGGGCGATGCCGGGGCCGTGGTCGCTGACGCAGATGCGCACCTCGGTGGGGCCGTCTTCAAGGCGGATCAAGGCATGCCCGGCGTAGCGCAGGGCGTTCTCCACCAGGTTGCTGACGCAGGAGCGCAACGCCATGGGCTGGGCCCGCAGGGGCGCGCACTGGCCTTGCGCGCGCACGTCGGCGCCGCGGTCCTGGGCGTCCTCGGCCATGGATTCCACCAGGGCCTGGAGGTCGAACATCTGCAGGGCTTCGTCGGCGCGTTGCTGGTGCAGGTAGCTGAGGGTGGCGTCGAGCATGGCGACCATCTCGCCGAGGTCCTGGTCCATGCGCTGGCGCAACTGGGTGTCCGGCACCTGCTCGGCGCGCAGCTTGACCCGGGCGATGGGCGTGCGCAGGTCGTGGGAGACGGCGGCGAGCATGCGGCTGCGCTGGGCGACCTGCTCGCGGATGCGCTGCTGCATCAGGTTGAAGGCGTGGGCGGCCTGGCGCACCTCGCGCGGGCCGCGCTCCTCCAGGGGCGGCGCCTGGAGGTTCTCGCTGAGGCGGTCGGCGGCGCTGGCCAGGCGCTGGATGGGCCGCGACAGCACGCGGGCGCCGTACCAGGCGGCGACGATGAGGGTCAGCAGCTGGAAGGTCAGCGGCACCAGCGGCCCGCCGAACAGCGGGCGCGGAGGCGGGGGCTGCCGGGGCGGCGGGCCCTCGGCGGCGTTCTGCGGTGGCGGCTGGGGCGGTGGGTTGCCGTACTGCTGGAACCAGAGGAAGGCCAGCAGGTGGGCGAGGACGATGGCGGCCAGGAAGATGCCGAACAGGCGTGCGAACAGCGTGTCGGCCTGGCGCATCAGCCGATCTCCCGCGCGTCGAACAGGTAGCCCTCGCCGCGCACGGTCTTGATCAGGCGCGGGGACCGGGGGTCGTCGCCAAGCTTCTGCCGCAGGCGCGAGACGAGCAGGTCGATGCTGCGGTCGAAGGCTTCGATGGAGCGGCCCCGGGCGGCGTCCAGCAGCTGTTCGCGGCTGAGCACCCGGCGTGGGCGCTCGAGGAAGACCCAGAGCAGGCGGAATTCGGCGTTGGACAACGGCACCACCATGCCCTCGGGGGATTGCAGCTGGCGCAGCACGCCGTTCAGGCGCCAGGCGTCGAAGCGGATGCTGGCGCGCTGGTCGGCACGCAGGCCTTCGCGGTCGTCGCGCACGCGACGCAGGATGGTCTGGATGCGCGCCACCAGCTCGCGTGGCTCGAAGGGCTTGGCCATGTAGTCGTCGGCGCCCAGTTCCAGGCCGATGATGCGATCGGTGGGCTCGCAACGGGCGGTGAGCATGAGGATCGGGATGTCGGATTCGCTGCGCAGCCAGCGGCACAGGGAGAGTCCGTCTTCACCGGGCAGCATGAGGTCCAGGACCACGACGTCGAAGGGGGAGTCGGCCAGCGCTTCGCGCATCGCCTCGCCGTCGTCCACGCCCACCGCCTCGATGTTGAAGCGGGCGAGGTAGTCGCAGAGCAGGTCGCGGATCGGCACGTCGTCGTCCACCAGCAGGGCGCGGATGTTCCAGCGGCGGTTGTCGAGGGGGGTGGGGGCTTGGTTGTGCATGGGTGTGTTGCCATCTGGCGGGTCGACCGGGCCGGTGGACCCCTGTTCTTCGCGTCTGGCGGCGGGCGTCGAGCGGCGGACCGTGGGCATCCATCGGGCGCATCCTACTCCGCCGTCCTGCCACCGGCCATCGCGGCGAGAGGCTCGCCGATGGCGGTGTCGCCAGCGTGTCGGCTTTGTACCGGCTCTGATACAAAGCGGCGGCGTTGCATTCGGAAAGCACCGGCAGGGTGTCGGGGAAGCGCGCGGCTGCTTTCTGCGGGCGGATGGGGTACTTATGTCGCGCCGCATCCGGACCTGTCGTCGATAAAGGAGTTGTCATGCAGATTTCCACCACCCTGCTCGCCGGTTTCTGGGGCTGGCTGGCCGCCAGCAGCCTGTTGCTCGGCGCCGCCATCGGCTTCTGGGTGACGCTGCCCAGGGCGGTCACCGCCTCGGTGATGGCCTATGGCAGCGGGGTGTTGATCGCGGCACTGTGCTTCGGGCAGATCCCCGAGGCCGAGCGCCTCGGCGGGCTGGGGCCGACCTTGGCGGGCATGCTCGCCGGCGGCGCGCTGTTCGTCCTCGCCAGCCAGTTGCTGGACCGCTGGGAAGCGCGTCACCGCCAGCGCAGCGGCGGCGCCGGCTCCATGGTGGCGCTGTTGATCGCGGTGGGCGCCTTCCTCGACGGCATTCCCGAATCCCTGGGGCTCGGCCTGGGCCTGCTGGACGGCGGCGAGGTGAGCCTGCTGATGCTGGTGGCGATCTTCCTCTCCAACCTGCCGGAGGGGCTGGCCAGCGCCGCCGGGCTGCGCGAGGAGAAGCGCAGCGGCCTGTTCGTGTTCTGCCTGTGGGGCAGCATCGTCCTGCTGTCGGGCCTGGCGGCCATGGCCGGCCCGGGGCTGATGAGCGACCTGCCGCCGGCCTGGCTGGGCTTCGCCCTGGCGTTCTCCGCCGGTGCGGTGCTGTGCATGCTGGTGGACACGCTGATCCCCGAGGCCTTCGAGAGCACCCACGCCTGGACCGGGCTGATCACCCTGGCCGGCTTCATGACCGCCTTCGCCCTCGACCATCTCTAGTCGGCGGCGATCACCGGAGCAGCGGCGGGCACGGGCTTCCGCTACAATGCGCGCCGTTTTCGACTTGCCAGAGAGCCCGCCCATGTCCGCCTGCCAGACGCCCATCATCGTCGCCCTCGATTTCCCCACCCGCGAAGCCGCGCTGAAGCTGGCCGACCAGCTCGACCCTGCGCTGTGCCGGGTGAAGGTGGGCAAGGAGCTGTTCACCAGCTGCGCGTCGGACATCGTCGCCACCCTGCGCGAGCGCGGCTTCGAGGTGTTCCTCGACCTGAAATTCCACGACATCCCCAACACCACCGCGATGGCGGTGAAGGCGGCGGCGGAGATGGGCGTGTGGATGGTCAACGTGCACTGCTCCGGCGGCCTGCGCATGATGGCGGCCTGCCGCGAGACCCTGGAACGGTTCAACGGGCCCAGGCCGCTGCTGATCGGCGTCACCGTGCTGACCAGCATGGAGCGCGAGGACCTGGCCGGCATCGGCCTGGACATCGAACCCCAGGAGCAGGTGCTGCGCCTGGCGGCCCTGGCGCAGAAGGCCGGGATGGACGGCCTGGTGTGCTCGGCCCAGGAAGCGCCTGCCTTGAAGGCGGCGCACCCGGCCCTGCAACTGGTCACCCCCGGCATCCGCCCGGCGGGCAGCGCCCAGGACGACCAGCGCCGCATCCTCACCCCGCGCCAGGCGCTGGACGCCGGCTCCGACTACCTGGTGATCGGCCGCCCCATCAGCCAGGCCGCCGACCCGGCCAAGGCGCTGGCGGCGGTGGTCGCCGAACTGGCCTGAGGCTCGATCCGCAGGCCCACGTGTCCGTGAGGACGCCGGGCTCCCGGATACGCCGCGATCCCCGCTAACGCGGGGACCCGGAAACAAGATGGCCCGGACTGCATTGCAGGCCGGGCCATTTTCATTGGTGCGGACGGGTTACTTGACCTTCAGCACCAGCTTGCCGAAGTTCTCGCCGCTGAACAGCTTGCCGAGGGTCTCGGGGAAGGTTTCCAGGCCTTCGACGATGTCTTCCTTGCTCTTGAGCTTGCCGGCGGCCATCCAGCCGCCCATTTCCTGGGCGGCGCTGGCGAAGTTGGCGGCGTGGTCCATCACCACGAAGCCTTCCATGCGTGCGCGGTTGACCAGCAGCGACAGGTAGTTGGCCGGGCCCTTCACCGCTTCCTTGTTGTTGTACTGGCTGATGGCGCCGCAGATGACGATGCGCGCGCGCGGGGCCAGGCGGCTGAGCACGGCGTCGAGGATGTCGCCGCCGACGTTGTCGAAATACACGTCCACGCCTTTCGGGCATTCGCGCTTGAGGCCGGCGACGACGTCTTCGTTCTTGTAGTCGATGGCGGCGTCGAAGCCGAGTTCGTCGATCAGGAAGCGGCACTTGTCGGCGCCACCGGCGATGCCGACCACGCGGCAGCCTTTGATCTTGGCGATCTGCCCGGCGATGCTGCCGACCGCGCCGGCGGCACCGGAAAGCACCACGGTTTCGCCGGCCTTGGGCGCACCGACGTCGAGCAGGGCGAAGTAGGCGGTCATGCCGGTCATGCCGAGGGCGGAGAGGTAGAGCGGCAGCGGCGCGCGGCTCGGGTCGACCTTGTAGAAGCCGCGCGGCTCGCCGACGAAGTAGTCCTGCACGCCGAGCGCGCCGTTGACGTGGTCACCGACGGCGTAGTCGGGATGGTTGGAGGCGATCACCTTGCCCACGCCCAGGGCGCGCATCACCTCGCCCAGGCCCACCGGCGGGATGTAGGACTTGGCGTCGTTCATCCAGCCGCGCATGGCGGGGTCGAGGGACAGGTAGAGGTTCTCCACCAGGATCTGGTTCGGGCCGGGTTCGCCCACCGGTTTCTCGACGTAGGAGAAAGTGTCGCGGGTGGCCGCGCCGACCGGGCGTTTGGCGAGCAGGAACTGGCGGTTGAGCTGGGGCATGGCAGGGCACTCCGAATAGGGAAAACACCGGTTTAGTCCGCACGGCGGTGGAGGGCAAGCTTAGTCGCGCCAGGGAATGTGCAGCCATGAATGCCAATGATCATCGCGGGCGGGTTTCATCAGCCAACTGGATGCAGTACCCACCACGGACCTGATGATGCTGACGCTGGCCGCCCGCCAGTGGCTAGACTTCTCGCCGGTTCCCATCCTTCCTTCCGAGGTTTCACAGATGAGCATGACTTTCTCCGGCCAGGTCGCCCTGGTGACTGGCGCCGCCAACGGTATCGGCCGCGCGACCGCGCAGGCATTCGCCGCCGAGGGGCTGAAGGTGGTGGTGTCCGATGTCGACGCCGCTGGCGGCGAGGCCACTGTGCAACTGATCCGCGATGCCGGTGGCGACGCCACCTTCATCCGCTGCAACGTCACCGTCGACGCCGAGGTGAAGGCCCTGGTGGAGGGCACGGTCGCCGCCTATGGCCGCCTCGACTACGCCTTCAACAACGCCGGCATCGAGATCGAGAAGGGCAAGCTGGCCGAGGGCTCCGAGGCGGAGTTCGACGCCATCATGGGCGTCAACGTCAAGGGCGTCTGGCTGTGCATGAAGTACCAGATCCCGCAGATGCTGGCCCAGGGCAGCGCCGGCGCCATCGTCAACACCGCGTCCGTCGCCGGCCTCGGCGCGGCGCCGAAGATGAGCATCTATGCCGCTTCCAAGCACGCGGTGATCGGCCTGACCAAGTCGGCTGCCGTCGAGTACGCGAAGAAGAAGATCCGCGTCAACGCGGTGTGCCCGGCGGTGATCGACACCGACATGTTCCGCCGTGCCTACGAGGCCGACCCGAAGAAGGGCGAGTTCGCCGCCGCCATGCACCCGGTGGGGCGCATCGGCAAGGTCGAGGAAATCGCCGGCGCGGTGCTCTACCTGTGCAGCGACGCCGCGGGCTTCACCACCGGCCATTCCCTGGCCGTGGACGGTGGCGCCACCGCCATCTGACCGGCTCTGCGGTCATGCAGGGGCGCCTTCGGGCGCCTTTTTGCATTCTGTTACAGGTCGGGCCCGGGCTGGCTCGCGAGGCCACTATCCAGCCACGTGGGCGCGTGCGCAGAATCCGCCGAGGTCCGACAAGGAGAACAACATGACCGCAAGCCCCCTGGTAACGATCTTCCTGCCCCTGGCGCTGGGCATCATCATGCTCGGCCTCGGGCTGTCCCTGACCCTGGCGGACTTCGCCCGGGTGGTGAAATTCCCCAAGCCGGTGCTGATCGGCCTCGGCTGCCAGATCCTCCTGCTGCCGCTGGCGTGCTTCCTGCTCGCCAAGGGCTTCCAGCTGGAGGCGGCGCTGGCGGTGGGCATGATGCTGCTGGCGGCGTCCCCCGGCGGTACCTCGGCCAACCTCTACAGCCACCTGGCCCATGGCGACGTGGCGCTGAACATCACCCTGACGGCGGTGAACTCGGTGATCGCCATCCTCACCATGCCGCTGATCGTCAACCTGTCCCTGGCCCATTTCATGAGCGGCGACCAGGCCATCCCGCTGCAGTTTTCCAAGGTGCTGCAGGTGTTCGTCATCGTCCTCGGCCCGGTGGCCATCGGCATGTTCCTGCGCAGCCGCTTCCCCGGCTTCGCCGTGCGCATGGAGAAGCCGGTGAAGATCATCTCCGCGTTGTTCCTGCTGCTGATCATCGTGCTGGCGGTGGCCAAGGACTGGCGCACCTTCGTCGACTACGCCCCGGTGGTGGGCCTGGCCGCGCTGGCGTTCAACCTGATCAGCCTGGCGGTGGGCTATTTCGTGCCGCGCCTGTGCCGCCTCAGCCAGCGCCAGGCGGTGGCCATCGGCATGGAGATCGGCATCCACAACGGCACCCTGGCCATCGCCCTGGCGCTGAGCCCGATGTTGCTGAACAACCCGACCATGGCGATCCCGGCGGCCATCTACAGCATCATCATGTTCTTCACCGCCGCCGCCTTCGGCTGGTGGGTCAACCGCGTGCACGGGCGCGAGCTGGCGGCGGAGGCCTGAGGGGGGCGTGCCAGCGTCCCGGGCTGAAGCCCGGGCTACGCGATCGAGGGAGCGGGTAGGGTGGATGACGCTCTTTTCATCCACCAACGGAGCCCGGCATGACCCCGATTGGTGGACCGGTGAAGCGTGGTCCACCCTACGTGGGCTCATCGTCCGTAATTGGCCGGTGGCAACGCATCGCGAATGAATTCGCTCCCACGGAGATGGCGACGCTGCGCGCCGCTTGGCGACTGAAGTCGCCCCTACAAATCCGCGGTGCAGGTCATCGCACCGATGCCAGGCCGCCCGCGCCTCAGTCCTTGCCGGTATTCCAGTTGAGGATCACCAGCGTCAGCACCCCGGCGATCAGGCCCCAGAAGGCCGAGCCGATGGATAGCAGGCTCATGCCCGAGGCGGTGACCATGAAGGTGATCAGCGCGGCCTCGCGTTCCTTGGGTTCGTTCATCGCCACGGTCAGGCCGTTGCTGATGGAGCCGAACAGCGCCAGGGCGGCCACCGACAGCACCAGCTCCTTGGGGAAGGCGGCGAACAGCGCGGCGAGGGTGGCGGCGAAGATGCCGGCGATGCCATAGAAGACCCCGCACCAGACGGCGGCGGTGTAGCGCTTGTTGCGGTCCTCGTGGGCGTGCGGGCCGGTGCAGATGGCGGCGCTGATGGCGGCCAGGTTGATGCCGTGTGAGCCGAAGGGCGCCAGCAGCAGCGAGGCGAAGCCGGTGGCCGAGATCAGCGGCGAGGCCGGTACCTGGTAGCCATCGGCGCGCAGCACGGCGATGCCGGGGATGTTCTGCGAGGCCATGGCGACGATGAACAGCGGGATGCCGATGCTGATGATGGCGGTGAGGGAGAAGCTCGGCGTGGTCCACACCGGCTGCGCCAGGGCGAAGCTGAAACCACTGAAGTCGAGCAGCCCCAGCGCCGCCGACATGCCGCAACCCACCAGCAGCGCCACCAGCACCGCGTAGCGGGGTTGCAGGCGCTTGAGCAGCAGGTAGCTGAAGAACATCGCCAGCACCAGGGCGGTGCGGTGCTGCGCGGCGACGAAGATCTCGCTGCCGATCTTGAACAGGATGCCGGCCAGCAACGCGGCGGCCAGGGAGCCGGGCAGGCGGCGCATCATGCGCTCGAAACCGCCGGTGAGGCCGACCAGGGTCAGCAGCACGGCGCAGACGACGAAGGCACCGATGGCCTCGGCGTAGGGCACGCCCGGCAGGCTGGTGATCAGCAGTGCGGCGCCGGGGGTCGACCAGGCCACGGTGATGGGGGTGCGAAAGCGCAGCGACAGGCCGATGCTGCAGACCGCCATGCCGATGGAGATGGCCCAGATCCACGAGGAAATCTGCCCGGCGCTGAGGCCGGCGGCCTGGCCCGCCTGGAACATCAGCACCAGCGAGCTGGTGTAGCCGGTGAGCATGGCGATGAAGCCCGCCACCACCGCCGACAGTGACGAGTCGGCCAGCGGGCGCAGGCGGGGCAGGGGGGCGCTGGAATCGGAGGCCTGGGTCATCACACGGTTCCCTTGATGTCGACGAGGATCGGATAGAGCGAGGCCACCAGGAGCAGGGCCATGCCGATATTGAAGGCGCGCAGCACCCGTGGCGAGGACAGCCAGCGGCGCAGCAGGCTGCCGGCGACGGTCCAGAGCCCGACGCTGGGGCAGTTGATCAGGGCGAACAGCGCGGCGATCAACAGGGCGTTGGTGACGAAGTCCTCCTGGGGGGTATAGGTGGTGATGGCGCCGATCGCCATGACCCAGGCCTTGGGGTTGACCCACTGGAAGGCGGCCGCCTGGAGGAAGGTGAAGGGGCGCGCGCCGCTGTCACGGCTGTCCGGTGCACCGGAGCCGGCGATCTTCCACGCCAGGTAGAGCAGGTAGGCCGCGCCCAGGTAGCGCAGGGCGGTGTAGAGCACCGGTACCTGCTCGAAGACCTGGTGCAGGCCGAGGCCGACCGCCATCACCAGAACCATGAAGCCCAGGCTGATGCCGAGCATGTGCGGCACGCTGCGGCGCACGCCGAAGTTCACCCCGGAGGCGAGCAGCATCATGTTGTTCGGGCCGGGCGTGACCGAGGTGACGAAGGCGAACAGGGCGAAGGCGAGCAGCAGTTCCAGGCTCATGGCAGGGCACTCTTTTTGGAATGCTGGAAGCCTACGGCGTGGCGCGTTGCCGCGCCCCGTACAGCGAAGCGCGCAAAAAGCGATACAGTCGCGTGACGAGTGCGGGAAGAGCCATTACTGTTCCGGTTTCCAGTTTTTCCCAGGAGCCCCACGCCATGGACGAGAATCCCTACGCCGCCCCGCAGACCGACCTGGTCGATGCCCAGGCCCCCCGCGAACTGCCTGACTGGAGCCCGGGGCTGCTCAACCTGCTGGGTTGGCTGTGCCTGGTCTCGGCCCTGGGTTCGGTGGTGGTGCTGGTGTTCATCTTCCTCGGTGATTTCATCGGCCTCCAGGGGGCCTCGCTGGTCGCCGAATGGCTGGGCCTGGCGGTGATGTTGCTGGGCAGCTACCTGAGCCTGCGCCTGAAGGGCTTCGCCGAGGCGCGTTTCGCCGCCGTCGGCCTGGCCTGGCCGACCTGGCTGGTGATCCTGGCGGGGATGCTGACCCAGGTGATGCTCATGCTGGTGAGCGACCAGGCCCTGGCGAAGCTGGGCTGGGAACTGGGGTCGTACCTGGCGCTGATGGTCGGCTACGGCGCGGTCACCGTGTGGCTGGCGGTGCGCCTGCTCAAGGTGCAGAACGTCTACCCGGTGTTCCGGGTGATGGCCTGGCTGCTGCTGGTGGGCGGGGTGATGATGGCGACCGTGCTGCTGGTGATGGTCGCCCTGCTGCCGCTGCTGGCCTCTTCCGTCGCCATGGCCCTGGTGTTCTTCCAGGGCGCGCGGGACATGACCGGGCGCGCCTGATCAGGCCGCTTCTTCGCTCTCGCCCGGACGGGCGCTGGACAATGCCTGGTTGACCTTCAGCCAGCCATCCACGGCGTCCGCCCCGGCCTCGCTGAAGGCGCGCTCCAGCAGGCGCGCCTGTTCGCGGCGCAGGCTCTTCTCCAGTTTCGAGCCGTCGGCGGTCAGGCCCAGCTGGCGCTTGCGCTTGTCGTCGTCGGCGGCGCTGCTCTGCACCAGGTCCATCTCCATCAACTGGCGCAGCGGCGTGTTCAGCGCCTGCTTGCTCACGCCCAGGTAGCCGAGCATTTCCTTGACGCTGAGGCCCGGGTACTTGGCGATGAAGAACAGGATGCGGTGGTGCACCCGCGACAGGCCGCGACGGGCGAGCATTTCGTCGGGCTTGCTGGTGAAGGCCTGGTAGCCGAAGAAGAAGGCCTCCATGGCGGCGTGCTGGACGGCTGGGTTTTTAAGGTCAAGCATATTGACGTATCCATCCCGGTCATCGTAATTTCGGTCAAGCAGTTTGACTCAATTTTCCCGTCTTCGCACCCGGTGACAACCCATGGCCTTCTCCGAACGCATCGCCCGCCTGAAAAGCTCCTTGATCCGTGAAATCCTTGCCGCGGCGCAGCGCCCGGAAGTGATGTCCTTCGCCGGTGGCCTGCCGGCCGAACCGATGCTGCCGAAGGTGGAGTGGGCGGACATGCCGGTGAGCATGGGCCAGTACGGCATGAGCGAAGGCGAGCCGGCGCTGCGTGAGGCCATCGCCGCCGAGGCACAGAAGCTGGGCGTGCAGTGCGACGCCAGCCAGGTGCTGATCGTCAGCGGCTCCCAGCAGACGCTGGACCTGGCCTCCAAGCTGTTCATCGACCCGGGTACCGAGGTGCTGCTGGAGGCGCCGACCTACCTGGCCGCCCTGCAGGCCTTCCAGCTGTTCGGCGCCGACTGCATCGCCGTCGCCCAGGAGGCCGATGGCCCCGAGCTGGCGTCCCTGCGCCAGCGCCTGGAGCAGCACAAGCCGGCCTTCGCCTACCTGATCCCGACCTTCCAGAACCCTTCGGCCGTGCGTTACAGCGAAGCCAAGCGCGACGCCGTGGCGGCACTGCTGGACGAGTTCGGCGTGACCCTGATCGAAGACGAGCCTTATCGTGAACTGGTGTTCGACGAAGGCACCGCCACCCCCATCGTCAGCCGCCTGAAGAAGGCCAGCTGGATCTACACCGGCACCGTTTCCAAGACCCTGCTGCCGGGCCTGCGCGTGGGCTTCCTGATCGCCAGCCCGGACCTGTTCCCCTACCTGCTGCGCCTGAAGCAGTCGGCCGACCTGCACACCAACCGCATCGGCCAGTGGCAGGCCCTGCAATGGCTGGGCACCGAGCAGTACCGCGAGCACCTGGCCGAGCTGCGCGGCTTCTATCGCCAGCGCCGCGACGCCATGCAGGCTGCGCTGGAGGAGCACTTCGCCGACCTCGCCACCTGGCAGGTGCCACAGGGCGGGCTGTTCTTCTGGCTGGCGCTGAAGCAGCCGCTGGACACCCGCACCCTGCTCAAGCCGGCGCTGGAGCAGAATGTCGCCTTCATGCCGGGCGAGCCTTTCTTCATCGACCCGGACCAGCACCCCGGCTACCTGCGCCTGAACTTCAGCCATGTGGCGCCCGAGCGCCTGGGCGAAGGCCTGCAGCGCCTCGCCGGGGTCATCCGTCACGCACTGGCCGCCGAGGCCGCCTGATCGAGGAACACGACATGTACAAGGTCCACGGCGATTACATCTCCGGCAACTGCTACAAGGTCAAGCTGATCCTCACCCTGCTCGGCAAGCCCTACCAGTGGGTGCCGGTGGACATTCTCAAGGGCGAGACCCAGAGCGAAGCCTTCCTGGCGCTGAACCCCAACGGCAAGATCCCGGTCCTGGAACTGGAAGACGGCACCACGCTGTGGGAGTCCAACGCCATCCTCAACTTCCTCGCCGAGGGCAGCGACCTGCTGCCCAGCGAGCCGCGCCTGCGCACCCAGGTGCTGCAGTGGCAGTTCTTCGAGCAGTACAGCCACGAGCCCTATGTGGCGGTGGCGCGCTTCATCAAGCTGTACCAGGGCATGCCCGCCGAGCGCGAGGAGGAGTACCGCACCTGCCTGGCACGCGGCTACAAGGCGCTCAAGGTGATGGAGCAGCAGCTGTCGCGCACGCCTTACCTGGTGGGCGAGCAGTACTCCATCGCCGACATCGCCCTCTACGCCTATACCCATGTGGCGGAAGAGGGCGGCTTCGACCTCTCGCGCTTCCCGGCCGTGCTGGCCTGGATGGACCGCGTGGCCAGCCACCCCAAGCACGTGGGCATGTTGGGCTGACAAGACACCAGGGCAGGGAGGCCCACGCATGACGACACCCAGGTTGCATGGCCCGCGCGTCGGGCTGCGCCCTTTCAGGGCCGACGACGCACCCGAGGTCCAGCGCCTGGCCGGCGACCCGGCCATCGCCGCGACCACCGCAACCATTCCCCATCCCTATCCCCTGGAGCTGGCCCGGCGCTGGATCGCCAGCCTGGAACCCGGTTACCCGCAGCGCCCGCACGTCACCTGGGCGATCGTCCGTCGCGACGATGACGCGCTGCTCGGCTGCATCAGCCTGATCGGCCTCGGAGCCGAGTCCGGCGAGCTGGCCTACTGGATCGGCACGCCCCACTGGGGCCGGGGCTATATGCAGGAGGCCGCGCGCCTGGTGCTGGCCCATGCCTTCGAGGTGCTCGGCCTGGCCTGGGTGGAGGGCTATTGCCTGGCGCACAACCCGGCTTCGGCGCGGGTGATGACCGGCATCGGCATGCAGCCCCTCGGGCAGCGCTTTGCCCGCGAATTCCGTGGCCGCGAGGAGACGCTGCTGGGCTTCCGCCTGGACGTGGCGCACTGGGCGAGGCTGGTCTAACGTGGCGTCATCGGCTCGCGACGGGCCAGGCAGGGAGACGTCCATGAAATACAAAGGGGGCTGCCACTGCGGCCGGATTGCGTTCGAGGTGGACGGCAGTCCGCTCGCCGAGGTGATGGAGTGCAATTGCTCGCTGTGCAGCAAGCGCGGCTACCTGCTGTGGTTCGTGCCACGGGCGCAACTGACGCTGTCGACACCGGATGCGGACCTGTCCACCTACCGCTTCAATCGCATGCACATCGCCCATCACTTCTGCTCCAACTGCGGCTGTGCGCCCTTCGGCGAGGCGGCCGATCCCAAGGGCAACGCCATGGCAGCGGTGAACGTGCGCTGCCTGGAAGGGGTCGATCCCGACACCCTGAAGGTGGTGAAGGTGGATGGGCGGAGTTTCTAGCGCGCTTGGTTCGGGCAACACGATGTGTTGGTCGACTCCGCCTGGTGGAGGTGAAAAGCGACCTCTACCCTCTACGCAGCGGTCATGCGGGATGCACCTGTAGGGGCGACTTCAGTCGCCCGGCGGTCTTGTGTGAGCGAATTCATTCGCGAGCAGGGCCCACCTCGAATCCTCAAGCCCGATAAACGAAAAAACCGGCCAAGGCCGGTTTTTTCATGGGGGCGGCTTCAGCGGATCAGGCTGAGGAACTCGCTGCGGGTCGCGGCGTTCTGGCGGAATTCGCCGAGCATGACCGAGGTGACCATGGAGGAGTTCTGCTTCTCCACGCCGCGCATCATCATGCACATGTGCTGGGCCTCGATGACCACGGCCACGCCGGCCGCGCCGGTGACCTGCTGCACGGCCTCGGCGATCTGGCGGCTGAGGTTCTCCTGGATCTGCAGGCGGCGGGCGAACATGTCGACGATCCGCGCGACCTTGGACAGGCCCAGCACCTTGCCGCTCGGCAGGTAGGCGACGTGGGCCTTGCCGATGAAGGGCAGCAGGTGATGCTCGCACAGGGAGTACAGCTCGATGTCCTTCACCAGCACCATTTCGCTGTTGTCGGAGCTGAACAGCGCACCGTTGGTGACTTCCTCCAGCGTCTGCTCATAGCCGCGGCAGAGGTACTGCATGGCCTTGGCGGCGCGCTTGGGGGTGTCCAGCAGGCCTTCGCGGGAGACGTCCTCGCCGAGCTGGCCGAGGATCGCGGTGTAGTGTTGCTCGAGTTTCTGTTTGCTAGATTCCATGGGGCTTCCAGGGGCTAGTGAAATATCAGCGTGCCCGTCGTGGGCCTCCCGGTGCCCGGGGGCCGCACCGCGTGCCCATCTCGGTGGGCTCGGGACAGCTTCTGCACGCTATGGCCGGGTTGCTGGCGATAGAGGTGGGCATCATACCCGCCATGACGCTTCGGGTCGCGTCGGTGAAGCGGCCATTGTACTGCGGGCGCCGTTGCGCCCGGGTATCCATGTGCGCCATGCAAGGGCTCAGGCGGCGACGGCGCCTCGGCTGAAGTGCAGGTAGGAGCCCCTGAAGCGCTCGCCGTTGGCCAGCAGGCAATCGGCGAGGCTGATATCCATGCCGTAGCCGAGCTCGGCCATCTCGTCATGGAAGGCCTGCTGGCCCTGGCGATCCGGGTCGACCAGCAGCACTTCCACGGAGCTCGCGGAGTGGCGGTCGATGAAGTCGGCCAGGTCGGCCTGGTTGTCATGGTCATAGAGCAGGTCGCTGCCGATGATCAGGTCGAACTCGCCGAACGCCTCGGTGCCACCCCAGTCGCAGGTTTCGTAGCGCATCGGCGGCAGGCCGTTGAGGCGGGCGTTCTCGGCGAGGAAGGTGGGGATCAGCGGGTGGATGTCGCTGGCGGTCATGTCGCCGCCGCGCTGGTGGCCCACCAGGCTGGCCAGGCAGAGCCCGGCGCCGACTTCCAGCACGCGCAAGCCGGTGAGGTCGCGGGTCGCCATCGTCTGGGCCAGCGCTTCGCCTGCCGGCCACACCTGGCCGAACAGCGCCCAGGTGTCTGCGGTGATGCCCAGGCCGGCAGCCTCGCCCAAGGGATCATGGAATTGCTCGGCGTCCAGCAGCGATTGCATGTGGAAATCCCGGCCGCCCACGCGGAAGGTACTGGTCTTGATCAGATAGCCTGGCATGTCGCTCCTCAGCGCTGAAAAAAGAGAAGGCAAAAAAAAGCCCCGGAAACCCGGGGCTTCTTTTTTGAGGCGGGGTTCAGACCACCTGGACCTGCTCGGCCTGCAGGCCTTTCGGGCCCTTGGCGACCAGGTAGCTCACCTGCTGGCCTTCGGCGAGCGACTTGAAGCCGGCGCTTTCGATGGAGCGGTAGTGGACGAAGAGGTCCGGGCCTTCCTGGGGGGTGATGAAGCCGAAGCCTTTTTCATCGTTGAACCATTTGACGGTGCCGAATTGACGATTGGACATGATGTATCTCCAGGGAAATGTAATGGCATCGACGCCGGGACATCCGGGTCGAGACTGAGGGCGAAAGCGAAGGAAGCCGAGGAGATGAAAAGATGGGAATCGTTACATCAGGTCAGAAATCGCAATGACACGTTGCATCCAGTGCGCACACCATACTCCTCTTGCGGAAATAACCCAGGTTTATTTGTACCTGTGCGCCGCAAGGGGCGTGCGGGAGGAAAGAAAAGGCCGCCATCAGCTGAATGTGGGGGGGCCGATGGCGGCCTTACTGCAGCCCTCAGCAGGGCTTCCAGAGGATAGTGAGGCTCCCGCCACGCGCCATCGCCGCCCGTCGCCGCGCCTCCGGCAGCTCATGCGTCCGAGGGTGGCGGCAGGCGCTCGGCCCAGGTCTCAGCCCACTCGGCGAGGGGCAGGCAGCGGCGGACCAGTTCCTCGCCGTCCTCGCTGAGCCGATAGCCGGCATCCCCCGTGTCGATCAGCAGCGCCTGGCGCAGTTCGCCCATGCGGGTATTGAGCACCGAGGGCGAGAGGCCTTCGCAGCGTGCCTGGAGTTCGCGGAAAGTGGCCGGGCCCTGGCGCAGTTCCCAGAGGATGCGCAGGCTCCAGCGGCGGCCGAGCAGGTCCAGCAGGGCCATGATGGGCCGGCCGGTGGTGGAGCCGCGGACCGATTTGCCGGGGAGGGGAAGGGTCATGATTTTGTTCCTTGCTTCTTTTTTAGTAGCGGGCGACAGGCTTTGCTGCTACGTTTTACGTAGCGTAACAGCCCGACAGGAGATTCGGCCATGAGCACTGCGCGTATCCAGCCCCTCGAAGCCCCCTATGACCCGGCCGTGCAGGCCGCCTTCGACAAGGTGATGCCGCCCGGCGTGCCGCCGCTGAAGCTGTTCCGTAGCATGGCGCACAACCCCCGTGTGCTGCAGCGCTTGATCGCGGGGGGCCTGCTCGACCCCGGCAGCATCAGCCTGCGTGAGCGCGAGGTACTGATCCTGCGCACCACCGCCCGTTGCGGCGCCGAATACGAATGGGGCGTTCACGTGGCCTTCTTCGCCGAGCGCGCGGGGTTCAGCGCGGAGCAGGTGGCGGACAGCTGCAGCGAGCGGCCTGAGCCGTCACTGTGGAGCGCGGCCGAGCTGGCACTGATGGAACTGGCCGATGGCCTGAACCGTTCGGCTCGGGTGGAGGAGGGGTTGTGGCAGCGACTGGCCTCGCACTTCAGCGATGCGCAACTGATCGAGTGCCTGACACTGGTCGGCTTCTACCACGCGGTGTCGTTCGTGGTGAACGGCACCGGCGTGGAGCGGGAGGCGGGCGTGCCGCGCTTCCCGCGCTGACTACTCGTCGCGGCCTTCGAGCATGGTGCGGCGCAGCATCACGTAGAGCGCGCCGGTGCCACCGTGGCGCGGCAGGCAGGAGGTGAAGCCGAGCACCTGCGGGTGCTGGCGCAGCCAAGTGTTGACGTGGCTCTTGATCAGCGGGCGCTTGCCATCCAGGCGCGCGGCCTTGCCATGGGTGATGCGCACGCAGCGGATCTCGAACTTCGCTGCTTCGGCGAGGAAGTCCCAGAGGGTTTCGCGGGCCTTTTCCACGGTCATGCCATGCAGGTCGAGGCTGCCTTCGAAGCCGATCTGGCCGAGCTTGAGCTTGCGCATCTGGCCTTCCTGCACGCCGTCGCGGGCCCAGTGCAGCTCGTCCTCGGCGCCGACGTCGATGACGAACAGGTCGGAGAGGCCGTCGACCTTGGTCGATTCGGTTATCTGGGTCGCGTTCTGCCGCAGGCTGGCGACCTGCTTGCGGTCGGCCTTCGGCTTGCCGGTTTCCGCGCGGTCGTTCTGGATGCGCTTCACGCCGCGCATCTCGTTGGTGAACAGGGAAAAGTCGTCGTCTTGCATAAGGCCTCCACGAAGGAGGCCTAGTTTAACCAACAGAGGGGGGCGGGCGTCAGTCGCGCTTCTTCATCAGCCCGGGAGACAGGCTCAGGTCGTTGCGACGGCGGGAGCGGCGGCGGGCGATGCGCCAGCCGGCGACGCCGAGCCAGAGGAACAGCAGGCCGATGACCAGGAGCACCACGGCGGAGCCGGTGCTGTCATTGAGCGTACCGAGGGCCGGCGGGCGGCCGAGCAGGGTGGCGGTGCCGGCCATGGCCAGCAGGATGCCGAAGCTGGCGATCAGGGCGGCCAGGGCCGCGGCGAAGCGCCAGCGCCAACTGCCCGGGCCACGGGGGCGCAGGCGGCGGGCATCGAAACCATCGGATAACTTCATCCGGACGTCCTCTGTTGCAATCGGGCGTATGACCGGCGCATGTCGGCGTGGTTCCGGTCATGCGCCCGATTGGATGTCGCCAGATGTGTAGCGCCCAGGCTCAGGCCAGGGCGCGGGCGTGGGGCACCACGCTGGCGAAGTTGTCGGCGAGGGCGATGACTTCGACGCGGTGCATGTCTTCGGCGCTGATCACGCCGCCGTCGGTGGTGGGCAGGTCGCGGGTGGCGCAGGCGGCGCTGACCAGGGTGCAGCGGTAGCCGTAGTCCTTGGCGGCGCGCACGGTGGTGCTGACGCTGGAATGGGTCATGAAGCCGCAGACGACGAGGTCCAGGTGGCCGATGTCCTGCAGGCGGTCATGCAGTTCGGTGCCGGCGAAGGCATTGGGCAGGCGTTTCTCGACCACGATCTCGCCCGGCAGCGGGGCGACTTCGGGGAGGTGCTGGCCGCGTTCGCCCTGGGGGTCGAGCAGGCCGCCGGGAACCCCCAGGTGCTTGACGTGGACCACGGCGCTGCCGATGGCGCGGGCTGCCGCCAGCAGGGTGGCGATCTCCTCGAGCGCGGCGTCCAGGCCGGGCAGGGCGAGGACGCCGCTGCGGTACTCCTCCTGCGCGTCGATGATCACCAGGGTGGCGTTGTTCAGGCTGGCGGGCGGGTAACCACGGCCACTCAGTTGGAACATGGATTTGGGGGCGGACATGCGGATCTCCGGTACGGCTGTGCCGCCCATTGTCCGCCGAGCCGAGAGATAAGTGAACCATGTCGCGCATCCGACTTGTCGATCCCGGTACGGCCGTGCACTATCGATGCGTTTCGCAGGATGCGAAGCCCCCCGCAGAAGGAGCTGCCCATGCCCGATTTCTCTGAGGTTCCCGCTTATTTCTGGTTGCTCTTCGCCCTGGCCGTGGCCATCGCGGTGATGCGCGAACTGCGTCGTGAACGGCGCGAGGACATCGGGCAGCCACCGCGTCGCAAGCCATGAGTCGACGGGTGTAGAATCGCCTGTCCGTTTCTGCCTGAGGTCGTCCTTCGTGTCCGAATCCCGCTTGCGCACCCTGCGCGATCACATCCGCTGGGCGGTCAGCCGTTTCCATGCGGAAAACCTGTTCTTCGGTCATGGCACTGACAACGCCTGGGACGAGGCTCGCCAGTTGGTGCTCGGCGCGCTGCACCTGCCCTACGAGGTGGCCGACAGCTACCTCGACTGCCGCCTGGAAGACGACGAGCGTGCCCACGTCCAGGCGCTGCTGCGCCGCCGCATCCTCGAGCGCGTGCCGGTGGCCTACCTGCTGGGCGAGGCCTGGTTCTGCGGCATGCCTTTCGTGGTTGACGAGCGTGTGCTGGTGCCGCGTTCGCCCATCGGCGAGCTGATCCAGCAGGGCTTCGAGCCCTGGCTGGCCGCATCGCCCGCGCGGATTCTCGACCTGTGCACCGGCTCCGGCTGCATCGGCATCGCCGCCGCCCACGCCTTCCCGGATGCCGAGGTGGTGCTGGCCGACCTGTCCTTCGACGCGCTGGAGGTGGCCAACCTGAACATCGAGCGGCATGACCTGGAAGACCGCGTCTTCACCGTCCAGGGCGATGGCTTCGATGGCCTGCCGGGGCAGCGCTTCGACCTGATCCTGTCCAACCCGCCCTATGTGGATGCCGAGGACTTCGCCGACATGCCCGAGGAGTTCCAGCACGAGCCGGCCATGGGCCTGGCCTGTGGCGACGACGGGCTGGACCTGGTGCGCCGCATGCTGGCCGAGGCCGCCGACCACCTCACCGAGCGCGGCACGCTGATCGTCGAGGTCGGCAACAGCCAGGTGCATGTCGAGGCGCTGTATCCGGAAGTGGACTTCACCTGGCTGGAATTCAGCCACGGCGGCCATGGCGTGTTCCTGCTCGGCGCCAGCCAGTGCCGGGAGCACCAGGCCCTGTTCCGCTCGCGCCTGAACGGCTGATCGACGCCAGGCCCCGAAGCCCGTCTCCGCCAGTAGACGGGCTTTTTCATGTCTTGGGGTATTCCCGGGTAGCGCGCCGGCTCAGTGGGTGGCGATCCAGATCAGCAGCCCCGCCTGGAACACCGCGAACACCACCAGGCAGGCGATCGTGAAGCGCAGGCCGCTGTCTTCGCGCTGGAAGGCGTTGACCCGCTCCTGCAGCTTGCGGATCTCGATCTCCTGCTGGTGCAGGTTGTGGTCGGCCTGCTGGAGCATGGCGGCGGCGTCGAGCATGTCGACGACCTGCACCTTCTCCCGGTTCCAGTCCTCGTGCAGTTCGCTGACGCGACCGGCGCGGTACTCGGCCTTCAACTGCAGCGCATCGAGGTAGGCGACTTCGAAGCCCTGGGCCTTGAGGAAGTGGTCGCGGCGCAGGCGGAAGTCTTCGGCCACGGCGTCCCTGGCTGCCAGGGCACCGCCCTCGACCTTGTAGTGCGGCCAGTGCCGCCGCGCCCAGCCGATGCCGCGTGCCAGCAGGAAGCGGCCGAGGCCGCGGTTCTGCGGCTCCAGCTGGAGGCCGCTGTCGGCGCCGAAACGCACCTCCTTCAGGCGGTGGTCGGCCCAGACCTCGAACAGGTTCTGCTCCTTGCGCACGCGCTGCCCGGGCAGGTGCAGGCTCAGGTGCAACACGCTCTGGTCGGTGCTGTGGCGCTCCACCTCGCCGAGCTGGACGAAACGCAGCGGCCGCGCACCGGTCTGGCGATCGGTGGGCAGGGGCGCCAGGCGCAGCAGCTGGAAACGCTCCGGCGGCAGGTCGGCCCAGGGATGCGGCTGCGGCGTCGGTTCGGTGGTTTCCTGCTGTTCGGTTTCGCTGTCGGTCATCGAGCACAATCCTGTGGCGGAGTGCAGCGGCCCAGTGGCGGCGCGCTGACCTGACCCTTATCGGCCGCTTTTCCCGTCGCTGGAGGGCAGGCGTTCGATGAAGGCGATCAGGCGTTCGCCGAGCTCGCGGGCCAGGGGCAGGCCGGGGGAATTATAGGTGGCGAGCGGGTCGCGGGCATCCGCCGGGGTGATGCGCAGGACATGGTCCATGCCCGGGATGATCGCCAGCTCGGCATCCGGGCGGATCGCCTGCAGGGCACGGGCATCGGCCACGTCCACCTGGCTGTCGTGGCTGCCCTGGACGATCAGCGCCGGCACCCGCACGGCAGCGAAGGCGGCGGCCGGGTCCTTGGCGAACAGGGAGATGAGGTAGGGCTGCACGCTGGGGCGGTAGAGCACCAGCAACGGCTTGGGCACGCCCGGCACCTGATGCCCGGCCCTGAGGCTGGCGAGGATTTCGTCGCTGCGTGCCTGCAGGGGGGGCGGCAGGCGCCGTTGCAGTTGCTCCTGCAGCACCTGGTCGATGGGGCGCGCGCTGCCGGCGATGGAGACCAGCGCATCGGCACCGGCATCCGGCGCGGCCAGGCTGGCGATCAGGGCGCCTTCGCTGTGGCCGATCAGCACCAGGCGCGAGAAGCGCGGGTCGGCCTTCAGCGTGCGGCCCCAGGCCACCGCATCGGCCACGTAGAGGTCGACGCTCAGTTGCCGCTCGTCGGGGCCGGCGGCCTGGCTCGCGGCGATGCCGCGCTTGTCGTAGCGCACGCTGGCGATGCCGTGGCGCGCCAGCAGCTCGGCGAGCTTCTTCAGGCTGTCGTTGCGCCCGCCCATGGGGTTGTTGCCGTTGCGGTCGGTGGGTCCGGAACCGGACAGCAGCAGCGCCACCGGCACCGGGGCCTCGGTCCTGGGGCGCAGCAGGGTGCCGTGCAGCGTGCCGCTGGCGGTCTCCAGCTCGATGGGGCGCTGGAGGACGGTCCAGGGGCCGGCCAGGGCAGTGCCGGTGAAGGAGATCAGGAGCAGGGCGAGCAGGGGGAGGAGGCGTGGCATGAAGGGTTCCGGGTACGGCGACGTGGCTTTGACGCCGGCGCCGGCGCAAGGTTCGTGGGTGAACTGGCCGGGCGCCGCAGGTATACTCCTCGGCCTTTCTTCGAGGCCCATTTCAGCGGAGCACTGTGCATGTCCGGCAACACCTACGGCAAGCTGTTCACCGTCACCACGGCTGGCGAAAGCCACGGCCCGGCGCTGGTCGCCATCGTCGACGGCTGCCCGCCCGGGCTGGAGCTTTCCCTGGAGGACCTGCAGCGTGACCTCGACCGCCGCAAGCCCGGCACCAGCCGCCACACCACCCAGCGCCAGGAAGCCGACGAGGTGGAAATCCTCTCCGGCGTCTTCGAAGGCCGCACCACCGGCTGCTCCATCGGCCTGCTGATCCGCAACACCGACCAGAAGTCCAAGGACTACTCGGCGATCAAGGACCTCTTCCGCCCGGCCCACGCCGACTACACCTACCACCACAAGTACGGCGTCCGCGACTACCGTGGCGGCGGCCGTTCCTCGGCGCGCGAGACCGCCATGCGCGTCGCCGCCGGCGCCATCGCCAAGAAGTGGCTGGCCGGGCAGGGCATCCGCATCCGCGGCTACATGAGCCAGCTCGGCCCGATCGAGATTCCCTTCAAGACCTGGGACTCGGTGGAGCAGAACGCCTTCTTCAGCCCCGACCCGGACAAGGTGCCGGAGCTGGAGGCCTACATGGACCAGCTGCGCCGTGACCAGGATTCCGTCGGCGCCAAGATCACCGTCGTCGCCGAAGGCGTGCCGCCCGGCCTGGGCGAGCCGATCTTCGACCGCCTGGATGCGGAACTCGCCCACGCGCTGATGAGCATCAACGCGGTGAAGGGCGTGGAAATTGGCGCCGGCTTCGCGTGCGTCGCCCAGCGCGGCACCGAGCACCGCGACGAGCTGACCCCGGAAGGCTTCCTCAGCAACAACGCCGGCGGCATCCTCGGCGGCATTTCCTCGGGCCAGCCGATCGTCGCCCACCTGGCGCTGAAACCCACCTCCAGCATCACCACGCCGGGCCGCTCCATCGACGTCGACGGCAATCCGGTGGACGTGATCACCAAGGGCCGTCACGACCCCTGCGTCGGCATCCGCGCCACGCCCATCGCCGAAGCCATGATGGCCATCGTGCTGATGGACCACCTGCTGCGCCATCGCGGGCAGAACGCCGATGTGCGCGTCACCACCCCGGTGCTCGGCCAGCTGTGACCGGCGGCGCGCTGCCGTACTGGCGGCTGTCCGGTTTCTACCTGTTCTACTTCGCCCTGCTGGGCGCCACGGCGCCCTTCCTCGGGCTCTACTTCGCCCACCTGGGCTTTTCCGCCGCGCGCATCGGCGAGCTGGTGGCCATCCCCATGCTGATGCGCTGCGTGGCGCCCAATCTCTGGGGCTGGCTGGGCGACCGCAGCGGTCGGCGCCTGGCCATCGTCCGGCTGGGCGCGTTCTGCACCCTGTGCACCTTCGCACTGATCTTCGTCGACAAGAGCTACGCCTGGCTGGCGATGATCATGGCCCTGCACGCTTTCTTCTGGCACGCGGTGCTGCCGCAGTTCGAGGTGATCACCCTGGCCCATCTCAGGGAACAGGCCGCGCGCTACAGCCAGATCCGCCTGTGGGGCTCCATCGGCTTCATCCTCACCGTGGTCGGCCTGGGCAAGGCGTTCGAGGTGTTCAGCCTGGACGTCTACCCGGTGGCGCTGGTGGTCATCATGGTCGGCATCGTGCTCAGCAGCTGGTGGGTGCCCAATGCCACGCCGGTGGCCCGGGAGGGAGGCGCCCGCGGCGGCTTCCTCGACCAGCTGCGGCAACCCGGCGTGCTGGCGTTCTACCTGTGCGTCGGGTTGATGCAGCTGTCCCACGGCCCGTACTACACCTTCCAGACCATCTACCTGGAAAGCCTCGGCTACCCGCGCGGCTTCATCGGCCAGCTGTGGGCCCTGGGCGTGGTGGCGGAGGTCTTGATGTTCCTGGCGATGGCGCGCATCCTCTCGCGCTTCCCGGTTCGCCAGGTGCTGGCCGCGAGCTTCCTGCTCGCGGCGTTGCGCTGGCTGCTGCTGGGGCATCTCGCCGACAACCTCGCGGTGCTGCTGTTCGCCCAAGTGCTCCATGCGGCGACCTTCGGCAGCTTCCATGCGGCGGCCATCCATTTCGTGCAACGCCAGTTCGGCCCGCAGCAGCAAGGCCAGGGCCAGGCGCTCTACGCAGCACTCGCCGGCACCGGCGGCGCGCTCGGGGCCCTGTACTCCGGTTACAGCTGGAACAGCCTGGGTGCCTCCTGGACCTTCGTCATCGCCAGCCTGGCCGCCATGGCCGCTGCCGTTATCATTGCCACTCAATTAAAAGAGGAGCGGGCATGAACCGCGAAACACTCACCCGTGAAATCATCGAGGCCGGCCGCTTCCTCTATGGTCGCGGCTGGTCCCCGGCGACCAGCAGCAACTACTCGGCGCGGCTATCGGCCGACCAGGCGCTGCTGACCGTCTCCGGCAAGCACAAGGGCCAGCTTGGCGAGGACGATGTGCTGGCCACCGACCTCGACGGCATCAGCCTGGAGCCCGGCAAGAAGCCCTCCGCCGAGACCTTGCTGCACACCCAGCTGTACCGCTGGAAGCCTGGGATCGGCGCTGTGCTGCACACCCATTCGGTCAACGCCACGGTGCTCTCGCGCCTGACCCTGGCCGACTCGCTGGTGTTCGCCGACTACGAGTTGCAGAAGGCCTTCAGCGGCGTCTCCACCCACGAATCGCAAGTGCTGGTGCCGATCTTCGACAACGACCAGGACATCGCCCGCCTGGCCGCGAAGGTGCAGCCCTGGCTGGACGCGCATCCCGACTGCGTGGGCTACCTGATCCGTGGCCACGGCCTCTACACCTGGGGCCCGCGCATGAGTGACGCGCTGCGCCAGGTCGAAGCCTTCGAATTCCTGTTCGAGTGCGAGCTGAAGGTTCGCGCCCTCCATAAACCCTGACGCTTCCTTCCGCCGAAGGTGCATGACCGATCGAGCGTCCGCCCGACCCGCCCCAGAGCGGGAGCGCGGCGCCAGGAGCAGCCCCGATGAGCAGCCTTACCGTCTACCACGAGTCCAGCCCCGACGTTCCGAACAAGATGCTGACCCATGTCGATGACATCGCCAGCACCCTCGCCGATGTCGGCGTGCGCTTCGAGCGTTGGCAGGCCAGTGCGCCGATCACCGCCGGCGCGTCCCAGGAGGAGGTGATCGCCGCCTACCGCCCGCAGATCGACGCCCTGATGCAGGAGCGCGGCTACGTGACGGTGGACGTGGTCAGCCTCGACCGCGACCACCCGCAAAAGGCCGAGCTGCGTGCCAAGTTCCTCGACGAGCACCGCCACGCCGAGGACGAAGTGCGCTTCTTCGTCGCCGGGCGCGGCCTGTTCACCCTGCACATCGACGACTACGTCTACGCAGTCCTGTGCGAGAAGAACGACCTGATCTCGGTGCCCGCCGGCACCCGCCACTGGTTCGACATGGGCGAGGAACCGCATTTCGTCGCCATCCGCCTGTTCAACAACCCGGAGGGCTGGGTGGCGCAGTTCACCGGCGAGGACATCGCCAGCCGCTTCCCGCGGTTGGAGGATTGAGCGTGCAAACCCCATCGGTGGGCTGAAGCCCACCCTACGCCCACCCTGCGTTCGCCCCGACGGCCAGAGCCGCAGCCTGATCGCCTCTGCCTGTGGGGCCCGGGTCCACTGAACACCGAAACACTGGAGCCTGCATGCCCATCAAAGCCATCCTCACCGATATCGAAGGCACCACCAGTGCCGTCAGCTTCGTCTTCGACGTGCTCTTCCCCTATGCCGCCCGCCACCTGCCGGAGTTCGTGCTGACCCACGCCGAGCGGGCGGATGTCGCCGAGCAGCTGCAGGCTGTGCGTGTGGAGAGCGGCGAGGCCGATGCCGATGTGCAACGGGTGGTGGAGATCCTCCTCGGCTGGATCGCCGAAGACCGCAAGGCCACGCCATTGAAGGCGCTGCAGGGCATGGTCTGGGAGCAGGGCTACGCCGCCGGCCAGCTCAAGGGCCATGTCTACCCGGATGCGGTGGAGGCGCTGAAGCGCTGGAAGCAGGACGGCTACGGCCTCTATGTCTATTCCTCCGGCTCGATCCAGGCGCAGAAGCTGATCTTCGGGTGCTCCGAGGCGGGCGACCTGACGCCGCTGTTCTCCGGCTACTTCGACACCACCTCCGGTCCCAAGCGCGAGGCGGCCTCCTATGCGCGCATCGCCGAGGCCATCGGGCGCCCGGCCGAGGACATCCTCTTCCTCTCCGACGTGGTGCAGGAGCTGGACGCCGCGCAGCAGGCCGGCATGCCCACCATCGGCCTGGCCCGCGAAGGCGGTGAGCTCGCCGGCCATCCCACCGTGGCCAGCTTCGCCGTGATCGACCCGGCGCGCGCCTGAGCCGCACCGGGCCTCACTGGTCCAGCCACACCGCGCGGTGATCCGAGCCGCGCCAGGGCAGGGCGCCCACCGCGCGCACCGGCCGCTCGCCGCGCACCAGGATGTGGTCCAGCCCGAGCATGCCCGGCCACCAGGTGGGGCGGATGCGCGGGCTGGTCAGGCGCAGCCCGGCGGTGGCGAGGAAATCCTGCAGGCGCGGTGAATAGGCCGTGCTGTTGAAGTCCCCCAGCACGATCACTTCCGGCCCTTCGGAGGCCACGCGCTCGGCCAGCTGCCGCAGCGACTCGTCGCGCGCTAGCGCCAGTTGCGTGCCCAGCGGCGGTGGCGGGTGCAGGCCATAGAGCACCGTGCCGTCCTCCAGCTCCGCGCGCAGGTAGGGGTAGCCGCTGGCGGCGCCGGCGAGTTCCAGCACCTGGCAGCTTTTCAGTGGCAGGCGCGAGAACAGCGCCAGGCCGAAGGGCGAGTCGGTGTAGCGGGCGCAGGCCTCGAACGGGCGCAGGGTGGCCAGCTGTTGCGACCAGGCGGGCGTGGCCTCGGTGACGAAGACCAGGTCTGCGCGCTGTTCCGCCAGCCAGCGGGCATCGGCCCCGGCGTCGGCGTTGTCCAGTTTCAGGTTGAAGGCCAGGAAGCGCCGCGCGGGGGCCTCCGTGGCCAGGGGCTCGGCGGGCAAGGGTGTCAGTGCCCAGCCCAGGGCGCCCAGCCCACAGAGCGCGAACAGCAACGATGAGGCATTGCGCGGCTGCACGGCGGCGCCGAGCAGCATCACCACGGCCTGGATCGGCACGAAGTGGCTGAGCAGCTCCAGGCCCCAGTGCAGGCGGCCGAACTGGCCAAGCACCAGGGTGACCAGGGCCAGCCAGGCGAGCTGATTGAGATGAAAGCGCAAGGCCTTGAGCACGCGTGCGTCCTGCATTCATGGGAAAGGCGCGAATTGTAGGCCATCCGCCGTGCCTCGCGTGATCGGCGACGGGAACCCTGGCCGGCGCCCGTGTCCTAACACTGGAGAGCCACCCTGCCGGAGCCCACGATGAGCCAACACGCGATGACCCTCTACGCCGTCCTGGGCACGCTGTACCTGCTGCTCACCGCCTGGGCGCTGTTCAATGTGCTGGGCAGCGGCGCGCGGCGCGAGCAGAAGGTCCTCTGGACGGCCCTGTTGCTGCTGTTCCCGCTGCTCGGGCTGTTCAACTGGGCCTGGATGGGGCCGCGTCGCCAGCACCGTTGATCCAGGCTCACCTATCCTGCACTCACACCCCCCGCAATAAGGAGCATCGCCATGGGTTCGATCCTCAACAGCCTGGCCGGGCTGATCATTCTCGCCCTCGACATCTGGGCCATCCTCAACGTCATCAAGAGCAACGCCGAGATCGGCATGAAGGTGCTGTGGATCCTGCTGATCGTGCTGCTGCCGGTGATCGGCCTGATCATCTGGGCCATCGCCGGCCCGCGTGGCGACGTGAGGATATGAACCGCCGCCGTGGCGCCTGGCTGCTGCTCTTGGCCTGCCTGGCGCTGCCGGCCCACGCCTACGAGGATGCCGCCTGGGCCGCGCTGCGCAGTGGCCAGGCGGTGTTCCTCATGCACCACGCCACCGCGCCGGGAGCGGGCGACCCCGACACCTTCCGCCTCGGCGACTGCACCACCCAGCGCAACCTCGATGCCGGCGGGCGCTACCAGGCGCAGCAGTGGGGCCAGTTGTTGCGCAGCCACTGGATCGAGGGGCCGCGCATCTTCACCGGGCGCTGGTGCCGCACCCAGGACACCGCCTTGGAAATGGGCATGGGCGCCTCGCAGCCGATGCCCGAGCTGGACTACTTCGAGGGGGATACCGCCGTCATGCAGCGCATGCGCCAGGCCATCAACGCGCTGCCACGCGGCCTGCCGCTGGTGCTGGTGACCCACGGGGTGAACATGACGGCCCTGACCGGAGTCCCGGCGGCGCCGGATGAAGCCCTGATCGTCGCGCTGCCCATCACCGAGCCGGCGCGGGTGCTGGCACGGGTGCCCGCGCCGCGCTAGGCCCGGCGCCAGGGTGAAGGGGGGTCAGATGAGCTGCAGCTGATCCTGCACCGGCTGCATCGCCGCGCCTTCCAGGCGCAAGAGGATGGCCTTGCGCTCCAGCCCTCCGCCGAACCCGGTGAGGCTGCCGTCACGGCCGATGACCCGGTGGCAGGGGATGATCACCGCGATGGGGTTGGCGCCGTTGGCCAGGCCGATGGCGCGCACCGCCTTGGGCCTGCCGATGCGCATCGCCTGGGTGGCGTAGCTGATGGTCTGGCCGTAGGGGATCTCCAGCAGCGCCTGCCAGGCGGCCCGCTGGAACTCGGTGCCCTGGGGCGCCAGCTGCAGGTCGAAGCGCTTGCGCTTGCCGGCGAAGTACTCGTCCAGCTGGCGGCAGGCCGCATCGAGCTGGCGGGTGGCCGGGTGCCAGAGCGGGTCCAGCTCCGTCGGCCGTTCGGTCTCCATGTGCAGCAGGCGCAGCCCGGCCTCGTCGCCGGCCAGCAGCAGCGGGCCTATGGGGCTGTCCTGATAGCGGAAGTACATGGATCAGTTCTCCGATGCGTAGCTGTGCCAGAGGTACACGGCGGCGTAGGCGCGCCAGGGCCGCCAGTGTTCGGCGCGGCTGGCCAGGGCCTTGGCGCTGATGCCGGCATCGCCCCAGAACGGCGACTTGAGCAGGCCCAGGTCGGCGGTGGGGAAGGCGTCCGGCTGGCCGAAGGCGCGCAGGGCGATGTATTCGGCGGTCCAGGGGCCGATGCCGGGCAGGGCGCAGAGCCGCGCGATGAGCGCTTCGACGCCCTCGGCCACCGAGAGTTCCAGGGCACCGGAAGCCACCGCGTCGGCGAAGCGGCGCAGCGTCTCCACCCGCTTGCCGGGCATGCCGATGCCGGGCAGCGCGTCGTCGGCGATGGCGCGGGCGGTGGGGAACAGGCGCAGCGGGCCGTCGTCGGGGGAATCCGCCAGGGGCTCGCCAAGGCGCTCCACCAGGCGCCCGGCGATGGTCACCGCGGCCTTCACCGTCACCTGCTGGCCGATGATGGTGCGCACGCCCTGCTCGAAGGGGTCGAAGGCCACCGGCAGGCGCAGGCCGGGGTAGCGTTCCAGCAGGGGTTGCAGCTGCGGGTCGCCGCAGAGGTGCCGGGCGATGGCCAGGGGGTCGCTGTCGAGGTCGAACATCTGCCGCACCCGTGCCACCAGCTCCGCTTCGCGGCCGAGGCACGAGGGGCTCAGCTCCAGGGCGAGGTGCCCGGCACCGGGGCGCACGCGGAACCAGCCGTGCAGCTCGCCGAGGCGGAAGCTGCGGCAGTAGCTGGCGGCGTCGATGCGCTCGACGCCGGGCAGGCGGCGCAGGGCGAAGTGGCGCAGGAACTGCTCCCAGCTCCAGGGTTCGATGTAGGGAAGGTGCAGGCCGGGCGGCAGGGGGGCGGATTCGTTCATCGGGCGACGATACCGGCGGTCGTGGCGGCTGTCTCTCGGAAACTGATCATCGAATTCCCCACCTTCGCGGTTCGACCTGAAACCCGGGCCATCGTAGAATGCGCGCCTTTTCTTCGGACGGGCCCGGGCCAGCCGCCCACCCCACCTGCAGCCATCACGGGAGACCCCTCATGAGCGACTACCAGGAAACTCTCTACGAAGGCTATGGCCAGCGTTTTCGCATGGACAAGCTGCTCCATGAAGTGCGCACCGAGCACCAGCACCTGGTGATCTTCGAGAACCCGCGCATGGGCCGCGTCATGGCCCTGGACGGCGTGATCCAGACCACCGAGGCAGACGAGTTCATCTACCACGAGATGCTCACCCACGTGCCCATCCTCGCCCACGGCGCCGCGCGTCGCGTGCTGATCATCGGCGGTGGCGACGGCGGCATGCTGCGCGAGGTGCGCAAGCACAAGGGCGTCGAGAGCATCACCATGGTCGAGATCGACGGCACGGTGGTGGAGATGTGCAAGGAGTTCCTGCCCAACCACTCCAGGGGCGCCTATGACGACCCGCGACTGAACCTGGTGATCGACGACGGCATGCGCTTCGTCGCCAGCACCGAGGAGAAGTTCGACGTGATCATCTCCGACTCCACCGACCCGATCGGCCCGGGCGAGGTGCTGTTTTCCGAGAACTTCTACCAGGCCTGCCGCCGCTGCCTGAACGAAGGCGGCATCCTGGTCACCCAGAACGGCACGCCCTTCATGCAGCTGGGCGAGGTGCAGACCACCGCCGGCCGCATGAACGGCCTGTTCGCCGACTGGCACTTCTACCAGGCGGCCGTACCCACCTACATCGGCGGCTCCATGACCTTCGCCTGGGGCGCCACCCACCCGGAGTCGCGCAAGGTCTCGCTGGAAACCCTGCGCCAGCGCTTCGCCGGCAGCGGCATCGTCACCCGCTACTACAACCCCGAGATCCACCTCGGCGCCTTCGCCCTGCCGCAGTACGTGCTGCAGGCCATCGGCAAACCGAGCAACGACTGAGTCGCGCGACACCAGGAGGCCCCGCAAGGGGCCTTTTTTGTGCCTGCCCGATGGCCGGTGCAGGAGCGGTTTCAACCGCGAAATGGCTCGCGAAGGACACCGTTGCGGCACAAGACCTGTAGGGGCGAATTCATTCGCCCACGGGCAACGGCGTTGCCCTGATCGTGGAAGGCAGCCCTGCGTTCAGCCACGACAGCAGGGCAATCCCAGCCGCCCCTACAGATCGTGATGCAGGTAGCTCGCCTGCTTCGGCAGCCGCAGGCTGAAGAGGAAGGCCACCACCATCATGGCCGAGACGTACCAGTAGAAGCTTTCCTCCATGCCGATGGACTTCAGCCCCAGCGCCGCGTATTCCGCCGAGCCGCCAAAGACGGCGTTGGCCACCGCATAGGCCAGGCCGACGCCGAGGGCGCGGACTTCCGGCGGGAACATCTCGGCCTTCACCAGGCCGCTGATGGAGGTGTACAGGCTGACGATGGCCAGCGCCACGATGATCAGCGCGAAGGCGATGTAGGGGCTCTGCACGCCCTTGAGCGCGGTGAGGATAGGCCAGGTGCACAGCGCGCCCAGGGCACCGAACCAGAGCATCGAGGTGCGCCGGCCGATGCGGTCGGAGAGGGCGCCGAACAGCGGCTGCATGAGCATGTAGACGAACAGCGCGCAGGTCATCACGGCGCTGGCGGTCTTGGTGGTCATGCCGGCGCTGTTGACCAGGTATTTCTGCATGTAGGTGGTGAAGGTGTAGAAGATCAGCGAGCCGCCGGCGGTGTAGCCGAGCACCGTGACGAAGGCGCGCTTGTGGTGGCGGAACAGGTGGCCCAGGCTGCCGGATTCCTCGCTGTGCAACTGGTCCTGGCGGGCGGTCTCGTTCAGCGAGCGGCGCAGGTAGAAGGCGATCACCGCCGTCGCCGCGCCGATCACGAAGGGGATGCGCCAGCCCCAGGCGCGCAGTTCGTCCTCGCTCAGCACCTGCTGCAGGATCACCACCACCAGCACCGCCAGCAGCTGTCCGCCGATCAGGGTCACGTACTGGAAGGACGCGAAGAAGCCGCGCTGGCCCCTGAGCGCCACCTCGCTCATGTAGGTGGCCGTGGTGCCGTATTCACCGCCCACAGACAGCCCCTGGAACAGCCGCGCCACCAGCAGCAGCGCCGGCGCGAGGGCGCCGATGGCGGCATAGGTGGGCATGCAGGCGATGGCCAGGGAGCCGGCGCACATCATCAGCACCGAGATCATCATCGAGCGCTTGCGCCCGTACCTGTCGGCGATGCGGCCGAACAGCCAGCCGCCGATGGGGCGCATGAGGAAGCCGGCGGCGAACACGCCCGCGGTGTTGAGCAACTGCACCGTCGGATCGTCGGAGGGGAAGAAGGCCGGGGCGAAGTAGATGGAGCAGAAGGCGTAGACGTAGAAGTCGAACCACTCCACCAGGTTGCCGGAGGACGCGCCGACTATCGCGAACACGCGTTTGCGACGTTCTTCGAAGCTGTAGTGCGGATGGGGGCCATCGAGGTGTTCGGTCGTACTGCTCATGGGGCTGGGCACTCGTTCTGGAAGGAGTTGCGGCCCGTGCCCCGAGCGGGAGGCGGGCCGGGCCTGTCCTTGGATTGACTGCCGGTGTCACAAAATGTTGCGGCTCCTGGTGTCAGCCAAGCCCCGGTCGGGCGGGAAAGCAACGACCGCAGGGCGGCTCGCGGGGCGATGTTAGGGGACGTATAGGGCGCGCGCAGGATGGGTAGAGCTTGGCGAAACCCATGCTGTGGTGGTCGGTGGCGCTGGCGTGGGTTCGGGCTCGGGATTGATGGGTTTCGCTGCGCTCTACGCCATCCTACGGGACGGGGGCGGGGATCACCGGGCCGAGGCGCAGTTGCATGGCCACCCGGTCGGCCAGGCCGAAGGCCTTTTCCTCCTTGAGGCGGCGGATCAGCTCGTCGTGCAGTTCGGCCTCCTCCAGCGGGCGGAAGCCGAGCCGGGCGTAGTAGGGGGCGTTCCAGGGAATCTCGGCAAAGGTGGTCAGGTACAGCGCATCGTGGCCGCGTGCCTCGGCCCAGTCGCGGGCGGCGGCGATCAGGCGACGGCCGATGCCGCGCCGCCCCAGGGCCGGCAGCACGTCCAGTTCCGCGAGCAGGGCGATGCCGCCGAGCACCTCCACCAGGGCGAAGCCCACGGCCATGCCGCCGCTGTCCTGTGCCACCCACAGGCGGCCTTCGGCCTGTCCCTGGGCCAGCAGCGCCTGGGGCACGGTCGCCTCGCGCAGGAGTTCGGGAAGGGTGCCCTCCGGGAACAGGCTGGCGGCGGCGCGCTCGATCTCGGCCAGCACCGCCAGGTGGCGGGGCTCGGCCGGAACCACCGGGTAGTCCTCCTGGGCGAGCATCAGCGCCACTCGCCCTGCTGGTCCACCAGCGTGCGGTCGCCCCGGGTCACGCTCAGGCGGCCGTCCTCGCCGACGAAGTAGTGGGTATCGCCGTTGTTGAACTCGTAGCCCAGGGAATGGCAGGGGGTGATGCCGTCGGCACACAGGCGCATGAGCTGGCGACCCTTGAGTTCGAGGGTGTTGCCGCTCTTCTTGCTGGTGCCCCGGTAGAGCACGTTGTCGCAGCCGACGGTGCCTTCGTCGCACTGCTCGATGATCTCGACGCGGTAGCCGGGGGTGTCCAGGGTGGCCGCCGGCAGCGGGCCGGCAACGAGCAGCAGGGGCAGGGCGAGGGCGGGTCTCATGACAGGGCGTTCCGGGTCTGGAGTTGGCTGCGGTACTGGCCGGGCGTGATGCCCTTCCAGCGTTTGAAAGCATGGATGAAGTTGGACAGTTCGCCGTAACCGAGGCGTTCGGCGATCTCTTCCAGTCGGATGCCATCGGTGGCCAGCAGTTCCTCGGCCAGGGCGTTGCGCACTTCCTCCTGCAACTGGCGGAAGGAGGTGCCCTCGGCGTCCAGGCGGCGGCGCAGGGTGCGCGAGGTCATGTGCAGCTCGGTGGCGATGCGCTCCATGTCCGGCAGCAGCCCCGGCTGGGACAGCAGGCGATCGCGGATGCGCCCGGCGAGCCCCGCGCGCACCCGGCGGCGCGCCAGCAGCGCCTTGCACTGGGCCTCGCACTGCTGCGCCACCTGCGGGTTGGCGCCGGGCAGCGGCAGGTCGAGCAGGGCGCGGGCGAAGACGATGCGGTTCTCCCGGGCGTCGAAGCCCGGCATCACCCCCAGCAGCTCGCGGTAGGGCGTGGCGTCGGCCGGGGCGGGCAGGGCGAGGCTCACGCGCTGCAGCGGCAGGTCGGCATTGTTCAGGTCGCGCTGCACGCTGAGGGCCCCGGCGATGTCGCGCTCCAGCAGGAAGCCGCGCAGGTCCTCGGGCAGGCCGCGCCCCTCCAGCACCAGGTGCGCTTCGTCGTCGTGCTCTTCCAGGCGCATGGTGTGGAAGGCGTAGGTCAGGTCGAGGTAGCGCAGGCCCAGTTCGGCGGCACTGCGGTAGGTGGGGCTGCTGAGCAGGGCGAATCCCCAGATGCCATAGGTGCTGAGGTGGTAGCGGCGGCCGGCCTTGAGGCCGATGCCGGGGAGGTGCCCGAGGGCCTGGACGATGTTGCGCACCAGGGCCAGTTCCTGGGTGGCGTTGACCTCGGCGCCGGGGTCGGCCAGGGCGTTCCAGTCAAGGCCGGTGCCGGCCAGGCAACGTTCGACCGACAGGCCGTGGTCGAGGCCGAACTGGGTGAGCAGCTGCACGCTGATGGCACTGCGGCGGGGCGGCCAGTGGGAAATGTCCTGCATATCGTGTCGCGTTCCTTGGCAGTTGAACGGGCATTTATGTCCGAAAGGCACAATTCGCTGTCCGATCATGCCATAAACAGCGTGCGTCGCCGCGCATTAGCATCCTCTCATCCGCACGTTCGGCTGGCCTGGTCCCCGACGGTTGCGGCGAGCATGGGAGAAAACAATGAACAACAATCCCCAGCACCCGGCGCCCCTGCGCGTGCTGATCATCGGAGCCGGCTTCGGCGGCCTCGGCCTGGCCATCCGCCTGCAGCAATGCGGCATCGAGGATTTCCTGATCCTCGAGAAGGCCGCCGACCTCGGCGGCACCTGGCGTGACAACACCTACCCCGGCGCGGCCTGCGACGTGCCTTCTCACCTCTACTCCTTCTCCTTCGAGCCCAAGCTCGACTGGTCGCGCAAGTTCGCGCCCCAGGCGGAGATCCACGCCTACCAGCAGCAGTGCGCCGAGCGCCACGGCCTGCGTCGGCGCATCCGCTTCGGCACCGAGGTGGCCGGCGCCCGCTTCGACGAAGAGGCGGCGCTGTGGCGGGTGGAAACCACCACGGGCGAGCACTTCAGCGCCCGCGCCCTGATCAGCGCCTGCGGCCAGTTGAACCGGCCGGCCATGCCGCGCCTGCCCGGCATCGAGCGCTTCACCGGCGAGGTGTTCCACTCGGCGCGCTGGAACCATGACTACGACCTGGCCGGCAAGCGCGTGGCGGTGATCGGCACCGGCGCCAGCGCCATCCAGTTCGTGCCGCAGATCGCGCCGCAGGTGGCGCAGCTGCACCTGTTCCAGCGCTCCGCCGCCTATGTCATCGCCAAGCCCGACCGCGCCTACCGCCCGTGGGAGCTGGCGCTGATGAAGCGCCTGCCGGTGCTGCAGAAGGTCGACCGGCTGCTCAAGTACGTGCAGCACGAGGCGCGCGCCCTGGCCTTCACCGTCTTCCCGCCGCTGATGAAGGTGATGCGCCTGAGCTTCAACCGGCACCTGTCCCGCGGTATCCGTGACCCGGAGCTGCGCCGACGCCTGCAGCCGGACTACCCGCTGGGCTGCAAGCGCATCCTCATCTCCAACGACTTCTACCCAGCCCTGGCGCGGGACAACGTCGAGCTGGTGGAGCAGGCCATCACCGGCATCAGCGAGCGTGGCGTGCTCACCGCCGACGGCCGCGAGCGCGAAGTGGACGCGATCATCTATGGCACCGGTTTCGCCGCCACCGATTTCCTCGCCCCCATGAGCATCCGCGGGCGCGACGGCCGCGACCTCAACGAGGCCTGGCGCGAGGGCGCCGAGGCCTACCTGGGCATCAGCGTCAGCGGCTTCCCCAACCTGTTCATCCTCTACGGGCCGAACACCAACCTGGGGCACAACTCGATCCTCTATATGCTGGAAAGCCAGTTCGCCTATGTGCTCGGCTGCCTGCGCGCGCTGCAGCGCGACGGCCTGCGCTACATGGACCTCAAGCCCGAGGTGCAGCGCCGCTTCAACGACAGGCTGCAGCACGCCGTGCGCCATACGGTGTGGGAGCGCGGCTGCAACAGCTGGTACAAGACCGCCGATGGCCGCAACACCAACAACTGGCCCGGCTTCACCCTGACCTACCGCCAACAGACCCGCCAACCGGAGCTCGACCACTATGAATGCGTCCGTTGATTTCACCGCGCCCGATGCCGGCCAGCCGCTGCTGCGTGCGGTGCTGCGCGGGGGCCTGCGGGTGCTGTTCCGGGGCCTGGTGCGCCCGCCGATGCCCATCGCCGGGCAGCGGGCGGTGATCCGCGCGCTGACCTCCACCCCGGTGGCGATGCGCGGCGTCACCCGCAGTCGCGACAGCCTCGGCGGGGTGCCCTGCGAATGGCACCGCCCGGCACGGGACAACGGCAGCGTGCTGCTCTACCTGCACGGCGGCGCCTTCCTCATCGGCGCCGCCGCGACCCACCGTGCCATCACCGCCACCCTGGCGCGCCGGGGCGGGCTGTCGGTCTGCGCGCTGGACTACCGCCTGGCGCCCGAGCACCCGTTCCCCGCCGCCCGCCAGGATGCCGTGGCGGCCTACCGCGCGCTGCTGGCCCAGGGGTATTCCAGCGAGCGCATCGTCATCGGCGGTGATTCCGCAGGCGGCAATCTCAGCCTGATCACCGCCCTGGAGCTCGGTCGCCAGGGGCTGCCGCAGCCGGCGGGGCTGGTGCTGCTGTCGCCGGTGACCGACTTCAGCGGCGAGCAGATGCACCAGCCTCCGGCCGGCGATCCGCTGCTCAATCCGCTGTGGATGGAGCAGGCCATCAGCCTCTACGCCCCTGCCGGGCTGGATCGCCGCGACCCCGGGCTGTCGCCGATCTACGCCGACCTGGCCGGCCTGCCGCCGATCCTGGTGCAGGTGGGCGAGGACGAGCTGCTGCTCAACGACAGCCTGCGCCTGGCGGTCGCGGCGCGGGCGGCCGGGGTGCCGGTGCGCCTGGAGCGCTACCCCGGCCTGTGGCACGTGTTCCAGGCCCACGCCGGCATGCTGCGTGCCGCCGACCAGGCGTTGGCCAGCATCCTCGCCTTCATCCACGCCCGCAGCGGCGAGGGGGCTTGAAATGCACAACATCCTCATCACCGGCGCCGCTTCCGGCATCGGCCGGGCCACGGCGCGGCTGTTCCACCAGAAGGGCTGGACCGTCGGCCTGCTGGACATCGCACCGCAGCCGCTGGAGGAACTCTCCGCCGAACTGGGCGGGCTCTGGTACCAGGCGCTGGACGTCACCGACCTGGCCGCCGTCGAAGGCGCCCTGGCGGACTTCTGCGGGCGCCATGACGGGCAGTTGCGGCTGCTGTTCAACTGCGCGGGCCTGCTGCGCTTCGGCCACTTCGAGACGATCGATGTGGCCGAGCACGCGCGCATCCTCGCGGTGAACGTGCTGGGCCTGGTGCAGATGACCCACGCGGCCTTCCCCTATCTCAAGGCCACCGCCGACGCCCAGGTGATCAACATGGGCTCGGCCTCGGGCCTCTACGGCACCCCGCACATGGCCAGCTACTCCGCCTCCAAGTTCGCCGTGCGCGGCTTCACCGAGGCCCTGGAACTGGAATGGCGCCGCCACGGCATCCGCGTCGGCGACCTGATGCCGCCCTTCGTGCGCACCCCGATGGTCGAGAGCCAGCGCTTCGAGCCGCCGACCCTGCGCCGCCTCGGGGTGAACCTCAAGGCCGAGGACATCGCCGAGGCGGCCTGGCAACAGGCCCATGGCGCCGCGGTGCACCGCCCCATCAGCCTGCTGTTCAAGCTGATGTACTGGTCCGGGCAGGTGTCGCCGCCGTGGATCAGCCGGCTGATCATGGGCCGGCTGAGCCGGGAGTAGGGCGGCCGACGGGTCATGGCTGCAGCCGGCCTCCAGTGGGCCCGGCGTCCGCGAGGGTGACGGTGTCTGCGGGGCTTCCCTGCACGCCGTCATCCCCGCGAAAGCGGGGACCCATCGAAGAGACAGCTCCGGGTGGCTTTGCACGGGGGCCGGCACCGTATAGCCTGGCCGGCCGCACCTCCCTGGTGCGCCCGCAAGGACGCTTTCCATGACCCCCTGGTTCGCCTACGCCTGTCTCGCCCTGTCCATGCTGCTGGTCGGCGGCAATATCGCCATCGGCAAGCTGGTGCTGGCCGAGGTGCCGCTGTTCGTCTTCGCCTGCCTGCGCTTTCTCATCGCCACCCTGGTGCTGGCGCCGGGCATGCTGTCGTCCAGGGTGCGTCGGGGTCTGGATGCCACGGCCGGCAAGGGGCTGTTCCTGCAGGCGTTCTTCGGCTGCTTCCTGTTCAGCCTGTTCATGCTCTATGGCGTGCAGCACACCAGTGCCACCAGTGCGGGCATCATCACCAGCGCGACGCCGAGCGTGGTGGCGCTGCTGGCCTGGTTCTGGCTGCGTGAGCGGATCGGCGCGCAGGGCACGCTGGCGATTGCGTTGGCGGTAGCGGGCATCGCCCTGCTCAACCTGCTGGGCGGTGGCGAGGGCGGCACCGGCAGCGTGCTCGGCAATACGCTGGTGCTGGGCGCGGTGCTGGCCGAGGCGATCTTCGCCATCTATTCACGGCGCCTGTCCCTGGCGCTGCATCCCTGGGCGATGGCCTTCGGCGTGAACCTCGCCGGGCTGGCGCTGTTCCTGCCCCTGGCTCTGGTGCAGGCCCCCGCGTTCGACTGGATGGCGATAAGCCCGGCGACCTGGGCCTGGGTGCTGTTCTATGCGCTGAGCGCCAGCGTGCTGTCCTTCCTGCTCTGGTACCGCGGCATCAGCCAGGTGCAGGCCAGCGTGGCCGGGCTGTTCACCGGGCTGATGCCGGTGGGCGCGGTGCTGGTCGGCGGCCTGCTGCTGGGCGAAGGGCTGAGCGCCGGCCAGGCCCTGGGCATGGCCCTGGTGCTGGGTGCCATCGGCCTCGGTGGGCGGGCGGAGCGACGGGCGGTTTCGCCCGGCGGCGCCTGAAGTGCCGCCCGTCGTGCCGGGCGAAGGAAAGTTCGCTCGACGGCGGGCAGACCGGCCGAGCTGACGCTAACCTGCACTCTGATGCAGTCGATCGTTGTGCGTGAGAAAAGCAGCGGCCATCCCCTTCACGGGGGCTGGCCAGGGTGGTGCCCCGCGTCCGCGGGGCCGCCCGTGGCGACGCCGCCAGGCGTCGCGAGGCCGAAACCTTCGGCCGTCTACAAGCGAAACTCATCAATCGCCAGAGAGGAGGTCGTTACCATGAGCACAACCTTCCACGATGACGTCAGCAGCAATGTTCTACGGCGCATGAAAGAGGGCGGTTTCGATTTCGCCCGGGTACATCCCATCGAGTTCTACGCCATCTTCCCCGACGAGGACCGGGCCCGGATGGTTGCGCGAAAGTTCTGCGGTGAATGGCTGAACGCCCAGGTATCCCCCCGTGATGACGGGGCCTGGCACCTGCAGGTGAGCAAGGTGATGTACGCCACCCACGCCGGCATCGGCGATTTCGAACACGACCTGGAGGAGCTGGTCGTGCCCCTCGGCGGGACCCTGGATGGATGGGGCGTGACCCAGGAACTCCCCGCGCCTTCGCGCTGAGTTCCCCAACGCCTGGTAATCACCGGCCAGCCCTGCGCTGGCCGGTGTCGTTCCAGGTGCCTGAAAAAACTTACCTTTTCCTGACTCGACCTCGGCACGGGCTTTGCCTCAGACTCCGGAAACGGAGGGCTGACATGACCGATATCCTGATTCTTACCCACGCCGATTTCTGTCCGGCTGGCCATCTCGCGAGCGTGCTGGACGCGCAAGGCCGGGCCTTCACCGTGTTGCGCGCGGACCAGGGCGAACTGGACGGCTACGACCTCGATCGCCCGCGCGCGGTCGCGGTGATGGGCGGGCCGATGAGCGTCAACGACCCACTGCCCTGGATCGAAGCGGAAATCGCGGCGCTGCGGCATTTCATCGCGCGGGACATCCCCATCATCGGCCACTGCCTCGGCGGCCAGCTGCTGGCACGGGCGCTGGGGGCGGCGGTGCACCGCATGCCCTATACCGAGATCGGCTGGCAGCCGCTGGAGAAGCGCGCGCTGGCGGTGGGCAATCCCTGGGTCGCGCACCTGCCCATGCAGTTCCCGGTCTACCAGTGGCACAGCGATACGTTCGATCTGCCCGACGGCGCGCAGTGGCTGTTCGACAGCCCCTGGTGCCCCAATCAGGGCTTCTCCTGGGGCGACAAGGTGCTGGCCCTGCAAGGCCACCCGGAGATGACCGAGGAACTGGTGCGACTGTGGCTCACCGACTGGGCCCACCTGCTCGACGAGACCCAGCCCAGCCAGCAGCCCAGGGAGCGCATGCTCAAAGACCTGCCGGCCAAGGTGGAGGCGCTGCACCAGGTGGCGGAAGGGTTCTACCGACGCTGGCTGGACCTGGCCTTCCAGGACCAGTCCCAGCGCTCGGCCCCCGCCCTGAGCGCCTAGCGCTGGTACATGAGGCGCAGACCCTGTAGGGGCGAATTCATTCGCCAAGCGGCGCGCAGCGCCGCCGCTCTCCTGCCGAGGTAAACCCCCAGGCCTGACGCCGTGCCGTGATCGACCCCGCCGCGTGGAGGTGAAAAGCGACCTCAACCCTACGCAGCGGTCGGGTCCGGGGTGGGAGCGAATTCATTCGCGAAAAGGGCCGTGCAACGCGCCCACCCATGATTGCCATGGAGTCCGTGGTGCGTAGGGCGGGTGGAACCCGCGGCGTTGTGCACCATCGTCGGGTCGCACCCGACCTACATGAGGTCCAGACCCTGTAGGGGCGAATTCATTCGCCAAGCGGCGCGCAGCGCCGCCGCTCTCCTGCCGAGGTAAACCCCCAGGCCTGACGCCGTGCCGTGATCGACCCCGCCTGGTGGAGGTAAAAAGCGACCTCCACCCTACGCAGCGGTCGGGTCCGGGGTGGGAGCGAATTCATTCGCGAAGAGGGTCGCACGGCGCCTCGGGCAGGCCCGCTAACGCCCACCCATGATCGCGATGTAGTCCTGGGTCCAGCGGCTGTAGGGCACGCATTGCCCCTCGCCGCACTTGGCCTGGGGCGTCTTCCAGAAGGCGATCTTGTCGAACTGGTCGTAGCCGTTGGTGGCGCAGCCGCCGGCGCCGAGCAGTTCGCTGCTGGAGCAGCCCTTGGGGACCGCCGGCACCGAGCCGAACCAGGCCGCCACGTCGCCTTGCACCTTGGGCTCCAGGGACCAGTTCATCCATTTGTAGGCGCAGTTGGGGTGCTTGGCCTCGGCGTGCAGCATGGTGGTGTCGGCCCAGCCGGTGGAGCCTTCCGTGGGGATGGTGGAGGCGACGGGCTGCTTCTCGCCGCGCAGGGCGTTGACCTGGTAGGGCCAGGAGCCCGAGGCGGCCACGCCCTCGTTCTTGAAGTCGCTCATCTGCACGGTCGCGTCGTGCCAGTAGCGGTGGACCAGCGGTTGCTGGCCGCGCAACAGGGCGATGACGGCGGCGTACTGCGCCTCGCTCAGTTCGTAGGGATCGCGGATGCCCAGCTCGGGCCGGGTGCGGCGCAGGTAGAGGGCGGCGTCGGCGATGTAGATGGGGCCGTCGTAGGCCTGCACGCGACCCTTGTTGCTCTTGCCATCGGGCAGGGTGGTCTCCTCGAACACCACGTTCCAGCTCGTCGGCGGCTTGGGGAAGACCTGGGTGTTGTACATCAGCACGTTCGGCCCCCACTGGTAGGGCGTGCCGAAATGCTGCCCGGCCACGGTGTGCCAGGGGGCGTCCCTGAGCCGCTCGTCCACGTTCTTCCAGTTGGGGATCAGCGCGGTGTCGATCGGCTGCACGCGCTTGCCCGCCACCAGGCGCAGGGAGGCATCGCCGGAGGCGGTGACCAGGTCGTAGCCGCCCTTGGCCATCAGGCTGACCATCTCGTCGGAGGTGGCGGCGGTCTTCACGTTGACCTTGCAGCCGCTGTCCTTTTCGAAGGCGGTGACCCAGTCGTAGGCCTTGTCGGTCTCGCCGCGCTCGACGTAGCCGGGCCAGGCGATGATGTCGAGCGCGCCTTCGCCCTCGCCAATCTGCTTGAGCGGTTGTGCGGCCTGCAGCGCGCCGCTGAGCAGGGCGCTGGCGCAGGCGAACGCCGAAAGGGTGCTTCTGATCGAGGACATGGTCGACTCCTGATGCGGATGCGGCGGAGCCTGGGCGGCGACCGCAAGAGCAGCGGGCCGTGAGGCGGGAGGTGCTCAAGCGAGCGTAGTTCGCGGCCTGTGGCCTGACAAGCCAGGTTACCGACGGCGCGGGCAGGCTGGCGGCCTTGTCCTAGACTGCTTGCGTGGGCGCATTCGCGATGAGCGAAGAATTAGGGAACAAGTACGCGCAGCTCCCCGTCCTAATCCGTATCGCCGCCAAACGGGGCGGTGGCACCCGTTCCGCTTCCGAAGCTGCACCATCGCAGTGCGTCGGAGCTGGAGTCCGAGTGCAACTCATTGATACGTAAAGGGTTGAGTCGCTGGCACGAGGCTTGCGACTGCAAGATGGTCGGTGGTGACAAGGAGTCCGGCATGGCCCGCACCTTTTTTGACGAGATGTACGACGCGAGTGGCGAATGCCGCCCGCACTACCGGGAATTCGCCCGCTGGTTGGCCGATACCCCCGAGGAGCTGCTTGCCCAGAGGCGGCGCGAAGCCGACCTGCTGTTCCACCGGGCGGGCATCACCTTCACCCTCTATGGGGATGAACAGGGCACCGAGCGCCTGATCCCCTTCGATACCATTCCCCGATCCATCCCCATGAGCGAGTGGCGTGTCGTCGAGCGCGGCTGCATTCAGCGCGTCAAGGCGCTGAACATGTTCCTCGCCGACCTCTACCACGGCCAGCGCATCATCAAGGCGGGGATCATCCCGGCCGAGCAGGTGCTGGCCAACGAGGGCTACCAGATCGCCATGCAGGGCCTGGACCTGCATCGCGACATCTACGCCCATATCGCCGGCGTGGACCTGGTGCGCGACGGCGACGGCACCTACTACGTGCTCGAGGACAACCTGCGCACCCCCAGCGGCGTCAGCTACATGCTCGAAGACCGCAAGATGATGATGCGCCTGTTCCCCGAGCTGTTCGCGGCGCAGCGCGTGGCGCCCATCGACCACTACCCGAACCTGCTGCTGGAGACCCTCAAGAGCTCCAGCCCGCTGGACAACCCCAGCGTCGTGGTGCTGACCCCGGGGCGCTTCAACAGCGCCTACTTCGAGCACGCCTTCCTCGCCCGCGAGATGGGCGTCGAGCTGGTGGAGGGCGCCGACCTGTTCGTCCGCGACGACCGCGTCTACATGCGCACCACCTCCGGCCCGCAGCCGGTGGACGTGATCTACCGTCGCCTCGACGACGCCTTCCTCGACCCGCTGGCCTTCAACCCGGACTCCATGCTCGGCGTGCCCGGCCTGCTGGCGGCGTACCGTTCCGGCAACGTGGTGCTGGCCAACGCCATCGGCACCGGGGTGGCGGACGACAAGTCGATCTATCCCTACGTCGGCGACATGATCCGCTTCTACCTCGACGAGGAACCCATCCTCGCCAACGTGCCCACCTGGCAGTGCCGCAAGCCCGAGGAGCTGTCCCACGTGCTGGCCAACCTGCCGGAGCTGGTGGTGAAGGAAACCCAGGGTTCCGGCGGCTACGGCATGCTGGTCGGCCCGGCCGCCACCAAGGCGGAGATCGAAGCCTTCCGCGAACGCCTCAAGGCGCGGCCGGAGGCCTACATCGCCCAGCCCACGCTGAGCCTGTCCACCTGCCCGACCTTCGTCGAGAAGGGCATCGCCCCGCGCCACATCGACTTGCGCCCGTTCGTCCTCTCCGGCCGTGAAACGCGCCTGGTGCCGGGCGGCCTGACGCGCGTCGCGCTGCGCGAAGGCTCGCTGGTGGTGAACTCGTCGCAGGGCGGCGGTACCAAAGACACCTGGATCGTGGAGGACTGATCGTGCTGAGCCGTACTGCCTCCGATCTGTACTGGATGTCGCGCTACCTGGAGCGCGCCGAGAACCTCGCGCGCATGCTCGATGTGAGCTACTCGCTGTCGCTGATGCCCCAGGACGGCCGTGGCGATGGCCTGGAAGAGCTCGCCATGCCGCTGCTGATCACCGGCACCCTGGACGCCTACCTGACCCGCCACGGCCAGCTGCACGCCGAGCGTATGCTGCACTTCTTCGCCCTCGATGCGGAGAACCCGGCGAGCATCTACAGCTGCCTGGGCGCCGCCCGTACCAACGCCCACGCCGTGCGCGGCCGCATCACCGCCGACATGTGGGAAAACATCAACGCCACCTGGCTGGAGATGCGCGGCATCGCCGGCGAGGGCCTGGGGCGCTACGGGATCAAGCGCTTCTGCGAGTGGGTCAAGGAGCGCTCGCACCTGTTCCGCGGCGCCACCTTCGGCACCATCATGCGTCACGACCCCTACCGCTTCATCCGTCTCGGAACCTTCATAGAACGGGCGGACAATACGTTGCGCCTGCTCGATGCACGCTACGAGATGCTCGGCGAGGAGGCGGAGGAGGTCAGCGATACGTCCGCACGTGGCTACTACCAGTGGAGCGCCTTGCTCCGCGCGCTGTCGTCCTTCGAGGCCTACACCGAGGTGTTCCGGGGTTCGCCCGGCGCACGCCAGGTGTCCGAGCTCCTGCTGCTGCGCCCCGACGTGCCGCGCTCCCTGCGCGCCTGCATGGAGGAGCTCAACCTGATCCTTTCCAGCCTGCCCGGCGAGAACGGCCGGCCGGCCCAGCGCCTGGCCGCCGAGCTGGACGCACGCCTGCGCTACACGAGCATCGACGAGATCCTCGGTGAGGGCCTGCACGGCTGGCTCACCGACTTCATCCTGCTGGTTCGCCAATTGGCCAGAGCGATCCACAGCTCTTATCTGGAGGCCGTATGAAACTGTCCATCCGCCACGAAACCACCTATCGCTACGACGACCAGGTTCGCGCGAGCATCCAGTACCTGCGCCTGACGCCCCACGACAGCGAGCGCCAGCACATCCTCAGCTGGCAGCTCGACCTGCCGCGCCCGGTACGCGCGCAGATCGACCCCTACGGCAACATCCTCCACGTGCTGACCCTGGACGAACCCCACGAGGCCATCGTCATCGGCGCCCGTGGCCAGGTGGAGATCGACGAGCACAGCGAGGCCGAGCACGACAAGCTCTCGGCGCTGCCATTCCTGCGCTCCACCCGCCTGACCACGGCGGACGAGGCGTTGCGTGCCTTCGCCCATGCCCACTGCAAGCCCCGGCCCGAGCGCAGCGGCCTGATCACCCTGATGGACGCGCTGCACGAGCACATCGACTACCAGACCGGCGTCACCGCCGTGGACAGCACCGCCGCCGAGGCCTTCGCCGGCCGTGCGGGGGTCTGCCAGGACCATACCCACGCCTTCCTCGCCTGCGCCCGCACCCTCGGCGTGCCGGCGCGCTTCGTCTCCGGCTACCTGTACAAGGAGAACAACGCCCACCTGGTCAGCCACGCCTGGGCGGAAGCCTGGCTGGGCGATGCCTGGTACAGCTTCGACGTCACCAACCGCCTGTCCCGCCCGGAGCGCCACCTCAAGCTCGCCGTCGGCCTGGACTACCTGGACGCCTGCCCGGTCCGCGGCATGCGCCGTGGCGGCGGCGAGCAGATGCACGCGCGCGTCGACATCGACGTGCCGCCGCTGCTGATGGTCCAGGAGCAGCAGTAACACGCGTCACAGGACTTCTCGCTGCATCACCGGTCATTCGACTGCCCGCCTGCCATCCCGGCAGGCACGGGCCGGTGATGCCGAAGCGCAAGGCGCGGGGGAGGCGGGGGGCACATAAAAACGGGAGAGAACCATGACCTACTGCGTCGCCATGCACCTTGCCGATGGCCTGGTGTTCGTTTCCGATTCGCGCACCAACGCGGGCATCGACCACATTGCCACCTTCCGCAAGCTCTTCACCTTCGGCACGCCGGGCGAACGCCTGATCGTGCTGCAGACGGCGGGCAACCTGGCCACCTCGCAGTCGGTGGTCAACCTGCTCAAGCAGCGCCTGGGCAGCACCCTGGTGAACCTCGACAGCGTGCCCACGCTCTACGACGCCACCGCCCTGGTCGCCGAGACCATCCGCGAGGTGGTGGCCCGCGACGGCGCGCCGCTGGCGGGCAACACCGACCTGACCTGCTCCTTCCTCGTCGGCGGCCAGATCGCCGGCCAGCCGCCCGCGCTCTACAGCATCTACCCGCAGGGCAACTTCATCCAGGCCACCGAGGACACGCCCTTCCTGCAACTGGGGGAGAGCAAGTACGGCAAGCCGATCCTCGACCGCAACCTCAAGCACGACACCAGCCTGGAGGAGGCGCTGCGGTGCGCGCTGGTCTCCTTCGACTCCACCATCCGCAGTAACCTCTCGGTCGGCATGCCGCTGGACCTGCTGGTCTACCACACCGACAGCCTGATCCTCCCCGCCGGCTACCGCGTCACCGAGGACGACGAGTACTACGAAGGCGTCCGCCGCCAGTGGGCCGCCGGGCTGCACGAGGTGCTGGAGAAACTGCCGGCGCCACCGGCGGAATACAACGTCTGAGGTTGGACTCGCAGGCGGCACGAAAGAGCGGGCGAATGAATTCGCCCCTACAGGCTGTGGGCGCCTGTAGGTTGAACCGGAATTGTGGGAGCGGCTTCAGCCGCGAAATGGGCGGGCACGGTGCCGGCTTCATCGCGAATGAATTCGCTCCCACGTGGGAGGCGGCGCCAGCATCTTTTTCCGCGAACAACGATGCCGTAGGGCGGGTGAAACCCGCGTCCCTGAGCGCTAGGTCAAAGGCGTTACTCGTAAAGGCTGCCGCATAGCAGGAAGGTAGCGGCGCAGCGCCAGGGGTTGGCGCCCGCCAGACCCTGGCGGGCACCGAAGTCACTGTCATCGGCCCAGGCCAGCGCGCCGTCGAGGAAGTCCTCGATGGTGTCGTGGGCCCACTGCCCGGTCGCGGGGGCGGCGACGGCGCGCAGGCGGTCTTCGCGCAGGGCGCGGACGAAGGCGAGGAAGCTGGCCGCGTCCTCGACTTCGGCCAACCGTGCGGCGAGTACGTCGCTCACGCCGGCACCTCGCTGCGGCGGATCTGTTCGAGGATGCTGGGGTCGTCGATCGCCCCGTCGTCCAGCAGCAGGAACAGCTTGCTGATGATCTCGCTGGTGCGCGCGTCGCTGTCGGCGAAGGGCAGGTAGAGGTCATCCGCCGGCTTGCCGGCCGGGACGATGCACAGGTAGTTGCCCGGCTCGATATGGATGACGCCGCTGCCCAGGTGCAGCCGGTAGCGCGCGCGGCTGCCGGTGATGTGCGCGTGGTGGCCCTCGCAGCGCACATTGGCCAGCCCCAGGTTGCCCACCAGGGCCTGCACCAGTTCGGCGCGGCGCTGGATGACCTCGGCGCTGCCGGCGTGGGTGCCGGTCTCGCCGGTGAAGGCCACGGAGACGATCAGGTCGGCGTCGCGCAGGGTCTCGGAGAACACCAGCGGCGGGACCTCTTCCAGGGGCAGGGGCGCGCGGTCGCGGACGAATTCGATGGCCTGCAGGGTGATGGTCTCGGTCAGCGCCAGGTAGCGCTGCGCATCGGGGAAGTCGACGAAGGCATACAGGCCCTGGCCCCAGTTGCGGAACACCTCTTCGCCGTCGTGGGTGGTCCAGCCCCGGGCCCGCAGCAGGCGGGCTGCCACGGCGCTGCGCAGCACGTGGCCGGCAAAGCGCATGGATTTCAGGCCGTTCTCCCGTTCGGCCGGGGTCAGCAGGTACAGCTCGCGGAACACCTGCTTGAATGGCTGCACCCGGCGTTGGGCCACCAGGGCCTGCTGCCAGGCGGAGAGCGCACCGGCCTCGTACAGGTGCAGCGGGTGGGCGATCAGCAGCGGACCTTCGATGGGGCGTGCCGGTCCGGTTAGCGGGCGCAGGGCGAAGGCGTCGCCGTCCAGCCAGCCCAGCAGGCCGTCGCCATCGCGCAGCACCAGGTGGTCCAGCAGCAGGCGCGCTGCCGGCATGCGCAGCAGCTGGCGCAGTTGCGCCGGCTCCAGGGCCTCGCCCCGGGCCATCATGGCTTCCAGGGTCAAGCGGAAGCGGCGGATCTGGTCCTTCATGCGGCCCTGCAGGGTTTTCAGCTCCGCATGGCCGTCGTGCTTGCGCAGGGCGGCGGGGACTGACTTCAGGCGCTTGCCGCCCTTGCTGGCGACCATGACCGGGTTGAGCCCCTGCAATTCCAGCCACAGGTCGTAGCCGTCCAGGTGCAGGCGGTCCGGGGTCTGTTCGGCGATCTCCGCTTCCATCGCCCATTCCAGCCGCGTGGCGTCGCCGTAGCCGGCGGTGCGGGCGAGGTTCTCCAGCCCGGCCTGGATGGCCGCCTGGGAGTTGGCCTGGCGTTCGGCACCGTAGCGCTCGACTTCGCGGTGGTAGCGCTTGAGGGCCAGGTAGCGCTCGCGGGTTTCGTCCGCGCCGCGGGTGGGCAGCAGGCCGTAGGCGCGCAGGGCGGCCTGGGCGTGGCGCTGCAGCTTCTTCTCCAGGGCCTTGCGCTCCAGGCCACGGAAGGCGTCCAGCAGCAGGCGGGTGTTGGGAAAGGCCCAGGGGGTGCCTTCCAGCGCGGCGAGGTAGTCGGCCAGGTGCCCGGCGTCGGCCTGGTCCAGGGCGGCTTGCAGGGCGTCGCGGTCCACCACGCCCAGCTCCGGGTCGTCGCTGCTTTGCAGGTCTTCCACCTGTCGCCCGCTGTGGTCGGTGGCCAGCGCCAGGTCGAGGTACAGGCGCTGCAGGGGCTTCAGGTCGCCCCAGCCGAGGGCGTCCAGCACCGCTTCGCTGGCCGCGCCGCTGAAGGGCAGGGCGGTGAGCAGGCTGGCGCGGGGGAAGCCGGCGAGCTGTTCGGCCAGTGCGGCCTCTTCGTCCTTTTCCAGGTGGCCGATGTCGAGCAGGGCGGTCAGTGCCCGGCCCTGATGGTTTTCGTAGTGCCTTTCGAGGGCCTCCGGCTCCAGGCCGAGGCGCGCTACCTCGCGCACACCGGCCAGCAGCCAGTGTGCAGTGGAGGTTCCGGGCTCATCGATCAGGCTTCGCAACAGCGTGGCGCTGTCCGGCAGTTGGGTCAGCGCGTGATCGACGAACTCGGCGTTGAGCGCGTCGAGCCGTTGCTCGCCCGTGCTGTCGCCTTGGACGAGGGGCGGCAGCGTGCACAGGCTCTCGGCCCAGGTACGCACCGCTCGCTCGTGCAGGGTCGCCTCCAGGCGGCCGGCCTCGGCCAGGCCCACGGCGAAGCGCCGGATGGCCTCCGTCGCCTTGCCTTGGTAGACCTCGGCAAGACGCGGGTAGTAAGCGTTCGAGGCGGGGTTGGGGCGGTCCCATTCGCCCCCGAGCAGCCACTGGGCCAGGTCCAGCCAGGCTTCGTCGACAGGGTGCCCGGCCAGCAGCGCCAGGCACTCCGCCAGGCCGGGCGTGGCCCAGGCCCCAGAGGGATAGCCCCAGTGGTTGTCGGCCTTGTAGCCGGGTTGCAGGGCGTGGTCGCTGTCCTCGAAGGCGTGGACCAGCATGTGCCGCACGCGCCGCTCCAGTGCCTGGAAGCCATAGGGGCTGGGGTAGGCCTCGACACCGGCCTGGCTGACGATCTGCAGCAGGCGCTGGCGAATGTAGGCATGGTCGGTCTCGTCATGGCGCAGGCTGCGCGGGAAGACCAGGGCGTCCACCAGGGCTTGCTGGCCCTCGGGGCCGGCTTCGGCGAGGAAGGCGTCGGCCAGGGCGAGGCCGTCCACCTCGTCCCAGAACGGATGCTGGTAGCCGTCTTCGGCCAGCAGGGCGTCGCGTTCGGGCAGGGCATCCAGTTGGCGGTCGAGGAAGGCTTCGAGCAGGTCGATGCGGGCCTGCTGCCGGGTGTCGGCTTGGTAATGCTGCATGGGGAGTCCGTTCGTAAGGGCTTAGCCGCCCACCAGGGGGACCAGGCGCAGGAAGGTGAGCCGGGCCTGGGCGGGCAGGTCGAGGGAATGGTCGAGGTCGTTGAGCATCTGGCCGTCGAGGAGGATGCGGTAGCGGCGCTGGCGGAAACCCTCCAGGGCGCGCCGCACTTCGGCTTCGGCGTCGATCCGGAGGGCGTCGGGGCGCTCGGCGTGCGGCTTGATGGCGCCCCGGGCGGCCTGGCGGCGGATCTCATCGTCGCTGAGGTAGTCGGAGGGGCCGCTGGCCTGAAGGCGATCCAGCCAGCCGGCGACCGTCCGTTCGGCCACCTGGTGCAGCACCACCCGGCGGATCAGCTCGCCCAGGCTGAGCCGGGAGTCGTCCAGGTGCAGGTTGAGGTCGGGGGTGAGGGCCTCGTTGCGGGCCCCGCGCAGGACCAGGCTTTCGACGTGGAGCTCGGTGCTCATGCTGGCCCTCCCGGCCGGCGGTTCAGGTGGGTGAGCGTAGCGCCGGTCCGGGCGCCGGAAAAGTCCATCCGCGCCCGTCCGTGAGGGACATCACGGCGTCTTGCGACCGCTCATGTGGCGCAGGTAGGCGACCAGTTGCTGCAGTTGCGCATCGTCGATCACCGCCGCCGGGAAGGCGGGCATCCGGCCCTGGGGCCAGCGGCGCATGGCCTGCGGGTCGCGGATGTAGCGCTGGAGGAAGCCCTCGGCGAAGTATTCGGTGGGGTTGTAGGGCAAGTTGAGGTCGGGGCCGAACTGCGCATCGCCGGCGCCGTTGAGGCGGTGGCAGGCCAGGCAGTTCTTCTGGAACTGGGCGAAGCCGGCCTGGACGTCAGCGCTCGCATCGGCTGCCGGCAGCAGCGCGGGGAAGCGCTCGGCGACCGAAGCCAGGTAGCGGATCCTGACCACCTGGAAGGGCCATTGCTCCGGGCCGATGCCGCCGGCCTGCGGGTCGGTCCACACCAGGTAGAAGGGCCCGGCGCTGGGCTTGCCTTCGGCCAGGGGCGGCCAGGGCTTGCCCGGGTCTTCCACCGCCAGCCAGGCTCGTGCGCCGTCCTTGGCGAGCAGGGGCGCGGCGGGCAGTTCGGCGGCGAAACCATCCGCCGCCACGGCCTGCAGGTGCTGGCCGGGCTCGACCCCGTCCAGCAGCGCCGCCAGGGGCAGGGCGCGGTAATGCATGGTGCGCTTGTAGGCGACATCCGCGGGTACGTCGATATCCCGCGCCTGGGGGTGGGCCAGCAGCCTGGCGCTGTCCCAGCGTTGTGTGCCGCCGGGCAATTCGAGCACCAGCTCGGCGGCGTGCAGGATGGGGGTCAGCAACAGCAGGCAGAGCAGCAGGTGGCGCATCAGGGCGTGTCCAGAATCGGTTTGAGGGTGGAGTAACCGCCGGCATTCTGCACATTGGTGTAGCCCCTGGCACGCAGATCGTCCTGGGCGATGCCGGAGCGGCGGCCACTGCGGCAGTAGAGGACGATGGGGGTGTGCTTGTCCGGTGCCAGTTCCGCGATTTTCGTACCGATGTCCTCGAAGCCGATGTAACGGGCACCGGGCAAGGCTCCTGCCTCGATTTCTTCCGGTGTACGCACGTCGATCAGCACGGCGCCCGGTTGCTTGAGGGCTTCCAGCGCAGCGGCCTGGTCGACGTCGGCGGCGGCTGCGGGAAGGCTGAGGCAAAGGGTGAGCGTGGCGAGCATCTTGCGCATGGTGTAACTCCCTGAAAAACAAGAACCCTTGGACCCTAGCACAATTGCCGAGGGTCATCGCGAACCGCTAGGATCGGGCCTTCCAGCCATTCCACGACCCTCCGGGCTAAGGAGCGGGCCATGCTGGCCGCGCTGTTCGCCGTCATGGCGCCGATCCTCATCACCGCCGGTATCGGCTATGCCTGGGCACGCTCCGGGCAGAATTACCCGACAGACTTCGTCGCTCGTCTGGTTCTCAACGTGGGCACGCCGAGCCTGGTGCTTTCCACCCTCAGCCAGGCGCAGATCGACAAGCATGCCTTCGGCCAGATCGCGCTCGCCTGCCTGCTCACCACGGCGCTGATGGGGGCGATCGGCATGGGCCTCGGCCGGGCCATGAAGCAGGACTGGCGCGTGCTGGTGCCGGCCTTCCTGTTTCCCAACTCCGGCAACATGGGCCTGCCGGTGGCGCTCTACGCGTTCGGCGAGAAGGGCCTGGCGCTGGCGGTGGGCTTCTTCCTGGCGCTGGCGGTGGTGCAGTTCAGCCTGGGGCTGCTGCTCTCGGGCAGCGAGCGCTCGGTGAAGAAGCTGTTCATCAACCCCATCGTCATCAGCCTGGCCCTGGCCATCCCGCTGATCGTCTTCGACCTGACGCTGCCGCGCTGGCTGGCCAACACCATCGAGCTGCTGGGCGGCATGACCATCCCGCTGATGCTCCTGACCCTCGGCGTGTCGCTCGCCAGTATCCGCGTCGGCCACCTGGGCAGCGGCCTGCTGCAGGGGGCACTGCGCATCCTCTTTGGTGCGGGCGTGGGCTGGGGAGTGGGCCTGGCGCTGCAACTGGAGCCGCTGACCCTGGGCGTGCTGGTGATGCAGTCGGCGATGCCGGTGGCGGTGTTCAACTACCTGCTGGCAGTGCGCGCCGGGCGTTCGCCGGAGCAGGTGGCGAGCCTGGTGATGTGTTCGACGCTGCTGTCGTTCGTGACCATTCCGCTGCTGCTGGCCTGGTGGCTACCTGCGCTGCGTTGACCGCTCGCGGCGGTGCGCAGCACAGGACGATGCCCGCGTTGTCAGCCGACCAGCCGGGTCAGGTTGGGGAGGATGAGGATGACGGTGGTGGCGAAGACGATGAGGCTCGCTTGCCGCATTTTCGGCTGTTTGAACATGGCCTGCTGCCTTTGTTTTTGTTGGAGGCGCCGTGCGTCGGGCGTCAACGGCCTGCCTGTCGGCCTGGCCGCCTCCTTGGCGGTGGGTGGATAGAGCCGCTCCGGCAAAACCCGGCAACGACCTCTGACACCCTGAACTCTAGGGGCCGGCCCCCGATCCTTTTAGAACGCTTGGGATCAATAGGCGAATGCTTAGAACCCCATCGCCGGGTGGTGCCGGAGCCGCGCGTGGCAACCCTTGCGCCAGACGCATCGCATTGACCCCGGGGTCAGGCGACCGTTCGTCTGAGCGCAGAAGTCAATGGCGCTGAGCAGTTCGGTCATTGAGTGCGGCCCGCGTGCCGCTAAGGTAAGCCCCACAGCGGTTGGCCCCTGGCCGGCCCGTCTGCCTAACGACAAGAGAGAACGCCATGACCGAAGCATATATCTACGACGCGGTGCGCACGCCCCGCGGCAAGGGCAAGAAGGACGGGGCGCTGCACAGCGTCAAGCCGGTCAACCTGATCGCCGGGCTGCTTAGGGCCCTGGAGGCGCGCAACTCGCTGGATACCAGCCAGGTCGACGATATCGTGCTCGGTTGCGTGACCCCGGTGGGCGACCAGGGCGCCGACATCGCCAAGACCGCCGCGCTGGTGGCCGACTGGGACGAGACCGTCTCGGGCCAGCAGATCAACCGCTTCTGCGCGTCGGGCCTGGAGGCCGTCAACCTCGCCGCGATGAAGGTGCGCTCCGGCTTCGAGGACCTGGTGGTGGCCGGCGGCGTGGAATCCATGTCGCGCATCCCCATGGGCTCCGACGGTGGCGCCTGGGCGATGGACCCGGAAACCAACCTGCACACCAGCTTCGTGCCCCAGGGCATCGGTGCCGACCTGATCGCCACCCTGGAAGGCTTCAGCCGCCAGGACGTGGACGCCTTCGCCCTGCGCTCCCAGCAGAAGGCCGCCCGCGCCAGCGCCGACGGCTCGTTCAAGAAATCCCTGGTGCCGGTCACCGACCAGAACGGCATCGTGCTGCTGGACCACGACGAGTTCATCCGGGGCGAGTCCACCCTCGAAGGCCTCGGCGCGCTCAAGCCGAGCTTCGAGATGATGGGCCAGATGGGCTTCGACGCCACCGCGCTGCGCAAGTACAGCCACGTCGAGCGCATCCACCACGTGCACACCCCGGGCAACAGCTCCGGCATCGTCGACGGCGCCGCCGCCATGCTCATCGGCTCCGCAGCCAAGGGCAAGGAACTGGGCCTCAAGCCCCGCGCACGCATCGTCGCCACGGCGGTGACCAGCACCGACCCGACCATCATGCTCACCGGCCCGGCGCCGGCCACCCGCAAGGCCCTGGCCAAGGCCGGGCTGTCGGTGGCGGACATCGACCTGTTCGAGGTCAACGAAGCCTTCGCCTCGGTGGTGATGAAGTTCATGAAGGACATGGGCGTGCCGGAGGAGAAGGTCAACGTCAACGGCGGTTCCATCGCCATGGGCCACCCCCTGGGCGCCACCGGTTGCGCCATCCTCGGCACCCTGCTCGACGAGCTGGAGAAGCGCAATCTGCGTTACGGCCTCGCCACCTTGTGTGTCGGCGGCGGCATGGGTATCGCAACGATCATCGAGCGCGTTTGAGGCCGGAGAACAAAAATGACTGACGCCATCCGTTACGAAAAAGGCCAGGACAATATCGTCGTCCTGACCATCGACATGCCCGGCCAGAGCGCCAACACCATGAACGCGGTGTACCGCGAGGCCATGGGCGCCACCGTGGACCGCCTGGAAGCCGAGAAGGATTCCATCGCCGGGGTCATCGTCACCTCCGCCAAGAAGACCTTCTTCGCCGGCGGCGACCTCAACGAACTGATCAAGGTCACCCAGGCCGACGCCAACGGCTTCTACCAGATGATCCTCAAGATCAAGGGCCAGCTGCGCCGCCTGGAAAGCCTCGGCAAGCCCGTGGTCGCCGCCATCAACGGCGCGGCCCTGGGCGGCGGCTGGGAAATCTGCCTGGCCTGCCACCACCGCATCGCCCTTGACGAGAGCCACGTCCAGCTCGGCCTGCCGGAAGTCACCCTGGGCCTGCTGCCCGGTGGCGGCGGCGTGGTGCGCATGGTGCGCCTGCTGGGTATCGAGAAGGCGCTGCCGTACCTCGCCGAAGGCAAGAAGGTGCGCCCGGACCAGGCCCTCAAGGCCGGCCTGATCCACGACATCGCCAAGGACCGCGACGAGCTGCTGGCCAAGGCCCGCGCCTTCATCGCCGCCAACCCCACGACCGTGCAGCCCTGGGACGTGAAGGGCTACAAGATCCCCGGCGGCACCCCGTCGACCCCGGCCGTGGCGCAGATGCTGGCCATCGCCCCGAGCGTGCTGCGCGACAAGACCAAAGGCTGCTTCCCGGCGCCGGAGAAGATCATGTGCGCCGCCGTCGAAGGCGCCCAGGTGGACTTCGACACCGCCCAGTTGATCGAGGCGCGCTACTTCACCGAGCTGACCACCGGCCAGGTGGCGAAGAACATGATCGGCACCTTCTGGTTCCAGCTGAACGAGATCAACGCCGGCAGCTCCCGGCCCAAGGGCCCGGCCCGCTATGAAACGAAGAAGGTCGGCGTGCTCGGCGCCGGCATGATGGGCGCGGGCATCGCCTACGTCTCCGCCGCCGCCGGCATCGAGGTGGTGCTCAAGGACGTCTCCATCGAGGCCGCCGAGAAGGGCAAGGCCTACTCCGCGGGCCTGCTGGACAAGAAGGTCGCCCGTGGCCACATGAGCGCGGAGAAGCGCGACGCCTTCCTCGCCCGCATCAAGCCGACCGTGGATGACGCCGACTTCGACGGCTGCGACCTGATCATCGAGGCCGTGTTCGAGAACCGCGAGCTGAAGGGCAAGGTCACCGCCGCCGCCGAGGCGGCTGCCCTGGCCGATGCGGTGATCGCCTCCAACACCTCCACGCTGCCCATCACCGGGCTGGCCACCGCTGTCGCCAAGCCGGAGAAGTTCATCGGCCTGCACTTCTTCAGCCCGGTCGACAAGATGCCGCTGGTGGAGATCATCCGTGGCGAGAAGACCTCGGACGAGACCCTGGCCCGTGGCTTCGACTACGTGCTGCAGATCAAGAAGACCCCCATCGTGGTCAACGACAGCCGTGGCTTCTTCACCTCGCGGGTGTTCGGCACCTTCACCAACGAAGGCATCGCCATGCTCGGCGAGGGCGTGTCGGCGGCGATGATCGAGAACGAGACCCGCCAGGCCGGCATGCCGGTGGGCCCGCTGGCGATCTCCGACGAGGTCTCCATGAGCCTGATGACCCACATCCGCAACCAGACCGCCGCCGACCTCAAGGCCGAAGGCAAGGCGATGCCGCAGCACCCGGCCTTCGCCGTGATCGACCTGATGGTCAACGAGTACAAGCGCCCCGGCAAAGCGGCGGGCGGCGGCTTCTACGAGTACCCGGCAGGCGGCAAGAAGCACCTGTGGCCGGAGCTGAAGGCACGCTTCGAGAAGGCCGACCGGCAGATCCCGGCGCAAGACGTGCGTGACCGCATCCTCTTCATCCAGGCCATCGAGACCGTGCGCTGCGTGGAGGAGGGCGTGCTGCTGTCCACCGCCGACGCCAACATCGGTTCGATCTTCGGCATCGGCTTCGCCGCCTGGAGCGGTGGCGCCCTGCAGTTCATCAACCAGTACGGCGTGCAGGACTTCGTCGCCCGTGCCCGCTACCTGGCCGAGCAGTACGGCGAACGCTTCGAGCCGCCGGCGCTGCTGCTGGAGAAGGCGGCCAAGGGGGAGGGGTTCTGATCCTCTGATGGTGTCATGACAAAGCCGGCCTCGCGCCGGCTTTGTCGTTCCTGGGATTCAGGCGAAGGCTGTGGGCATGGCGCAGCGCGGGATGATCGCGCCTGGATGCCCGATCACGGCAGCGGCAAGGCGGTGCCCGTCCTCGGCGGATACGGCGGGCGATCGCCGCAGGGTGCGCCCGGCCAGGTAGCCGGCCGCAAAGGCGTCGCCCGCCGCGCAACTGTCCACCACGCGCGGGACGGGCAGAGCGGGCACCTCGATGCGCTGATCGGCGGTCGCGACCAGGCAGGCGGCGGCGCCGCGCTTGATCACCACCTCCGCACACCCCAGCTGGAGTGCCCGATCCGCCGCGGCCCGTGCCTCATGGGGGCCGTGCAGTCGGCATTCGTCATCCAGGGTCAGCAGGGCGATGTCCGTCAGGGACAGCATCCGCTGGTGCACGGGGCGGGCCTCTTCGACGCTCCAGAGTTCCGCCCGGTAGTTGCTGTCGAAGCCGATCCGGCCGCCCTCGGCCCTGAAGTCGGCCAGTGCAGCCAGCAGCGCCTCGCGCCGTGGTGGCGGAAACAGCGCGAGGCTGATGCCGGACAGGTAGAGCATGTCGAGGCGTGGCCGGGCGAGCCAGTCCTCCAGCGCGATCGCGCCGGCGAACCAGCGGCGCGCGGCGCTTTCCCCGCGCCAGTAATGGAAGCGGCGCTCGCCCAGCGCATCGACCTCCACCAGGTACAGGCCCGGACGGTGGCCCGGGAGCCGCGCCACCCGACGGGTATCGATGCCTTCCTCTGCCCAGGCGTGGAGCATCTGCTCGCTCAGGGGGGCGTCACCGAGGGCGCTGAGGTACTCGACCCGGTGGGGCGTTCCCGCCAGGAGGCGGGCGAGGTAGAGCGCGGTGTTCAGGGTGTCGCCGCCGAAGCCGCGCCTGAGCGGGGTGGCGGCGAGTTCCACCATGCATTCTCCAAGGCAGGCGATGCGCATGCGCTCACCTCCGCCCGGGCGTGCGGTAGGCGATGCAGTCCACCTCGACGCGGCAGTCGATCACCATGCTGGAGACCACGCAGGCCCGCGCTGGCGGGTGTTCGCCGAAGAACTCCAGGAACACGGCGTTGAAGGCGGCGAAGTCCCGTGGGTCGTCCAGCCAGACACCGCAGCGCACCACGTGCTCGGGCCCGTAGCCGGCCTCCTCGAGTATCGCCACCAGGTTGCGCAGGCACTGGCGCGCCTGGGGGACGATGCCGCCGTCCACCATCACCCCGTCCAGAAGCGGCGTCTGGCCGGATACATGGAGCCAGCCGTCGGCCTGTACGGCGCGGGCGAATGGCATGGGCTGGGCGGCGCTGCCGGTGGCCCGGGCGTAGCGTTTCAATGAGGTCATGGGGAGCTCCTTCAGGTCCGTTCGGATGTGTTGCGGGCGAGGAAGCGGCCGGCCCTCTGCGGGCAGGCTTCACCGGGGCGATGGGCCAGGGTGCCGTTGACCCACACGGCGTGAATGCCGGTCGCGGGGCATTGCGGGTCTTCGAAGCTGGCGACGTCCGAAAGGCTCAGCGGATCGAAGAGCACCAGGTCGGCCCAGTGGCCGGTGCGGATCAGCCCGCGCCGGTCCAGCCCGAAGCGCCCGGCAGGCAGCGAGGTCATCTTGCGCACCGCTTCCTCGAGGCTGAACAGGCCGATGTCCTGGGCGTAGTGGCCGAGCACCCGGGGGAACGTCCCCCAGAGCCGTGGGTGGGGGTGCGGGTCTTCCGGCAGGCCGTCCGAGCCGATCATGGTCAGCGGGTGCGCGAGGATGCGCTGCACGTCCGCCTCGCTCATGCAGTGATACACCGCACCGGCGGGTTGCAGGCGTCGCGCCGCCTCCAGCAGGGGCAGGTCCCAGGTGGCGGCGATATCGGCGAGGGTGCGGCGCGCCATGTGGGGATGGGGCTCCGACCAGGTGATCAGGATGTCGTAGGCGTCGGTGACCTGGCCGAGGTCGAGGGTCGAGGCGCTGGCCGCATAGGGGTAGCAGTCCCAGCCCAGGGGCTGCCCTGCGCTGGCGGCGTCCAGGTGGGCGAGCACCTCGGCGCTGCGTCCCCAGTTGCCGGCGCCCGCGCACTTGAGGTGGGACACCACCACCGGGCTGTCGGCGTGGCGGCCGATGGCGAAGGCCTCGTCGAGTGCCTCGAGAATGCCGTCGAACTCATCGCGCAGGTGCGTGGCATACAGGCCGCCGTGATGGGCCAGTTCTTCGGCCAGCCCGCGCACTTCCTCGATGTCCGCGGCGCGGGCCGATGCGTAGGCCAGCCCGCTGCTCAGGCCGATGGCGCCTTCGGCCAGGCTTTCGGCCAGCTCGATGCGCATGGCGCGGATCTCGGCCTGTGTGGCGCTGCGCTCGAGGCGGTCCAGCTGGTTGTTGCGCAGGGCGGTGTGCCCCACCAGGGCGGCGACGTTGACGGCCGGGCAGGCCTGCTCGAGCGCCTGGCGATAGTCGGCGAAGCGCGGATAACGGAACGCCTCGGACGGCCCCAGCAGGTTCATCGGGTCCGGCAGGGCGCCGGCCAGCCTGACGGGGGCGGCGCTGATACCGCAGTTGCCGACGATCACCGTGGTTACGCCCTGGCTCAGCTTGGGCAGCATGGCCGGGTGGCGGATCACCGCCATGTCGTCGTGGGTGTGCGCGTCGATGAAACCCGGGGCCAGGACCAGCCCCTCGGCGTCGAACACCCGGTTGGCCGTGCTGCCGCGGGCGGCCTCGCCGATGTGGACGATGCGCCCCTGGTCGAGCCCGACATCGGCGACGAATTCCTCCGTGCCGCTGCCATCCATGATCCGCGCGCCGCGGATCAGCGTGTCGTAGTGCGTCATGCTTCAGTCCCCCAGTGGTAGTCGGTCGCCGTCCTGGCGGTATTCGTCCAGCGCCAGCTTCACCCGGCGCAGGAGTTCCTGGCTGGCATCGACATTGCGCAAGGCGAGCTCCGTGGCGAGGAGGTCGATGACCAGCAGCATCCCGTAGCGGGCAGCCGTCGGTTTGTGGATGAAGTCGGTTTCATCGAGGTGCAGCCCGAGCACCACGTCCGCCAGCGGGGCCAGCGGCCCGTCGGCCCGGGTAAGGGCGAGGATCCGGGCGCCATAGGCTCGCGCCAGGCGCAGGATGTCCGGCATGCCCGGGAGCGCGCCGGTGAGGGAGAGGACGATGAGCACGTCGCCCTCCCTGCAGGTCGAGGCGACCATGCGCATCAGCACCGGGTCGTGATAGCTGGAGACCGGATAGCCCAGCCGTACCAGGCGGTACTGCACCTCCATCGAGAACAGCGTGGAGCAGCCGCCCATGCCGAAGGCGTGGAGGCGTCGCGCGCCGGCCAGCAGGTCGACGGCGGCTTCCAGGCGTGCCTCGTCGAGCCCGTCGAGGTGGCGACGCAGGCTGGTTTCGATGTCCGCCAGGATCTGCCCGTGGAAGGGCGAGACCGGCGTCGGTGCTCCCCCCAGGAAGCGATGCCCGACCCGGGACGCGCGGGCCAGCTTCAGGCGCAGGTCGCGCAGGTCGTCGCAATCCATCAGCCTCGCGAAGCGCGACATCGCCGCCTTGCTCACGCCGGCCTTGCTGGCCAATTGGTCGATGCTGGCCGCTGCGGCGAAGGCGACGTCGTCCAGCACCGCTTCGGCGATGCGTGCCGCGTTGCCGCCCAGTGTTTCCCGGCGGCTGCGGATGAGGTACAGGATGTCCATCAGAGGATCAGCGCCAGGCCGCCGGTGAGCAGCAGGGCGACCAGCGAGATCAGCGTTTCCAGGACCGTCCAGGTCTGCAGGGTCTGGAGCACGGACAGGTTGAAGTACTCCTTGATCAGCCAGAAGCCGCCATCGTTGACGTGGGAGAGGATCAGCGAGCCCGCGCCCGTGCTCAGCACCAGCAGCTCCGGATGGGGATAGCCGCCGGCCAGGGCGATGGGCGCGACGATGCCGGCGGCGGTGGTCATGGCGACGGTGGCCGAGCCGGTGGCGATGCGCATGAGCGCGGCGACCAGCCACCCCAGCAGCAGGGGCGACAACTCGAAGCGCGACGACAGGGCGACGATCTCGGTGGTGATGCCGGTCTCCATGAGGATGCGATTGAGGCCGCCACCGGCCCCCACCAGCAGGGTGATGGCGGCGGTGGGGGCCAGGCATTCGGTGCTGAACTTCAGGATCGCGTCACGGTTGAAGCCTCGCGCCAGACCCAGGCTCCAGAAGCTGAAGAGGGTGGCGATCAGCAGGGCGACCACCGAGTTGCCGATGAACGAGAGAACCTGGTTGAGCCCGCTGCCCCGGGTGCTCAGCGCATCGGCCCAGCCTCCGAGCAGCATCAGCGCCACCGGCAGCAGGATGGTGCCGAGGGTGATGCCGAAGCTCGGCAGCGAAGCGGATGAGCCCTCGGAGCGGAGCAGTTGTTCGCCGATGGGGTTGTGGGCGGGCAGCTGGATGCGCGGTGCCACCAGCCGGGTGAAGAGCGGGCCGGCGATCGCGGCGGTGGGCACGCCCACCAGGATGGCGTAGAGCACGGTCCTGCCCACCTGCGCGGAGTATTCGCCCACCGCCAGCATGGCGGCGGGGTGGGGTGGAACCAGCCCGTGGACCACCGACAGCCCGGCCACCATGGGCAGGCCGGTCATCAGGATCGACACGCCGACCTGGCGGGCCACCGTGAAGGCGATGGGCACCAGCAGCACGAAGCCCACCTCGAAGAACAGCGGCAGGCCGCACAGGAAGGCGATGGCCGCCATGGCCCAATGCGCATTGCGTTCGCCGAAACGGGCGATCAGGGTCTGCGCGATGCGTTCCGCACCCCCGGACTCGGCCATCATCTTGCCGAGCATGGTGCCCAGGGCGACCACCAGCGCGATGTGGCCGAGCGTCCGGCCTACCCCGGCCTCGTAGGCGGTCATGATCTCCTGGGGCGGCATCCCGGCGGAGAGGGCGAGCCCCATGGAGACCAGGGTGATGACGATGAAGGGGTTGAGACGGTAACGCGCGATCAGCAGCACCAGGGCGATGATGGCGATCAGGGCATGGATCAGCAGGTGACTGCCGGCAGTGGCGGGCATCGTGTCCTCCTCGTCGAGGCAAAGGCCGACCGTCCCGCTCGCAGGGGGCGGGGTCGGCTCGTCATGGGAAAGGGGAGTTGGGCTAGAAGAAGGTTTCCACGGCGCCCCGGACGCGGTAGTCGTCATCCACCAGCAGCAACTGGCGCCATTTGTCGAAGGTCAGGCAGGGGTGGGAGATATCGAAGGCCAGCAGGTCGCCCACCTGCAGGTCGGCGTCGGGGGGTGTTTCCATGAAGGCGTGCTGGTCCATCATCCGCGTGAGCCTCCAGGCCGCGGGCGCGACCGTTGGCCGGGCCCCTTCGCCAGGGCGGTGGTGCAGCGCCGGCAGGGGCATGCCCGCATCGAACGCGGCGTCGCGCTTGCCCAGGCCCACGATCGCCAGGCCCCGTTCGGGCAGGGCCTGCACGTGGGCCCAGAGCTGCAGCGCCGGGAGCAGGCTGCTGCCCATTTCCCTGGCCACGGCGTTGCCGGCGTGGATGCGCCGGCCCGCCTCGCGGTAGATGCCTTCGTCATGCGTCAGGTAGCAGCCCGGGCGCAGCACCACCTGCAGCGGCCTGCCGATGTCCTGGCCGCCGAAGGTCTCCGCTACCACGTCGAACCAGGCGGAACCGGCACCGGAGAGAATCACCTCGGGTTCGCCGAAGCGGCCTTCGCTGGCCAGTCGGCGGGTGCGTTCCAGCACATGGCCGAGCAGCTGGCGGACCTGATGCTCCTCCTGCAGCACGCCTTCGTAGACCTCGCAGCCCACCAGGCTGATCGCCTGGGGCCAGCGCGCGATGGCGGCCAGCACTTCGGCTTCCTGGGCGGCATCCCGAACGCCGGTGCGCCCACCCTGCGCACCGAACTCCAGCAGCACCCGCAGGCGCTGGCCGGCGTCGCCGAAATAGCGCCCCAGTGCCTCGACGTTGGCAGCGGATTCCACCAGGCAACAGAAGCTGAAGCCCGGGTCGCGGAGCAGGCGCGAGATGATCGCCATGTTGGCCTTGCCCACCAGCTGGTTGGCCATCAGCACGCGGCGCACGCCGTGGTTGCGTGCGGCCCGTACCTGGGGAGCGGTGGCCAGGGTGATGCCCCAGGCGCCGTGTTCCAGCTGCCGGTGGAACAGCGCCGGGCTCATGGTGGTCTTGCCGTGCGGCGCCAGTTGCACGCCATAGGCCTGGATGAACCGGCTCATCCAGGCGAGGTTGTGTTCGATGCGGCTCTGGCGCAGCACGGCGACCGGCAGGCTGACTTCGTCGGCGAGGATGTCCCAGCCGTATTCCCCCACGCGCTCCACCAGGGCTCCATCCGGGGCGTGGCCGAGGCCCTTGCCGTTGGGGTCGAGCAGTCGTCGTTGAAACTTGTTTTCAGCCATCAGGTGTTCCTCCCGGGTCCGTTGAAAACAAGTATCACCCCCTTCACGGTCTTGGCCATGTGGCCGAGAACGGGCCTGCGCCGTGCCTCCATGGGCCCGTGTACGCCGGCCAGCCGGCGGCATGGCTGGCCTCGCCACGATTCCTCGCATGGCTTTCGGTCTTTCCGACCCGGTGGGGTCGGCTTTCGTGGGGGGATGGCAGCCGCGTACGGCACCTGCACGGGAAAAGGGTGCCTGGCCCGAGGACCGTTGCCGACTCCTGAGTTGCCTGGCGCCATGACGGTGGCCGGCGCGCAGGGGGTGTCGACCACCTGCCCGGCATTTTTGGCCTGAACACACGGGCACCGGGCGAGGTCAACCCTGGGTCATGCCGAATGAACCTGGAGGTTGCTATGAGACGGCTGAATCTTCCGTTGCTGCTGTTGGTCGGGGCCGTTTCCACGGCGGTGCTGGCCGATGACGAAGACCTGACCCTGGAGCAGGAACGCGATCAGATCGGCGCCAACATGGAGGCCGAGCGCAAGGGCGAGCAGCCGGCGCTGAACAATTCCGGCGTGCCGTCTTCGGCGGCGACGCCAGGGGCCGGTTCCGGGAGTTCGGTGGGGTCGCCGACCACCACCACGGGGAATCCCACCACCGCGCCCGGTGCGCCGACCACGGGGCCGGGTACGCCGACCACGGCCCCCGGGACGCCCACTACCGGGCAGGGCGTGCCGACCAACGCCCCCGGCAACCCCACGACGGGGCAAGGCGGTTCGACGGCATTGCCGGGTACCTCCACCGCCGTGCCGGGCAGCTCCACGGCGCGACCGGGTGCATCGACGTCGGGGCAGGGCACATCCACCGCCGCGCCCGGCGCGCCGACCACCGGCCAGGGCCGTTCGACCACGGGGTCGGGTGCAGCGGGTGGGGCGGCGGGTGGTGCCGGGGGAGCGGGCGGCGGTAACTGAGGGTCAGGCCTGGGCGAAGCGGCTTTCGAGGTAGCGGATGATGTCGTTGGACTCGTACAGCCAGCGGCTTTCACCGTTTTCGTCGATGCGCAGGCAGGGCACCTTGATCTTGCCGCCGCCGGCCAGCAGGGCCGCGCGATGGGCTTCGTCGTTCTTGGCGTCGCGCAACTGGATGGGCAGGTCGAGGCGGTGCAGGGTGCGGCGGGTCTTCACGCAGAAGGGGCAGGCGTGGAACTGATAGAGCGCGAGGCTGGCGGTTTCTTCCTCGACCCGGGCCTGCGCCTCGGCGCTGCGGCGCAGTTTGCGCGGGCGGGTGATGAAGTCGATGAAGAGGATCAACTGACCCAGGCCGATGCGTAATGCCTTGATGAACACTGTCGGGAACCTTGCTGCGGAAAACGGGCCGGCAGTCTACCCGATGCGCGGCGCGGCGACCGGCTTTCACGCCAACCGGTCGCGGCAGCAGGTGAGCGACTCCATGACGAAGGCGGTGGGCAGCTGGAACTGCCGGCGGATCGGCGGGCTGCCGAGTTCGCCCTTCAGGGCCACTTCATTGGCCAACTGGCGGTCGAGTTCGTGGCGGGCCTCGATGTTCTTGGCCACGCCGCCCACCGAGCCATGCCCATAGCCCATCAGCGAAAAGCCATTGGTCATCAGCGCCAGGCCGGCGAGCAGGAGCAATCGTTTGCGTTGTGCCTTCATGGCGCTGTCGCTCCTTCAGCCGCTCTGCCGTCCGCTGACCGCCTTCCGGCTCATCAGCATCGCCGGCACGCTCTGGCTGAGCTGCTGGTAGAAGCCCATGGAGCCGTCCACCGAGCTGACGCCGACGCGGGCCTTCTCGTAGCTGAAGCTCACCACCAGCAGTAGGGAGATGGCGATGGTGTAGAGCCCGAGCGAAGCCAGGGCGCCGTTGCGTGCGTATTTGAGGGTGAGGTTGCTCATGGTGCGTTCCCGCTGCTGCTGCTTGGTGGAGTGGGCACAGCTTCGCGAAAACGGATTCGATAGAAAAACGGATATCAGGCATTTCAACTATCGATGAAACCAATGGGTTTCGGCTCACACGTAAAATTTTATTGACGTGCCACGCAAGTGCTTGATGAGCAAGGAAATAGGCGGCAGGACCGCTGGATCAAAGGGCTGCGCAGGGATTCTCTATCCCACTGTTAGTCGGCCTCTATGGCGCTTCGCTGTAGGCGCTATTTCATTATGAGGGCGCCTGTGTTAAATAAATCGCACACTTTGCGCGTCTCCCTCTCATCGCTTCAGGAAGTCCTTCATGCCGTTACGTATCTGCATCCTGGAAACCGACATCCTCCGTCCCGAACTGATCGACCAGTACCAGGGCTACGGGAAGATGTTCGAGCAGCTGTTCGCCAAGCAGCCGATCGAGGCCCAGTTCAGCGTCTACAACGTGGTGGAGGGCAACTACCCGCCGGCCGGGGAGCGCTTCGACGCCTACCTGGTCACCGGCAGCAAGGCCGATTCGTTCGGCGACGATCCGTGGATCCAGACCCTGCGCACCTACCTGCTGGAGCGCTTCGAGAACGGTGACAAGCTGCTGGGCGTGTGCTTCGGCCACCAGCTCCTGGCGCTGCTGCTGGGCGGCCGCACCGAGCGTGCGACCCAGGGCTGGGGGGTCGGCACCCACGCCTACCGCATCGCCGAACAGCCGGCCTGGATGAGCCCGGCGCTGGACCAGCTGACCCTGCTGATCAGCCACCAGGACCAGGTCACCCAGCTGCCGGAGAACGCGACCCTGATCGCCTCCAGCGACTTCTGCCCGAACGCCGCCTACGCCATCGGCGACCAGGTGCTGTGCTTCCAGGGGCACCCGGAATTCATCCACGACTACTCGCGCGCGCTGCTGGACATCCGCCAGCAGTTCCTCGGCGAGGAGATCTACGGCAAGGGCGTCGCCAGCCTGGACAAGCAGCACCAGGGCGCCACGGTGGCGGAGTGGATGATGCGCTTCGTCGCCCAGGGGCGCGACGCGGCCTGATCGTTTCGCGGCATGAAAAAGCCCGCCTGATGGCGGGCTTTTTCATTGGGGCGCGGCGGGGTGGCTAGAGCCAGCCCGAGCGCTTGAAGCTGGCGAACAGCCCGGTACAGCCGACGGCGATGAAGCCGAGCACGCCGAAGTAGCCGTAGTGCCAGGTCAGTTCCGGCATGTTCTGGAAGTTCATCCCGTAGATGCCGGCCACGGCGGTGGGGAAGGCGAGGATGGCCGCCCAGGCGGCGAACTTGCGCTGCACCACGCTCTGGCGCGAGGACTCCAGCAGCAGGCCGATCTCGATGGCGTGGTCGGCCATCTCGCGCAGCGCGGTGAGGTCTTCCAGCAGGCGGTTGACGTGGATGGCGATGTCGCGGAAGTAGGGCCGCATGTTCTTGTCGATGAAGGGGAAGTCCAGGCGTTGCAGCTCCTGGCAGATCTCCGCCAGCGGGCCGATGTAGCGGCGCAGGCGCAGCAGGTCGCGGCGCACGCCCTGGATGTGTTCGACGTCGGCCTGGCTCAGGGGCCGGTCGAGCACCAGTTGCTCCAGGGCCTCCAGCTCGCCGTGGTAGCTGTCCATCAGGGGGCGGTAGTTCTCGATGACGAAGGCCAGCAGCGCGTAGAGCACGAAGTCCTCGCCGTGTTCCAGCAGCAGCGGGCGCGCTTCGCAGCGCTGGCGGACCTGGGAGTAGGGCGCCGATTCGCCGTAGCGGGCGCTGATCACGTAGCCGGTGCCGGCGAACAGCTGGGTTTCGACGAAGGTCAGGCCGGCGTCGGTGCGCACCGGCGAGTAGAGCACCAGAAACAGCGCGTCGCCGAAGGTCTCGAGTTTCGGCCGGGTGTGGCGCACCAGGGCGTCTTCGAGGGCCAGTTCGTGCAGGTCGAACTGGCGCTGCAGGTTGGTCAGCTCTTCGGCGCCCGGGTCATGCAGGCCGATCCAGACGAAGTGGCCCGGCTTCTTCGCCCACTCCTTGCCCTGGTCGAGGCTGATGTCGGTGATCTTCTTGCCCTTGGCGTAGACGGCGGCGGCTACCACATGGCCCATGCGTTGTTTTTCCTTGTTCGGCGGGTGAGCGGCGGTGAGCTTAACCCGCCCCTGCCTGAGAGTGTCGACGGCTGCGGGGAGTTCTTCCACAAAGGCGGGCACTTCTGCCGAATTACCGGCTGGGTAATGGTGCGGACCGGGCGCTTGTTCTAGATTCGGCGACTCCCGCTCAGAACAAGGGAAACAGGCGTGAACGAGGCCTTCCCATTCGCCGCTGGCACCTTCGACTGCCCGGTGACCCTTTACCCGGGGCAGCCGGGCGCACCTGCGCTGGTGGTGCTGCCCGCCATGGGCGTGGCGGCGCGCAAGTACGAGGCCCTGGCCCAGGTGCTGGTGGCTGCCGGCTGCAATGTGCTGGTGGCCGACTGGCCTGGGCAGGCCACCAGCCTGCCGCGCCCGGATCGTCGCCATGATTATGGCTACCGTGAACTGGTGGAGGACTTCGTGCCCACGCTGCTGGCCCTGGCCGGGCGGCACTTCCTCGGGAGCCGCCAGGTGCTGCTGGGGCACAGTCTGGGCGGGCATGTCGCCGCGCTCTATGCCGCTGCCAACCCGGATGCCGAGGTGACGGTGGTCGGCGTCGCCTGCGGCAACATCCATTACCGCCACTGGCGCGGTCGCAAGCGCCTGATGACGCCGACGGTGGCGCTGGCCTTCAACCTGATGACGGCGGTGCTCGGCTACCTGCCGGGGCCGCGCATCGGCTTCGGCGGCCATGAGGCTCGCCGCCTGATAAGAGAGTGGGGGCGGGTCGCCTTCACCGGCGATTTCCGCCACGTCGGGTTGCCGCTCGCAGCGCCGGGGGACGTCGGCGTCACCTCGCTCTTCGTCACCATCGAGGGCGACAACTTCTCACCGGAGGCGTCGACCCTCGGCCTGGCCGCGCTGATCCAGGCGCCGCCCCGCGTGCAGCGCCTGCCATCGCCGCGCCCGCCCCACGAGAACCCCCACAGCGCCTGGTTGCGCGCGCCGGGCTCGGTGGCGGAGTTCGTGCTGGGCTGGCTGGTGGAGCGGGGCGTCTTGATTGCCCGGCATCAGGCTTCGAACCGCGTTGGCTGAAGCCAAACCTACGGAGTCGCAACGAAAAAAAGCCCGGCATCGAGCCGGGCTTTTTCATGGGGCGGTGCGATCAGGCCTGGGCCAGTTCACGGTCCATGGCGTTGATGCAGTCGAGCATCTTCTGCCGGCATTCCTCGATCAGCATGGGCAGGTCGTCCAGGCTCAGGCCGACGGTGGGGATGGCGGGCAGGGCGCGGATGATCACCTTGCCGCTGTTCCAGCTGTTCAGGCGCATCTGCTTGACGTAGTTGCTGACGCACACCGGGATGATCGGTACGCCGGCGGCAATGGCCATCTGGAAGGCGCCGCGCTTGAACTGCAGCAGCTCTTCGCCGAGGTTGCGGGTGCCTTCGGGGAAGACCCAGATGGAGGTGTCCTTGTTGCGCAGCGTTTCGGTGGTGGTGAGCATCGCGTCGCGGGCCTTGCGCGCATTGCCACGGTCGATCAGCACGTTGCCGGCGAGCCAGTAGAGCTGGCCGAAGAAGGGCACCCACTTGAGGCTCTTCTTGCCGATGCTGACGGTGCGCGGCGGCACCACGCGGCCGAGCACGTAGAGGTCGTAGTTGGACTGGTGGTTGGCGATGATGACGCAGGCCTTGTCGTGCTCCAGCAGGGCCACGTCGGTCTTCACCTTCAGGCGCAGGATGCGCAGCGCCGGCAGGGAGTAGAGGCGGGCGCAGAGGCGGCTGTTGTCCGGGTTGAACGGGCGGCAGATGCCGAGCAGCAAACCGGCGATGCCGGCGACGATGAAGTGCAGGCCCATGAGAATCATGCGCGGAAGGAAAAGCATCGGGGTCGCCCAGTCAGACAAAAGGCGCGCAGTGTACGGGTGTGCACTTTATTGGGCAATTGCTGCCGGTCAGGGGGTTGTAACCTTTTCTGTGCCGCTGGCGGTGGCCGGCAGGAATTCGGGCGCGGCATACCGCTCGGCGAGGCGATCGAGCGTGCCGTTGGCCTGCACCTTGGCCAGCGCCGTATCGAAGCGCTGCATGAAGTCGGCGCGGTAGGGGTAGGCCGCCGCGTTGAGGCGGGTGAAGCCCAGGTGGCCGCGCTCGGTGGCCAGGACCGGGCCTTCCACCAGGCTCTCGGCGTCCTCGGGGCTGATGCTGCCGTCCTCGCGCATCTGCTGCAGTTCCCAGAGGATCGACAGGCGATCATTGATATAGACGTCGATGCGCTGGTGCAGCAGCTTGAGCAGGTTGGTGCGGTTGTCGCGGGCGTAGGACTGGTCGATCTCGCCGGCCTCCACCATCTCGCGGTAGCGCTGGGAATTGACCGTGACGAAGCCGCTGTTGAGGCCCACGCGCAGCCCGGCGTAGGCGCTGGGGAAGTCGTCGAAATGCCGGGTGCCGGCCAGCCCCGGGCGGATGAACACCGCCAGGCTCTCTTCCATGATCGGCTGCGAGTATTCCATCCAGGGGCGTTCGTCCGGGCGGTAATAGGGTGGGTAGAGGGCGAAGGCGCTGCCCTTGGCCACTTCCGCCAGCCCGCGCGGCCAGGGCACCGGGCGGATGGTCACCTTGTAGCCGGGCATGAGGGCGAAGACGCTGCGCAGGATGTCGGTGTAGAGCCCCTTGGCCTCGCCTTTTTCTTCGTAGCTGTAGGGCGGGTAGCCCGAGTCGCAGAGGATGGTGACCTCAATGGGCGTTTGCGCCTGGGCACGGCACAGGGCCGTGGCGCAGAGCAGGGCCACCAGCAGAAATGCGCGCATGGCATGCCTCCCGTGAAGCGGCCGCACCTCATGTGCGGCCTGCTCGGGTCAGATCTTGAAGCGGCTGAGCAACCTGTCCTGCTGGCCGACCTGTTCCACCATCACCGCGCATTGGCGCACCTGCTGCTCGGCACCGCCGGCGACCTCGTGGCTGATGTCGCGGATATTGGTGGTGTTGCGGTTGATCTCTTCGGTGGTGGCGCTCTGTTGCTCGGCGGCGGTGGCGATCTGCAGGTTCATGTCGTTGATGCGGTTGATGGCATCGCGGATGCGCCCGAGCATGTCGTTGGCGGCTCCGGCATCGTCGGCGGTCTTGCTGGCGGTGTCGCGGCTCTGCTGCATGCGCTGCTCGGCCTGGCGTACGCCGGTCTGCAGCTGGTCGATCATCTGGCGGATTTCCTGGGTCGACTGCTGGGTGCGCGAGGCGAGGGAGCGTACCTCGTCGGCCACCACCGCGAAGCCACGGCCGGACTCGCCAGCCCGCGCGGCCTCGATGGCGGCGTTGAGGGCGAGCAGGTTGGTCTGGTCGGCGATGCTGGTGATCACCGAGAGGATGGATTCGATGCTCTGGCTGAGCTTGGCCAACTCGTTGATGGCCTGGCCGGTGTCGTCCATCTCGTTGGCGAGCTGCTTGATCGCCTCGGTGGAGCGGGAGACCACGGTGACGCCGTTCTCGGTCTCCTCGTTGGCGGCCAGCGCGGCCTGGGCGGCAGCCTGGGCGTTGCGTGCCACCTCCTCGGCGGTGGAGGCCATCTCCTGCATGGCGGTGGCCAGCTGGTCCAGCTCCATCAGTTGCACCTGCAGGCGGTTGGCTGCCTGGCCGGCTTCGTTGGAGGTGAGGTCGGTGCTGCCGCGCACCTGCCTGGAGCTGCCCATCACGTCGCCGATCAGGGTCTGCAGGTTCTGCAGGAAGCTGTTGAATTCGCGTGCCACCAGGGAGATTTCATCGTTGCCGGCGGCGGGCAGGCGCTTAGTCAGGTCGCCCTGGCCGCTGTTGATCTCGTGCAGCGAATCGCCCAGTGCGTCCAGCGGGCGCAGCAGGCTCTTCATCAGTACGCCGAGCAGCACCAGGCTGATGACCACGCCCAGCACGGTGCCGATCACGGCACGCCAGCTGAGGGCGTTGGCCTCGGCCATCACCTTGCCCTGGTCGAGCACGACGCCGATGTACCAGTCCATGCCCTTGAGGTTGGGCAGCGGGGTGAAGGACACCAGCAGCTGCTGGTCGCCGGTATCGACTTCCTGCAGTTCCTTGTTCAGGGCCGGGCTCTTGCCGCCGAACAGCTCGCTGTAGGGCTTGCCGTTCAGCTTGGTGTCGGGGTGGGAAATGATGTTGCCGTTGCGGCTGAGCAGGAAGGCGTAGCCGGCGCCGTTGAAGTCCAGGGTGTTGACCGCGTCGGCCACCGTCTTCAGGCGGATGTCGCCGCCCATCACGCCGAGGAACTTGCCGGCGTCGGTGATGCGGGCGACGGCGGAGATGAGGATCTCGCCGGTGGTGGAGTCGACGTAGGGCTCGGTGAGCACGGCCTGGCTGCCGGCCTTGCCGGTGGCGTACCAGGGGCGCTGGCGGCCGTCCCAGTCGGGCTTGGGCTGCCAGGAAGGGTCGTTCTTGATCGGCTTGCCATCGGCCTCGAGGGCGCCGAAGACGAGGATGAATTCATTCTTCAGCATCGAGGAGTCGACCACGCGCTGGGTTTCCTCGGGGCTGTACTTGCTGTCGATGGTCTGGGCCATCAGGTCCATCAGGCGCAGCTTGGCGTTGAGCCAGTTCTCGATCTGGCGGGCGAGGGCGTTGCTGGATTCGGAGATGCTCGATTCGGCCTGGGCGCGAAGGGTGCTGCGAACCTGGCTGACCTGGGCCAGGGACAGGAGCGCGGTGGTGAGGAAGAGTACGGCTGCGGCGGCAAGGCTGACCTTGTGGGCAATCTTCATACGGAGCTCCTGGCGAGTGAAATGCCTGATGCCTTCCGTCCGTGCCTGGCGTCATGGCTTAAAAGTAATACAGCTTTTCGAGCTTGTCCGAAGCAAAGTGCCATCACTTGTCGGAAATTCATGCAACTCGTCTGGGAAGGAAGTCTAGGCGGCTGCCGCGACGCGGGAGGCGGAAATGAAAAAGCCCGGCGCGGAGCCGGGCTTTCGACAGCGACGATGCGATCAGAGCGGGTGCTGCTTGTCCTGCTCGATGGCGGCATCCAGGGTCTCGAGCAGCGCCTTGCGCACCTTGAGCTTGGTGTTCCTGTGGGCGGTGGAGTTGATCTTCTTCATCTGCTGGGCGACGGCCTGGGCAGTGGCCAGCAGTTCTTCGGCAGGCACGACCTTGTCGAGGAAGCCGGCTTCCAGGGCGCCTTTGGGGTCGAACATCTCGCCATTGATCACCGAGCGGTGGAAGGCCGCCTTGGTCAGGCGGTCACGGGCCAGCTCGATGCCGACGTGGTGCATGGTCATGCCGATCAGCACTTCGTTCAGGCCGATGCTGAACGGGCCGTCGACGCCGATGCGGTAGTCCGCCGACAGCAGCAGGAATGCACCCTTGGCCACGGCATGGCCGGAGCAGGCGACGATGATCGGGAAGGGGTGGGCGAGCATGCGGCGCGCCAGGGTGGAGCCGGCGGCGACCAGGTTGACGGCGTTCTGCGGGCCGGAGGTCATCACCTTGAGGTCGTAGCCACCGGAGAGGATGCCCGGCTGGCCGGTGAGGATGACGATGGCGCGGTCCTGCTCGGCGCGGTCGAGCGCGGCGTTGAAGGCGGCGATCACGTCCGGGGAAATCGCGTTCACCTTGCCGTTGGCAAGGGTGAGGGTGGCGATGCCGTCTTCGAATTGGTAGGAGATCAGCTCACTCATGGCAGGGGTCCTTGTTGTGGAATGGGGCAGACGTTACTCACGCGCACGGGGCAGGTAAAGCGCTTTGGCTGACTGGCAAGTCAGGCGCGCCGGGCCCTTGCTCCTTATAAGGCGCGCTCTATGGCGACGATGCGGACTGCCAATTGGGCGCTGCGCACGCCAGTCGATAACCTCGCCGCCATCGTCTGAAGGAGCACCCCATGGACCGACCCGCCCATATCGCCAGCATCATCCTCGCCGTCGTCCTGCTGCTCGGCTCGCTGTTCCTGGCCAACAGCGCGGCCCTGCAGAACCCCGCCGGCGTGCTGCTGCTGTTCATCGCCGGGGTGTTCGTTTCCTTCGGCTTCATCTTCTTCGGCAGCCTCAAATTCGACGACTACCGCCAGGGCCAGGACAGCGACTCGCCCCGCTCTTCATAAGCGCATGAAAATTCTCAAAAAAATGTTTGCATTCCGGAAAACACTCCACTAAATTAGCGCACCTCGACGGGGCTGACGCCTCGTAGAGATCCCGGTGAGGTGTCCGAGCGGTTGAAGGAGCACGCCTGGAAAGTGTGTATACGGGAAACCGTATCGTGGGTTCGAATCCCACCCTCACCGCCACTTTCCGTATACAGAGACCCCTGATTCGTAAGAGTCGGGGGTTTTTTGTTTGCCTGTGGAAAGGCTTGCTGCGGAACGTTGGCAGCCCTGTCGACTCTTCCTCTTTCTCTGTGTTCCGTCCTGGAACAGAATGCGCTTCTGTCGTCAGTCAGGAATGCCAGGGATGCGCACGAACTACGTTCTCATCGACTACGAAAACGTCCAGGTCAAATCACTGGGGCTGCTGCAGGAAGAGCATTTCCGTGCCCGGGTCTTTCTCGGGCCGAACAACACCCGTCTGCCCGTCGACCTCGTGCTCGCCATGCAGCGGTTCGGTTGCCGGGCGGAATACGTCCAGCTCGAAACTCCTGGCCTCAATGCGCTGGATTTCCACCTTGCCTTCTATATGGGGCAGTTGTCCGTCGAGGACCCGGGTGCCTTCTATCACATCATTTCCCGTGACAAGGGCTTCGACCCGCTGATCCGGCATCTGAAGGGGAGGGGCATCCTCGCCGCCCGCTCGGAGTCCATCGAAGAGATGCCCTGCTTCAACCCGCCGGCGGCGCCGGCACCCGTGCAGGCGAAGCCCCAGCCCGTCAAGGCGATGATCGTTGGAGGAGCGCCAGTCGACGACTCCACCCTGAAACTCGTGGTCGCCGATCTGGTCGCCCGCAAAGCGTCCCGGCCTAGGACGATCAGGACGCTGCTCAATACCATCCATTCCAAAGTGGGCAAGACGACCGATCCCGCCGAGGTGGAGGGGATCTACATGGCGCTGCGCCAGCGGGGGTATGTGAAAGAAGCAGGAGACAAGGTCTCCTACGCGTTGCCGGCCTGAGCGGCACGCGCATCGACTCATCAGGCGCCATCTGCGCTTCTCTCATCTCTACATCGGGAGCTTCATCTTGGTTTCAGGGAAATGGCTGGCGGTGCTCGCCGCGGTGATGGTGTTGTCGGGGCTGCCGGTGGTGGCGGGTGCGCAGATCTACAAATGGGTGGATGCCGACGGCAAGGTGCAGTTCGGCAACGTGCCGCCGCCGAGCGGGGCGGAGCAGATCAAGGGGGCGGGTGCATCCCCGGCCGAGAAGGCGCCCGAGGCGGCTGCGAAGCCGACCACCGATGCCGCGCCTGCAGAGCCTTCGGCCTTCAAGAGCGCCGATATCGTCGGGCGCTGGTACATGAAGAACGATGAAGAAACGCTGGACTGGACCTTCAAGGCCGATGGCAGCTTCGCCGGCACCCTGGTTGACCGTATGGGAACCGGGCGCTCGACCGGGACCTGGGAGCTGAAGGGGGACACGTTGCGGGTGGTGACCCGCAACACCTTCAAGGACGGCTTCTCGGGCGGTGGGGAGCGTGAGGCTACCGAGCGTTCCGAATACACAGTGCTCGGCATCGAGGCGGGCAGCCTGAAGCTGCTGCCGGACCAGTCGCTGTTCAAGCGGCCGCCGTACACCTTCATCCAGCGCTGATCTTCGCGTGCATGAAAAAGCCCCCTGGAGTCGAGGACTCCAGGGGGCTTTTGCGTTTCAGGGCCGGCCGTTGGTTCAGCGCTTGAGCACGTAGGTCTCGCCCCAGATGCTTTCATCCTTGATCGGCTTGGCGTTGAGCTTGACCGGGCGGTACTGCAGGTTGGCCAGGGCCTTGCTCATCTTCATGTAGCCGTACTTGGACGGGTCGCTGGCGCCGCGGAATTCCTGCAGGCCGGTGGGGATGCGCACCATATAGAGGGCGGAGAGTTCGCAATCGAGCTTGTCGTTGGCCACGCGCCGGCAGTCCTTTTCCTCGAAGCCGACGTTGGGGGCCTCGGGGTAGAAGCCGTCGACCACAATGGCTTCGCCGGGAGCGACGTCGAAGGAAGCGAAGGCCTTCTTCAGTTCGCTGTGGGCCTCGACGCTGGCCACCTTGCGCTCGTTGATGTCGGCGACCCAACCACCCGCCGAGGTCTGGCGCGTGACGTCGTAGGAGCTGGTTCCCCAGCTCACGCATTCGCCGCTGACCACACGCACGGCGGCGCAGTAGTTCTGGTTCACCGTATCGGTCTGGTATTGCGGGTCCTGCCAGCGCTGGCCCCGGTCGAATTCGCTGAATTCCTTCTCCACCAGGGTGACCTTGCCCAGGGGCGAGGGCGCGATGTCGCGGTTGGCCTGGGGATTGGGCGTGGTGGTGCGCGGCGAGTTGTAGAGGCTGCCGACCAGGTCGTAATGGCCGGGCTCGACGATGTAGATCTGGTACAGCGTGCGGCCGAACACCGTCTGGTAGTGGGAGCCGTGGACGCCGATCTTCTCGGCCTTCATGTTGTTGCCCACATAGAGGATGCGCTGGGGGTTGGCGCTGTTTCGCCAGACCGCGGTGCCGGTGCGCAGCTTCTCGAAACGCACCGAATCATCGTTGTTCTCGAAGTTGTACTGCTGGCTGTCGAGGTTGACGGTGGTGGTGACGACTATCGCCATGCCACTGGCCATCGCCGCCTCGAACAGGTCGTCGGTGGCGGCGTGCAGCTGGCGTGCCTGGGCTTCGACGTCCTGTTCGTATTGGCGCTGCTGGTCGATCAGCGAGGGCGGTGGGACGCAGCCACCGAGCAGTGCCAGGCCGAGCAGGCTGAGGCAGGGGAGTCCTTTGTTCATGAGGCGTTCCTTCTGGATGCGGGCCTGGAGTCCCGATAGGAGAGGGGGATTCGAGGCGGCCAAGCATAGCGGCGGTGCCAGCCACGTTACGCCAACCGGCTCACGCTTGGTGGCCGACTAGTACATCCGTACTAGGGGATGGCCCCCGGCCGAAGCCGGGAGCGCGAGGCTTACAACGGCTTGATGGTGCCGAGCCGGTCATTGATGACGAAGGAGCGGTTGGCGCTGTCGACCACAGTGATCTCGGCGCCGGCCACGCCATCGCGGTCGGCGACGGCATAGATGGCGTAGGTCCCGGAGACGGTGTAGTCCTTGGCCTGGCCGGTGCGCTGGTGCACCACGCGGACCTTGCCCGGCAGTGCCAGGATGACTTCCTGTCCCGGCTGGCCATCGGTGTCGGCGAGGGTGCCGTGGACGTTCCAGTTGGAGCCGGTGCCGCCGGGGTAGCTGCTGAGTACGGCCGTCTGCACGCCACCGGTGATCACCAGCAGGCTGCTGCTGGAGCGCGCCACCAGTTCGTTGCCCGGCGCGCCGTCGAGGTCGGCGGCGGTGATGACGCTGGTGACGCCGTCGGTGGGGAATTCGCGGCCGGCCTGCAGGCTGTAGTCGTACAGGCGCAGGCTGGTGCCGGCGGTGTAGGCGAGGGTGGCGTAGGGCAGGGTGCCGAGGTTGTAGGCGCCCTGGTATTGCCAGGTGCCGGTGATGCCGTCGGTGACGTTGCGCTTGGTGCGGTTGAGGTTGGAGATCAGCACCAGGGCGTTGCCGGTGCGGACGATCACCTCGTCGCCCTGGCCGCCGTCCAGCTGGGCGGTGCCGACCACGTCAAAGAGGGCGTTGCCAATGGTGTATTTGCGCACGTCGTTGAGCGCGTGGTTGACGATGGCCACGTCGGGGCCGGCCTTCACCACCAGCTCGGCACCGGGCTGGCTGTCGGTGTTGGCCGCGGTGGCGAGGGTCCAGGTGACGTTGCCGAAGTTGTAGCTGCGCTCCAGGGCGCCGGCGGCGTTGCGCACCTCCAGCACGCCGGTGCCGCGATAGACGCTTTCCAGCGTGCCGTCGCCGTTGAGGTCCCATTTGCCGAGCAGTTCGGCGGCGAGGGCATTGAGGGTGAATCCCTGGGCGCCGAGCAATCCGGCGCCGGCCAGTATCAGCTTCGCTAGCTTTTTCATCTCTCAGTCCTTTTCCTTGATGAGTCGGTCAGGAGTCTGACCGGCGCCCAGCAGAGCACAGGGCGGGAAGGCTGGAAATGATGGCAACGAGGCGCTAGGGGTTCCCCCTAGGCGGGCGGGTGCTGGAGCAGCTGCGGCAGATTGGCGCGGGGGCATCGCCAGGCGGGTGCGCTGGCGATGGGGGGCAGGGTTCTTACCAGTACAAGGTCACGCGGGTGTCGCCCTGGGCGTCGCCGGTCACCTGGGTCACGGGCTTGTCGGCGAGGGTCTCGCTGTGGCCGTTGGCGTGCTCGGTGCGCACCTGGTATTCACCGCCCTGGGAGCAGGATTGACGGGTCACGCTGTAGGAGCGCGAGCGGGCGTCATAGCCGCTGTCGACTGCGCAGGCGCTGGATATCGTCAAGCTGACGCCCAGGTTGCCCGTGGCTTGGCCGGCATTGCTGGTGGTGGAGAAGAAAGCACTGGTGATCAGTAACGCTGCGAAGATGGAGCGCTTGAAGGCCGTACTCATTCCGACTGCTCGACGGTGAAGCCGACGGTGATCGGCCTTCCTGGTCGAGTCACTACGAATCAGCTTGGATTGCTTTCCCTGGATGGATTGAACGCTGCGTTGCAGGGGGCGCTACGCCAGCAGGTTCGCCGTGAACTTGGCGCCAATTGTAAGGTGATGGCCAGGTGATAGCTAGCTCATCTCTTAGCCATTTGTCGGCAATCTCTTACACGATCTAGGGGTTGCCCCTAGAACACCCTACGCCCCCTCGGCGGCACCGCAACTCTTGCGTCGCGACGTCTGTCCAACGAGGGCACGTGCTATAAACCTAGGGTTTGAAGCCACTGGAGATGGACAATGAGCGACAACAACAACCTCGCCAAGCAGGAGCCTGCGGGCCTCGCCGAATACGACCTGAGCAAGGCCAAGGACTTCGAGTGGACGGGCCGCAGCATGGACTGGTTCCTGCAGATGCTGGTGCGCCAGGCCAACGACCTCGGCGTGGAGGTCGGCATCACCCTGACCATCGGGGCGGGGATGATCAGCGGCACGCTCATCTCCGTCGAGAGCTACTTTGCCCAGTTCGCCGACGAGTACGCCAACTCCTGGCCGCAGGAGGGTCGCGAGGACATCCGCTCCACCTTCGCCAACCTGGGCGTGATGACCAAGACCACCGGCGACGACCCGAAACTGCTGCCGCCGCAATACATCCACCTGAAGAACGTCAACGTCCATGCCGCCGGCGGCCTGACCTGCACCGGCCTGACACTGTGGCGCGGCACGCTCGCCTCGGTGACCGGGTTCAACCTCGGCACCCTGAGCTGACCTTCACGTCCGACGTCGCACAACCTTCGACCCACAGGAGCCCCGGCATTCGTCCGGGGCTTCCTGCTTTCAGTATTTGCGCCGCACCGCGACATCGGTGATGCCCTTCTCGGCGGTCATGCGCAGGTAGTCGCTGTTGTCCCTGGGCTCCCCGGTGAAGGGGATGCCGTGTTTCTCCATCAGCAGGCCATAGATGTCGGAGCTGGACGGCTGGTAATCCACCTCGACCATGAAGGCGCGCGGGGTGCCGTTTTCCTTGTAGATGATCTCGTAGCGGTTGTTGCCCTTCATGTCTTCCTCCTTGCCGGGTGTCCTTGCCAATAGACGGGCAGGGCGGGAATTGGTTTTGCCGATTTTCCCGGGCGGTCAAAGGGCGTGATCGTGAACGTCCATAAGCACTATCGAGACGACTGATTTCAAAGCGGCGCGGTGCACCAATAAAGTTGGCTCCAACAGATTGAAGGAGGCAGTCATGCCGCATATCGACATCATGTCCGTCGTTGGAAGTGCAGTTCCCGAGGCGCTGCGTGCGCAAGGGCATCTGGCCTGCTGGTTCGTGATGATCGACGGCCAGTGCAAATCCGGTCCCTACACCACCCTGGACATGGCCTGCGCAAGCAAGGCGATCTGGGAGTTGGAAATGGCCAAGATGGCCAAGCGACACAAGGGTTTCCTGGCCATGGCCGCCTGAGTTTTCCAGCGCCTGCTCCGGCGCATTTTGGCAGCGTGGGGCTGCCCGTTTATTCCTGGTGCCCATCCCGCACCCCCTTTGGCCCGCCACCTGGCGGGCCTTGTTTTTTCCGCCCGGGCCGGCTGCGGGTAAACTGCCGGCTTTTATCGCGGAAGCCCCTCGTGAACTGGGACATTTTCTGTAGCGTCGTGGACAACTACGGCGACATCGGCGTGACCTGGCGCCTGGCGCGCCAGCTGGTGGCCGAGCACGGCCTGCGGGTGCGTCTCTGGGTGGACGAGCCGGCCGCCTTCGCGCGGCTGTGCCCCGGCGCCGATGCCAGGGCCGATCGCCAGGTGCACCAGGGCGTGGAGGTACGCCACTGGCCGGCCGAGTGGCAGCCGACGGAACCTGCGGATGTGGTGATCGAGGCCTTCGCCTGCCAACTGCCCGCTGCCTACAGGGAGGCCATGGCTGCACGGGCCCGCTCGCCGCTCTGGTTGAACCTGGAGTACCTCAGCGCCGAGGCGTGGGTGGAAGGCTTCCACGGCCTGCCGTCCCTGCAGGCCGATGGGCTGCAGAAGTTCTTCTTCTTCCCGGGGTTCACCGAGCGCACCGGCGGCCTGCTGCGCGAGCGCGGCTTGCTCGACCGGCGCGATGCCTTGCGCGGCAAGCCCGGGACCCGGGCCGATTTCCTCCGTACGCTCGGCGTGCAGCACCGGCCGGGTGAGCGGCTGATCTCCCTGTTCGCCTACGAGAATGCGGCGCTATCCGGCTGGCTCGATGCCTTGGCGGCGGACCCGCGCGCCACCCAGGTGCTGGTGCCCGAAGGGCGCGTGCTGGGCGATGTGGCGAACTGGCTCGGTGCCGGCGGCCTGGCCGTGGGCGACAGCCACCAGCGCGGCAACCTGGTGCTGCAGGTGCTGCCTTTCCTGTCCCAGGACGATTACGACCGCCTGCTCTGGTGCTGCGACTTCAACGCGGTACGCGGGGAGGATTCCTTCGTGCGTGCGCAATGGGCCGGCCAGCCGATGCTCTGGCACATCTACCAGCAGGAGGACGATGTTCACCTGGAGAAGCTCGACGCCTTCCTCGCGCGCTATGTCGCCGATCTGGACGAGGCGCCGGCGCGGGCGTTGCTCGCGGCCTGGCGGGCGTGGAACCAGGGTGGCGACATGGGCGCCGCCTGGTTGGCGATGCAGCCGTTCGAGGCCTGCTTGCAGGCCCATGCCGCGAAATGGTGCGGGTTGCAGGCGGGTCGCCAGGATCTGGCGGCAGGGCTGGTGCATTTTTATACAAATTGGATATGATACGCGGCCTGTTTTTTGTCACTCATCCAAATCGGATATTCGTATGAAAACCGCTCAAGAGTTCCGCGCTGGCCAGGTTGCCAACATCAATGGCTCCCCCTGGGTCATCCTGAAAGCCGAGTTCAACAAGTCCGGCCGCAACAGCGCAGTCGTCAAGATGAAGCTGAAGAACCTGCTCAACGGTTCCGCCACCGAGACCGTGTTCAAGGCCGACGACAAGCTGGAACCGGTAATCCTGGATCGCAAGGAAGTTACCTACTCCTACTTCGCTGATCCGCTGTATGTGTTCATGGACAACGAATTCAACCAGTACGAGATCGAGAAAGACGATCTGGAAGCCGTACTGACCTTCATCGAAGACGGCATGACCGACATCTGTGAAGCCGTGTTCTTCAACGAGAAAGTCATTTCCGTTGAACTGCCGACCACCATCGTCCGCCAGATCGCCTACACCGAACCTTCCGTTCGTGGCGACACCTCCGGCAAAGTGATGAAGACCGCTCGCCTGAACAACGGTGCCGAGCTGCAGGTTTCCGCCTTCTGCGAAATCGGCGACTCCATCGAGATCGATACCCGCACCGGCGAGTACAAGTCCCGCGTCAAGGCCTAAGCCTTTAGCGAGATGTGAAAAGCCCGGCCTAGGCCGGGCTTTTTGTTGCCTGCGATTTTTCGCCTGGGTTCACTCCAGGTGTTTCTTCAGCTCGGCGCCGGCCTGGAGCATGGCCGAGCGCACCGCCGGGACCTGGTTGACCACGTTGAGCAGGCCGTAGTCGTGGATCATGCCGTTGTAGCGCACGGCGGTGACCTCGACGCCGGCGGCGTCCAGTTTGCGGGCGTAGGCTTCGCCTTCGTCACGCAGCACGTCGAACTCGGCGGTCTGGATCAGGGTCGGCGGCAGGCCTTTCAGTTGCTCGGTGGTGGCGCGCAGGGGCGATGCGTGGATCTCGGCGCGCTGCTTCGGGTCGGTGGTGTAGCTGTCCCAGAACCACTGCATCATCGGCTTGGTGAGGAAGTGCCCCTGGGCGAACTGGTTGTACGAGGCCGTCTCGAAGTTGGCGTCGGTCACCGGCCACAGCAACACCTGGGCGCGCAGTTTCGGGGTGCCCTGTTCCTTGGCCATCAGCGCCACCACCGCCGCCATGTTGCCGCCGACGCTGTTGCCGGCCACCGCCAGGCGCGAGCTGTCGACGCCGATGTCCTTGCCGTGCTCGGCCACCCATTTGGTGGCGGCGTAGGCCTGGTTGATGGCGGTGGGGTACTTGGCCTCCGGCGAGGGGGTGTAGTTCACGTAGACGGCGACCGCGCCGGAGTTCACCACCAGGTCATGGATCAGGCGTTCGTGGGTGGGGTAGTCGCCCAGCACCCAGCCGCCGCCGTGGAAGAACATGAACACCGGCAGGTCGCCCTTGGCGCCTTCGGGGCGGACGAGGGTCAGCTCCAGGGGCTGGCCGTTGATCTCGATGCTCTTCTTCTCGACGCGGGTGCCGGAGAGGTCGACCTTGACGCCCGCCTGGGCGCCCACCAGCACGGCGCGGGCATCCTTCGGCGCCAGGGTTTCCAGGGGCTTGCCGTTGCCGGCTTCGAGGGCTTCGAGGAAGGCCTGGGTGGTGTGTTCCACGCCGGGGCTGCCGGCGGCGAAGGCGCTGCCGATGGACAGGGCGAGCAGGCTGCCGGTGAGGAGGGTGCCGATGCGCTGGGTGGTCATGGTGGTTCTCCGCTGGATTCGTTTGGTTTCGTAAAATATTGCGCGCTAACTAAGTGCGTGATGTGGAAATTAGCGATCATTTAGTTTGCGCGCAAGATATTTATCGAGAACAAAACCGAATAACGCGCCAGCGAAACAGGAATAAGGCCGTCAGACGGCCTTTTGCAGGCTCCTGCGCAGGTTCACCAGTTCGTCCTTCAGTTGGCCGAGGCTGGCAATGTCCATCTCGCTGGCGGCGAGGATGCAGGCGGGCACGCGCTGGGCCTGCTTGTGCATGGCACGGCCCTTGTCGGTGAGGTGCAGTTCGACCACGCGCTCGTCGGCGCTGCTGCGGGTGCGGGTGATCAGGCCTTCGGCTTCCAGGCGCTTGAGCAGGGGGGTGAGGGAGCCCGGGTCGGTGAGCAGGCGCGCGCTGATATCGCCCACGGTGATGCCGTCGCCTTCCCAGAGCACCATCATCGCCAGGTACTGCGGGTAGGTGAGGCCCAGTTCCTGCAGCAACGGCTTGTACACCTTGGTCATCAGCAGGGAGGTGGAATACAGGGCAAAGCACAGCTGGTTGTCGAGCAGCAGGTCGTCGCAGCGTTCGAGCGGGGTGTTCATGGCGGCCTCCTTGGGGGCTGGAATGGTCATAATTTAGCGCACAAGCCTTTCGTGAGCAAAATTTGACCGGTTCTCATTTCGGTGAGCCGCCACTTGCGCCATGACGGGTAGAGGCCAGAATTGCGTGCTGAATCCACGCAAGGAAAGCTGCAAATGACCGACACCCAGAACCCCTATCAATCGCCCCAGGCGGAACTGACCCACGAAGCCACCGGCCTGCCGCTGGCTGCACGGGGCTCGCGCCTCGGCGCCGCGCTCATCGACGGGATGATCCTGTTGTGCGTCACCCTGCCCATCAGCTACCTGCTCGGCCTCTACGATGGAATCATGGAGGGTACGCAGCCCGGGTTCGGTCAGCAGGCGCTGGGCTCGCTGGTGGGGATCGTCGTGTTCCTGGCGATCAACGGGCACTTCCTGAAGAACTACGGCCAGACCGTGGGCAAGCGCATCCTCAAGCTCGCCATCGTCGACCTGCAAGGCAACAAGCCCGAGTGGATCACCATGTACCTCAAGCGCTACCTGCTCTGGGGCCTGGTCGCCTACATCCCGATCATCGGTGGCCTGGTGCTGCTGGCGAACTACCTGTTCATCTTCCGTGAGGACCGCCGCTGCCTGCACGACCTGACCGCCGGCACCCGCGTGGTGCAACTGCCCAACTGACCAATCGGCCTCGGTAGCCCGGGACTCGGGGCTGCGATGATGGGTTTCGCTGCGCTCTACGCCCTCCTGCGGGTAGGGCGGGTGAGCTCCTCAGGCCTGGCCCAGGCCGCTCAGGGCCAGGTCCCAGGGTGGCACCGGGCCGAAGCGGTTCTTGAGGAACTCCAGCAGCAGCCGGCTGCGCGAACTGGCCTCGCCTTCCAGGCGCAGCGCGTAGATGCCGCTGGGCTCCGGGGCGGGCAGGCCGTTCTCGCAGAGCAGCGGCACCAATTCGCCACGCAGCAGGTAGTCGCTGATCAGCCAGGTCGGCAGGTGGGCGACGCCCAGCCCGGCGACGGCGCTGAACAACAGGGTCTCGGCGTTATTGGCCGTCATGCGCATGCGCCGGGGGCGGATCACCTGGCTGCGGCCCTCCACCTCGAAACGCCAGGCGTAGGGCGGGGCGAGGGCGTCCCAGTCGAGGCCGTCGTGGTCGGTCAGCTCGCGCGGGTCCTGGGGCACGCCGCGCCGGCGCAGGTAGTCGGGGCTGGCACAGAGCACGCGCACCAGCGGCGACAGCGGTGTCGCCACCAGGCGGGTGTCCGCCAGCGGGCCGATGCGCAGCACCAGGTCCACCTCGCCCAGGTGGGTGCCGTGCATGTCGATGAAGCTGTCGATCAGCCGCAACTGCACGTCCAGCCCCGGGTAGGTGACGAGGAATTCGGCGATGGCCGGTGCCAGGTGGCGACGGCCGAAGGGGGCGGGCGCATCGATGCGGATCAGCCCCTCCGGCGCACTGCTCAGGGACACGGCCTCGGCCCGTGCCAGGCGCAGCTCGGCGAGTATCCGCCTGGCCCGTTCGGCGAAGGCGAGCCCCGCCGGTGTCGCGCGTACCGCATGGGTGCTGCGGGTGAAGAGGGTGCTGCCGAGGCTGCGTTCCAGGGTGTCGATGCGCCGGGCCACGGCCGAGGGCGTGAGCGGGTGGCGTCGGGCGGCGGCGGAGAAGCTGCCGGCCTCGAGCACGTCGAGGAAGAGGGCCAGCTGTTCGGTCAGTGCATCGGGATTCATTGGGGGTTGCCTATGCCAATTACGCAAAGCCATTGTGCGTTGCTGTGCGTTTCCGTGCTAGCCAAGGCTGCGTAGCATGCGCGGCATCTGATCGGAGGCGTTATGGATCTGTTTGCTATCGCGTTGAATGTGGTGCTCGGTGCGGCCCTTGGCACCCTGGGTGGGCTGTTCGGGATCGGCGGAGGGCTGATCGCCATTCCCGCCCTGGGCGTGCTCTTCGGCCTCGACCAGCAACTGGCCCAGGGCACTGCCCTGGTGATGGTGGTGCCCAACGTGCTGCTGGCGCTCTGGCGCTACCACCAGCGCAACCGCATCGATCCGCGCTTCGCGTTGTTGCTGGCGGTGACCAGCTTCGGCTTCGCCTGGCTGGCGTCGCTGTTCGCGGTGCGCCTGGAGGCGGAAAGCATGCGCCTGGCCTTCGTCGGCTTCCTGCTGGCCCTGGCGGCCTACAACTTCGCCCGCATGTTCATGGCCACGGCCCCGGCCAGCGCGGAATTGCGCCATCCCTGGCCCTGGCTGGGCGTGCTCGGCGGGTTCGCCGGAGCCATGGGCGGGCTGTTCGGGGTGGGGGGCGCGGTGGTCGCCACGCCGGTGCTGACCAGCGTCTTCGGCACCACCCAGGTGGTTGCCCAGGGGCTGTCGCTGTCCCTCGCCGCGCCCAGCACCGCGGTGACCCTGGCCACCTACGGCCTCAACCATCACGTCAACTGGGCGATGGGCATTCCCCTGGCTGTCGGCGGGTTGCTCAGCATCAGCTGGGGCGTACGCCTGGCCCATGCGCTGCCGGAGCGCGTGCTGCGCACGGCGTTCTGCGTCTTCCTGCTGGTCTGTGCGGTGATGCTGGCGTTCGAGTGATCGAGCCTGCGCGGGGGCGGGCCGCCTGGATCCTGCGGGAACACAGCCGGGCTTCGCCAGAGCGAAGCCCGGCACGACTTACAACCGGAAGCCTTCGACGATGTGCTCGGCCAGGGTCTCGGTCACCGGTGAGCTGCTGCGCGGATTGCGTACCAGCACGATGCTGCAGGCGGGCAGGGCGGGCAGGCCCTCGGCTTCGCCCAGGATGCGCATGTCGGGCGTGATCAGGCTCTGCAACTGGGCGGTCACCGCGAGGCCGGCGCTGACCACCGCCATGATCGCCGACAGGCTGGGGCTGGTGTAGGCGACGCGGTAGGGGCGCTCGATGGCGTCCAGTGCGTTGCAGGCCCAGGCGCGGCAGAAGCAGTCGGTGTTGAACATCGCCAGCGGTAGCTGGGATTGCTCGTGGGGGCTGAAGCCGATGGCCTCCGCCCAGACGAAACGCTCCTGGCGCAGCAACTGGCCGATCTCGGTGCCCGGCTCGCGGGTGATGATCGACAGGTCCAGGTCCTGGCGTTGCAGCAGCTGCGAGGACGACTCGCAATGCACTTCGACCTGCACCAGCGGGTAGGACTGGGCGAAGCGCGAGAGGATGCCCGGCAGGAAGCGCATCACGTAGTCATCCGGCGTGCCGATGCGCACCGAGCCGACCATGTGCGGCTCGCGCAGGGTGGTCATCACCTCGCCGTGCAGCTTGAGGATGCGCCGCGCGTAGCTCAGCAGGATCTGCCCCTCGGCGGTCAGCCGCACCTGGCGGCCGTCGCGCTCGAACACCGTGCGCTCCAGCACGTCCTCTTCCAGCCGCTTCATCTGCATGCTCACGGCCGACTGGGTGCGGTTGACCACTTCGGCTGCGCGGGTGAAGCCGCCGTTATCGGCGATGGCGACGAAGGTGCGCAGCAGTTCCGTGTCGATGGCGGGGTAGCTCATTCATCAATTCCCGAGATGCAGTGCATAAGAAACATTCGTTGGATTGATCATATGCGTCGCAGGAAACTGTCGCCAACCCCACAAGGAGGGCGATGCGATGAAAGGTCAATTCGGTTTCGTAGGCACGCTGCACCCCACCCACCGGCCCGCCGTTCGTGGCTCCCATCTTTCCATCGGCGCGCGCATGCTGCGCTGGTACCAGCTGTACCGCCAGCGCCGTGAGCTCGCCGGCCTGAGTGATGCCATGCTCAAGGACCTGGGCCTGTCCCGGGGCGACGTGATGCAGGAAAGCGAGCGGCCGTTCTGGGACGACCCGCTGGCCAAGTGAACCCCCACATTTGAGTGAGCCCACACAACAAGGAAACGCGATGCAAGTCGAAGTCAGGATCGTGAATGCGTTCGTCGATGGCGGACAAGGTGGCAACCCGGCTGGCGTGGTGCTCGACGCCGATGCGCTGACTGCCGTGCAGAAGCAGGCGATCGCCGCGCAGCTCGGGTTGTCGGAGACGGCCTTCGTCTCCGCCTCCGCCCAGGCCGCCTTCAAGCTGGAGTTCTTCACCCCCAACCGGCAGATCCCCCACTGCGGCCACGCCACCGTGGCCACCTTCTCGCTGCTGCGCCAGCTGGGCAAGGTCGGCGAGGGCTGGAGCAACAAGGAAACCATCGACGGCAATCGCGACATCTACATCGAAGGTGACCGCGTGTTCATGGAACAACGCGCGCCGCAGTACCAGGACCTCGAGCCCGGCTCGCGCCTGCTGGCGGAGAGCCTCGCCGCGCTGGGCCTTGCGCCCGGGCAACTGGCCGAGGGGTTGCTGAGCTCGCGGGTCAGCACCGGTGTCGCCTTCGTCGTCGTGCCGCTGCGCAGCGAAGCCGATGTCGCCGCCATCCACACCGACCTGGAGGCCCTCGAACGCATCAGCGAGGAGCTGGACGTCATCGGCTTCTACGCCTTCTCCCGCGACAGCCGCCAGCCTGGCCGCGTAGCCGGTGCGCGGGTGTTCGCGCCGCGCTTCGGCATCCCCGAGGAGCCCGCCACCGGCATGGCCGCCGGCCCCCTGGCGTGCTACCTGCACGACCGCGCGGGTGTGCCCGGTGCACAGTTGCTGATCGAGCAGGGCTACCTGATGCGGCCGGCCTCGCCGAGCCTGATCACCGTCGACCTGGACCTGGACGGCGAAGGGCGCATCCAGCGCCTGATGGCCGGCGGCAACGCCCAGGTGGTGCGCACGCTGAGCCTCGCTATCTGACCCCAAGGAAGGAGTTTCCGATGGCCCCTGCCTTCGAACTGGCGCAACTGAACATCGCGCGGATGCTCGCCCCCCTGGAGTCGCCCGGCATGGCCGATTTCGTGGCCAACCTGGCGCGCATCAACGGCCTGGCCGAAGCCTCGCCGGGGTACGTCTGGCGGCTGGAGGACGACGGCGGCGACGCCACCGCCATCCGCCCCTTCGGTGACGACGTGCTGGTCAACCTCTCGGTCTGGCGCGACATGGAGTCCCTGCGCGACTTCACCTACCGCGGCGCCCACCCCGAGATGCTCAAGCGTCGCAACGAGTGGTTCTCGCGCATCGGCGACGCGCACCTGGTGTGCTGGTGGGTGCCCGCCGGGCATCGGCCCGACGCGCAGGAAGCCGCCGAGCGCCTGGCCCTCCTGCGCGAGCAGGGGCCGGGGTCCGGGGCCTTCACCTTCCGCCATCCCTTCCCGCCGCCGGCCCCGCTCGCGGGCGATGGGAAAGCCGCTGTCGCGGGTGCTAATGTCCTCGGCTGATTCCCGCGCAAGGACCGATCCGATGCCCCTCGAACTCAGCGCTGCCGAAGCCCGCCGCCTGGCCCTGGCGGCCCAGGGCTTCATGCGGCCGCCCCGTGGCGCCATCCGTGCCAGCCACATCCGGGCGCTGGCCGGGCGCCTCGGCGTCGTGCAGATCGACTCGGTCAACGCGCTGGTGCGCTCGCACTACCTGCCGTTCTTTTCCCGCCTCGGCGATTACCCGCGCGAGCTATTGGACGAGCTCGCCTGGGGCAAGCCGCGGCGCCGTGCGCTGTTCGAATACTGGGGGCACGAGGCTTCGCTGCTGCCCCTGGAACTCTACCCGGCGATGCGCTGGCGCATGCAGCGGGCGGCGCAGGGGCGTGGCATCTACCAGCAGCTGGCGCGCTTCGGCCGCGAGCAGCGGGACGTGATCCAGCGCGTGCTCGCCGCCGTGCACGAGCAGGGCGCCCTGGGTGCCGGGGCCCTGAGCACCCGCCAGGAACGCGCCGGCCCCTGGTGGGACTGGAGCGCCGAGAAGCATGCGCTGGAGTGGCTGTTCGCCGCCGGCGAGGTGACGGTCGCCGGGCGGCGCGGCTTCGAGCGGCTCTACGACCTGCCCGAGCGGGTGATTCCGGCGCACCTGCGCACGGGCGCGGAGCTGGCCGAAGCCGATGCCATCCGCCAGTTGTTGCTGCACTCGGCCCAGGCCCTGGGCGTTAGCACCGAGAAGGACCTGCGCGACTACTTCCGGCTCGACGTGGCCGATGCCCGCCAGGGCCTGGCCGAACTGGTGGAGAACGGCGACCTGCAGAGGGTCGCCGTGCGCGGCTGGAAGCAGGAGGGCTACTGCCTTGGCGAGCCGGCGGTGCCGCGCAAGGTCAGGGCCAGCGCGCTGCTGTCGCCCTTCGATTCGCTGATCTGGGAGCGTGCCCGCACCGAGCGCCTGTTCGACTTCCACTACCGCCTGGAGATCTACACCCCGGCGGACAAGCGCCGGTACGGCTACTACGTGCTGCCGTTCCTCCACGACGAACGCATCCCCGCCCGCGTCGACCTGCGCGCCGAACGTGCCCACGACCGCCTGGCCGTGCACGCCCTGCACGAGGAAACACCCGGGCTCGGCGAGGTGGGCCTGCACGCCCTGGCCGAAAACCTGCGCCGCCTCGCCACCTGGCTGGGGCTGGAGGAGGTCGCCATCACCTGCCAGCGCCCCGGAACCCAGCGCCTGCGCGCGGTCCTGGCGGGGTTGGCTGGCTGAGACGCGCCCGTCGGGTCGCCAGCCAGCCCTGCCGTCCGGCCGGCCGCCGGCTTTCGGCGAACGCTGCCGTATAACTGTCGCCACAGCTATGCGACAATCCGCGCGTTTTTTCACATGAACCCCGCTTTCATCGCCAGGCAGCACGGGCCCCATGCCCGGGCGCTGCTCCTGCGCTATGCCCAACGGGTCGGCCACGACGCCGGCCGGTGGGCCTTGCGAACGCTCCAGACGGGTATCCGACCGGTACCCGGCGACATTCGAAAGCTGCACACATCTGACAGGTAGACCCCTTGATCTCCACCGCCAACATCACCATGCAGTTCGGCCCCAAGCCGCTGTTCGAGAACGTTTCCGTCAAGTTCGGCAACGGCAACCGCTACGGCCTGATCGGCGCCAACGGCTGCGGCAAGTCGACCTTCATGAAGATCCTCGGCGGTGATCTGGAGCCTTCCGGCGGCCAGGTGATGCTGGAGCCGAACGTACGCCTGGGCAAGCTGCGCCAGGACCAGTTCGCCTACGAAGACTTCACCGTGATCGACACCGTGATCATGGGGCACGAAGAACTGTGGCGGGTGAAGGCCGAGCGTGACCGCATCTACTCCCTGCCGGAGATGAGCGAGGAAGACGGCATGGCCGTGGCCGAGCTTGAGACCGAGTTCGCCGAGATGGACGGCTACACCGCCGAATCCCGCGCCGGCGAGCTGCTGCTCGGCCTGGGCATCCCGCTGGCCCAGCACTTCGGCCCGATGAGCGAAGTGGCGCCCGGCTGGAAACTGCGCGTGCTGCTGGCCCAGGCACTGTTCTCGGACCCGGAAGTGCTGCTGCTGGACGAGCCGACCAACCACCTGGACATCAACACCATCCGCTGGCTGGAAAACATCCTCACGGCGCGTAACAGCACCATGATCATCATTTCCCACGACCGTCACTTCCTCAACAGCGTGTGCACCCACATGGCTGACCTGGATTACGGCGAGCTGCGCCTGTTCCCGGGCAACTACGACGAGTACATGACCGCGGCGACCCAGTCGCGCGAGCAACTCCTGGCCGACAACGCCAAGAAGAAGGCGCAGATCGCCGAACTGCAGACCTTCGTCAGCCGCTTCTCCGCCAACGCCTCGAAAGCCAAGCAGGCCACTTCCCGCGCCAAGCAGATCGACAAGATCCAGCTGGCCGAGGTCAAGCCGTCCAGCCGCGTCAGCCCCTTCATCCGCTTCGAGCAGCACAAGAAGCTGCACCGCCAGGCGGTCACCGTGGAGAAGCTGGCCAAGGGCTTCGAAGGCAAGCAGCTGTTCAAGGGCCTGGACCTGCAGATCGAGGCGGGCGAGCGCGTCGCCATCATCGGCCCCAACGGCATCGGCAAGACCACCCTGCTGCGCACCCTGGTGGGCGAGATGACCCCGGACGCCGGCAGCGTGAAATGGACCGAGAGCGCCGAGCTGGGCTACTACGCCCAGGACCACGCCCATGACTTCGAAGACGATGTCACCCTGTTCGACTGGATGGGCCAGTGGACCCAGGGCGGCGAGCAGCTGGTGCGCGGCACCCTCGGCCGCATGCTGTTCTCCAACGACGAGATCCTCAAGTCGGTCAAGGTGATCTCCGGTGGCGAGCAGGGCCGCATGCTGTTCGGCAAGCTGATCCTGAAGAAGCCCAACGTGCTGGTGATGGACGAACCCACCAACCACCTGGACATGGAATCCATCGAGGCGCTCAACCTGGCGCTGGAGAACTACCCGGGCACGCTGATCTTCGTCAGCCACGACCGCGAGTTCGTCGGCTCCCTGGCCACCCGCATCATCGAGCTCTCGGAGACCGGCGTGACCGACTTCAGCGGCACCTACGACGACTACCTGCGCAGCCAGGGCGTGATCGTCTGACGCGCCCTCCAGCGTCCCGAGAAAGCCCCGCCGATGCGGGGCTTTTTTCTGCCCTGCGGGCCGCCCGGCCGGGCCGCCGAACTTGATCGGGCCGGCGGGATGCCGGAAAGTACGACCCCGGCCGACCCTGCCCCGCGACGGATCGGCACCCTCGAACCAACCGGCGCGCGCCGGAAACCCCGTGAGGAAAGCATGCACAAAGCGCTCGCGATACTTCTCCTGGCCTCCCCCCTGGCCTCCCCCCTGGCCTTCGCCGACTCCGCCCAGCCCCGCCACGACTGCAACAAGCCCGAGGTGCCCAAGCAGTTCCGCGACGAAGCGCACCGCGACCAGTTCAGCCGCGACGTGGACAGCTACAGCAAGTGCATCAGCGCCTTCGTCACCGAGCAGAACGAAGCCGTGCGCAAGCACCGCGAGGCCGCGCTGAAGGCCACCGAGGAATGGAACGCCTTCGCCAACTCGATGAAGTGAGGCGGTGGATGCGAAAAGCCCGGCCAGGTGCCGGGCTTTTTCGTTTCAGGCGGGGCGGGCAGGGGCGTCAGTCCCTGAAGAACACCTGCACCAGGTGGTAGCCGAACTGGCTCTTCACCGGGCCGTGGATGGTGCGCACCGGCTTCTTGAAGATCACCTGGTCGATCACCCGCACCATCTGCCCGGGGCGCACCTCGCCCAGGTCGCCGCCGCGCTTGCCGGAAGGGCAGATGGAATGCTTCTTCGCCAGCACGGCGAAGTCCTCGCCCTTGGCCAGGCGCTGCTTGATCTGTTCGGCTTCCGCCTCGGTCTTGACCAGGATGTGGCGGGCAAGGGCCTTGGCCATGGTATTTCCTCGTGGTTTGTGGAGCCGTTCATTGTGCCAGCGCGCGGCGCGCCCATACAGTTCATCGGCTGCGCCTCACCGCGCAGGAAGCCGGGCGAAATTCGCCTACCGTTATTCGAAATGCCCTTTGGACGTTCGCCCCATGGATCTCCCCTCGATGCTCAAGGTTCTGGCCTCCCAGGATGGCTCGGACCTCTACCTGTCCACCGGTGCGCCGCCCTGCGCCAAGTTCAACGGCGTGCTCAAGCCGCTGGGCACCGACCCGCTCAAGCCGGGCGACGTGGCGCGTATCGCCGAATCCATCATGGACCCGGAGCAGCGCGGCGAATTCGACCGCGAGCTGGAGATGAACCTGGCCATCTCCCTGCCCAACATCGGCCGCTTCCGCATCAACATCTTCAAGCAGCGCAACGAGGTCTCCATCGTCGCGCGCAACATCAAGCTGGATATCCCGAAGTTCGAGGACCTCAAGCTCCCCGAGGTGCTGCTCAAGGTGGTGATGGAAAAACGCGGCCTGGTGCTCTTCGTCGGCGGCACCGGCTCGGGCAAGTCCACCTCCCTGGCCGCGCTGATCGACTACCGCAACCGCAACAGCGGCGGGCACATCATCACCATCGAGGACCCGGTGGAGTACGTGCACCGGCACAAGAAATCCATCATCAACCAGCGCGAGGTGGGGGTGGACACCCGCAGCTTCCACGCCGCCCTGAAGAACACCCTGCGCCAGGCGCCGGACGTGATCCTGATCGGCGAGATCCGCGACCGCGAGACCATGGAACACGCCCTGGCCTTCGCCGACACCGGCCACCTGGCCATCTCCACCCTGCACGCCAACAACGCCAACCAAGCGCTGGACCGCATCATCAACTTCTTCCCCGAGGAGCGCCGGCCGCAGCTGCTCAACGACCTGGGCAACAACCTCAAGGCCTTCGTCTCCCAGCGCCTGGTGCGCACCTCCGACGGCAAGCGCCGCGCGGCGGTGGAAGTGCTGCTGGGCACCGCCACCATCAGCGACCTGATCAAGCGTGGCGACTTCAGCTCGATCAAGGAAATCATGGAGAAGTCCAAGGCCCTGGGCATGCAGACCTTCGACCAGGCGCTGTTCGACCTGGTGGTGGAGGGCTCGATCCAGGAAGAGGAAGCGATCAAGAACGCCGACTCGGCCAACAACCTGCGCCTCAAGCTCAAGCTGCACCGTGACGGCCCCGGCACCCGGCCCACCGCCGCACCCACCCCGCCCCCCGCGCCGACGCCCCAGGCCACCCCGACCCAGGACGCCGCCAGCTGGGGCCTGGAGCTCAAGCTCGAAGAACTGCCCGAGGACGAGCCGCCGCCGGAAGACCCGGGCAAGCACTACTGAACCCTTCCGCCAACCCTGAGGGCGGGTGAAACCCGCGAGGCTTGAATGGGCTCATGTCGGGTTGCGCCCGACCTACGGAGCCTGTTGTTCCAGTAGCGGCTGGGCGTCCTTCAGATACCGCGCCTGGATGCGCTTCAGGCTGCCGTCCGCGCGCAGGGCGTCGATGGCCGTACGCAGGTCGTCCACCAGCTGCGGGTCGCAGGCCAGGGAGCAGGCGAGGTAGAGGTCGGTGGCCGCCAGGGGCGGGCTCATGCGCAGGCGCTGGTGCGAGACCCTGGGCCAGATGTAGAGCCCCTCGGGGACGCCGGTGAACCAGGCGTCGATGCGCCCCATCTCCAGCAGCTGCGCGGGTTTGTCGCCCAGCACCAGGGAGCGTATCTGCCCGCCGTCGAAGCCTTCGCGGCGGAGGATCTCGTTCTGCGCGGTGCCCAGGCCGACGCCGATCTGGCGGTAGCGGGCGCGGGCCTCGGCGAAGTCCTTCACCGGCTCGTCGAGGGTGAAGAAGGCCCGTTGCAATTCCATGATCGGTGCGATCCAGGTGTAGGAGGCCTCGCGATCCGGTGTGCGTGACAGTGGGATGACGAGGATGTCGCGGCCCTCCATCGTGCGTTTCTGCGCCCGCGCCCAGGGTGCGACGAGGATCCGCACCTGATAGCCGGCACGCTTGAGCGCCAGCAGGGTGGCGTCGCCGACCATGCCGTGGCTGGCGCCGGCTTCCAGCATCGTCAATGGGGGCGCATCGGGCAGGTACAGGTCGACCTGCTGGAGCCGGGCGCAAGCCTGGGAGGCGCAGCAGAGCAGGGCGGCGAGGCACAGGGTTCTGGCGAGCACGGCAGGGTCCGTTTCAGGGCGACGCCAGGAGTATAGGAGAGGCCGTCGCCGGCCCGGGACGGCTCGCCGGAGGGGTCACTCCACCTTCTCGTAGCCGGCCAGGGCCTGGGTGGCGGCCGCATCGTCCCTGTAGCGCTGGCGCAGCGCATCGAGCTGGGCGTCGATGCCGGTGCACAGCTCCTCCACCGCCTGGGCGAGCTCCTTGGCGCGTTCCGCGTCGTAGGGGTCCTCGCCGAGGAAGTGTTCGCAATTGGCGTAGCGCTCGGCGAAGGAGGCCACGTCCCCGGGTAGGTCGGCTGCGGCCGCGGCGGGTTCGCCTCGCTCCTCGGGCTGGCCGTCGTCCTCGCTGCGCGACGGGCCGGCATCCAGCCGGTTTTCATCCACCCAGCCGGTGAAATCCTCGCCCCTGGAATTGATGTACATGACCTGCATCCAGCCGTTCTCGGCGGCGTAGATGGTCACCCCGTCACCGGGGATGATGAACAGCCCGGGGATGGCGCAGGCCTTGTCCGGCGCGCTGTGGAAGTGCAGCCGGCCCTCGCCCTGCACCGTGCCCCACCAGGGCGGATGGAAGCCGGGGGCGTCGGCGGCCTTGGCGGCCAGGGCCTCGCAGTCGGCGCTGGCGGTCGGCTGGTCTTCCACCCTCTGCACGTCCTGCATCAGCAGCGGGGCGTAGTGGAAGGCGGTCTCGGCTGAGAACAGGTGGCCGGCGAGGGTCACCTGCTGGCCCAGGTGCGGTTCGAGCTTCCTGTAGCCGGCCTCGTCCAGCACCAGTTGCACCAGGCGCACGTCCTGCTCGGCGCCCATGTCGGTCTCGTAGTCATTGCCTTTCACACAGGCGGGCTCGGCCAGTACCAGGTAGAAGCCGGTGCGCGCCTCGTCGCCGTTCTCGATGCTTTCGAAGTTGGGCGGGCCAGGGTGGGTCTGGCGCTCCAGCTTGCCTTCCAGGCGTGCGGTGGCGGGTTCGAACTCCTGGCACGGGGTGGCCAGGGCGAGGGTGGGCAGGCACAGGCCCAGGCAGAGGAGGGCGCGGGGGATGAGATCCATCTCGGGTTCCAGGTACGGATGAGGCCGCCATGGTAGCGCCGCTGCCCCGGCCATTCCCTTGGCCGTTGGTGCAAGCGTGATGGGGTTCGCAGGGCGGGTGAAGCCCGCGGGTGCCATGCAGCCGTCGGGTTGCACCCGACTTACGGCCTCGTCGCCTTCACCGCGCCAGCTCCGGCAGGACCCTGAACAGCTCCAGTGCCTGGGGGTTGGCCAGGGCGTCGGTGTTCTTCACCGGGCGGCCGTGGACGACATTGCGCACCGCCAGCTCGACGATCTTGCCGCTGAGGGTGCGGGGGATATCGGCGACGGCGATGATCTTCGCCGGCACGTGGCGCGGCGTGGTGTTGTCGCGGATCACCTGGCGGATGCGCGCCTGCAAGGCGTCGTCCAGCGCCACGCCCTCGCGCAGGCGCACGAACAGCACCACGCGTACGTCGCCCTGCCAGTCCTGGCCGATGGCGATGGACTCCAGCACCTGTTCGACCTTCTCAACCTGGCGGTAGATCTCGGCCGTGCCGATGCGCACGCCGCCGGGGTTGAGCACGGCATCCGAGCGGCCGTGGATCACCAGGCCACCATGGGCGGTCTCCTCGGCGTAGTCGCCGTGGGCCCAGACGCCGGGGAAGGTCTCGAAGTAGGCCGCGCGGAATTTCTCGCCGTCCGGGTCGTTCCAGAAGCCCACCGGCATGGAAGGGAAGTGCCGGGTGCAGACCAGCTCGCCCTTCTCGCCGTGCACCGGCTGGCCGTGCTCGTCCCACACCTGCACGTCCATGCCCAGGCCCTTGCATTGCAGCTCGCCGCGCCGCACCGGCAGCACCGGGTTGCCGAGGGCGAAGCAGGAGACGATGTCGGTGCCGCCGGAGATGGACGACAGGCACAGCTCGGCCTTGATCTCGCGGTAGACGTAGTCGAAGCCCTCGTGGGCCAGGGGCGAGCCGGTGGAGAGCAGCGTCTTGAGGCGCTCCAGCCGATGGCTCTGGCGCGGCCGTGCGCCGGCCTTCTGCAGCGCCGCGAGGTACTTGGCGCTGGTGCCGAAGATGCTGATGCCCTCGGCGTCGATCAGGTCCATCAGCCGCTCGGGGCCGGGGTGGAACGGCGAGCCGTCGTAGAGCACCAGGGTGGCGCCCAGGGCCAGGCCGGACGCCAGCCAGTTCCACATCATCCAGCCGCAGGTGGTGAAGTAGAACAGCGTGTCGTCGGCCTTCAGGTCGCCATGCAGGGCGTGTTCCTTGAGGTGCTGCAGCAGGGTGCCGCCGACGCCGTGGACGATGCACTTGGGCACCCCGGTGGTGCCGCTGGAATAGAGGATGTACAGCGGCTGCTCGAAGGGCACCGGAACGAACGCGGGTTCGCCGCCGGGGCGGTAGAAGTCGTCCCACAGGCTGACGCGGGCGGCGGTGGCGAAGTCTTCGGCGCGGGCCTCGGGGCGGGCATAGGGCACCACCACCAGTTGGGCGAGGGTGGGCAGGCGCTGGAGGATTTCATTGAGCTTGGCGGTCAGGTCCAGGGCCTTGCCGGCGTAGTGGTAGCCGGCGGCGGCGATCAGCACCTTGGGTTCGATCTGGCCGAAGCGGTCGATCACCCCCTGGGTGCCGAAGTCCGGCGAGCAGGACGACCAGGTGGCGCCGAGGCTGGCGGTGGCGAGCATGCCCACCACCGTCTGCCAGGTGTTGGGCATGAAGGCCGCCACGCGGTCGCCGATGCCCACCCCGGCGGCGGCCAGGCGCTGCTGCAGGCCGGCGACGTGGGCGGCCAGCTCGGCGTGGCTGAGCGGCTCGCGGCGACCGTCCTCGGCCACGGCCACCAGCGCCGGGTGGTCATCGCGGCGGCGCAGCAGGTGCTCGGCGAAGTTCAGGGTGGCCCCGGGGAACCAATGGGCGCTGGGCATTGCCGGGCCTTCCTCCAGCACCGTGCGGGGCGGTGTGTGGAAATTCACGTCGAAGGCGTCCACCAGGGCCTGCCAGAAGGCTTCCCGCTGCTCGACGCTCCAGGCGTGCAGGGCGGCGTAGTCGGGCAGGTCGAGGCCGTGGCGGCGGGCGATCTCGCGGCGGAAGGCGTCCATCCGCGTGGCGGCGATGCGTTCCGCGCTGGGGGTCCACAGGGGCTGGCTCATCGGGCGACTCCTCTTCTTCTACGGCTGGGCCCACTGCGCTGGCGGGCGATGTCCATAGCATGGCACGGGCCGTGGGCGGCCGCGCCGGTACAAGGTTAGGGGTGGTCTCACTCGCCGGGTTCCGCAGGCCCCTGGCGATTCCAGTCGCGCAGGTGCAGCAGCGCGTCGGCCAGGGCCTGAGCGGCGGTGGAAAGCGTGTGCCCGGCGAGCCACAGCAGGCCCACGCGACGCTCGATCTGCGGGTCGCGCAGGGCGATGCAGCGGGCGCCCAGTTCCTCCATCTGCTGGATGCACAGGCTGGGCACCGCGCTCACGCCCAGGCCCTGGGCGACCATGCGCCCGACCGTCACCAACTGGTGGCTCTCCAGGGCCACCGGCAGCCGGCCGTGCCGCGCCGCCACCCGCTCCTCCAGCAGCAGGCGCACGGCGGAGGGACGTTGCAGGGTGATGAAGGGCTCGCCCAGCAGCTCCGCCCAGCTCACTTCCCGGCGCTCGGCCAGCGGGCAATCGCCGGGCACCACGGCGACGAAACGGTCGCTGTAGAAGGGCGTGAAGGCCAGGCCGTCGAGGGACTCCGGCTCGAAGGCGATGCCTAGCTCGACACGGTGGTTGCGCACCATCTCCAGCACCTGTTCGTTGATCACGTCGTGCACCGCGACGTTGACCTTCGGGTGGCGGTCGCGGAAGGCCTTGAGGCCCACCGGCAGCAGGTTGCCGGCGAAGGAGGGCATGGCGGCGATGGCCACCTTGCCCAGTTGCAGGGTGAAGTGCTGGCGCAGCAGCTCCTCGGCGTTGTCCCAGTCCGCCAGCAGGCGCCGGGCGATGGGCAGCAGGGTCTCGCCCTCCGGCGTAAGCGCCACGCTGCGGGTGGTGCGCACCAGCAACTGGCCGCCGAGCGATTCCTCCAGGTTCTTGATCGCCAGGGACAGCGCCGGCTGGGACAGGTGCAGGCGCTCGCAGGCCTGGGCGAAGCTCAGGCTCTGGGCGACGGCGAGGAAGGCACGCAGTTGCTTGACGGTCATTGATTTGTTTTGCCGATCAATAGCGAGGAAAAACAAAATTAACAAATGAGTCGAACGAGGAGAAGCTTGGGCCCACTCGCCGGCCATGCGCCGGGCCAAAGACAATCACAAGAGGCAGCACCATGAGTGGACTCGACAAGCGCGTAGGCAGCTACGAGGAAGCCCTCGAAGGGCTCACCGACGGCATGACCGTCCTCGCCGGGGGCTTCGGCCTGTGCGGCATCCCCGAGAACCTGATCGCCGAGATCCGCTGCCGTGGCGTGCGCGACCTCACCGTGGTCTCCAACAACTGCGGCGTCGATGGCTTCGGCCTCGGCGTGCTGCTGGAAGACCGGCAGATCCGCAAGATGATCGCCTCCTACGTCGGCGAGAACGCCCTGTTCGAGCAGCAGCTGCTCAGCGGCGAACTGGAAGTCGAGCTCACCCCCCAGGGCTCCCTCGCCGAGAAGCTGCGCGCCGGCGGCGCCGGCATCCCCGCCTTCTACACCGCCACCGGCTACGGCACCCCGGTCGCCGAAGGCAAGGAGGCCCGCGAATTCAACGGCCGCCCCTACATCCTCGAGCCGGCCATCACCGGCGACTTCGCCATCGTCAAGGGCTGGAAGGCCGACCGCTACGGCAACGTGATCTACCGCCACACCGCACAGAACTTCAACCCGGTGGTGGCCACCGCCGGCCGCATCACCGTGGTCGAGGTGGAGGAGATCGTCGAGCCCGGCGAGCTGGACCCGAGCCAGATCCACACCCCGGGCATCTACGTCGATCGCATCATTCAGGGCACCTTCGAGAAGCGCATCGAAAAGCGCACCACTCGCTGACCACGACAAGAAGAATCCGAGGAAAACGACATGGCACTGACCCGCGAACAGATGGCCCAGCGCGTGGCCCGCGAACTGAAGGACGGCTACTACGTGAACCTGGGGATCGGCATCCCCACCCTGGTGGCCAACTACGTGCCCGAGGGCATGGAAGTGATGCTGCAATCCGAGAACGGCCTGCTGGGCATGGGCGCCTTCCCCACCGAGGAGGAAGTCGACGCCGACATGATCAACGCCGGCAAGCAGACGGTCACCGCCAGCAAGGGCGCGGCGATCTTCGACTCCGCCGAATCCTTCGCCATGATCCGTGGCGGCCACGTCGACCTCACGGTGCTGGGCGCCTTCGAGGTGGACGTGCAGGGCAACATCGCCTCCTGGATGATCCCCGGCAAGCTGGTCAAGGGCATGGGCGGCGCGATGGACCTGGTGGCCGGCGCCGACAACATCATCGTCACCATGACCCACGCCTCCAAGGACGGCGAGTCCAAGCTGCTCAAGCATTGCAGCCTGCCGCTCACCGGCTGCCGCTGCATCCGCAAGGTGCTCACCGACCTGGCCTACCTGGAGATCGAGGACGGCGCCTTCATCCTCCGCGAGCGCGCCCCGGGCGTCAGCATCGAGGAGATCGTCGCCAAGACCGCCGGCAAGCTGATCGTCCCGGATGACGTGATCGAAATGAGCTTCTGATTGCTCTGCCGCCCCGCGGACGAAACGCCACGCACGCTTCGTCCACGGGGCGGTCTTTTGTTCATCGGCCATGCCCGTGCGGCGTGGCCCCGCAGGAGAACCGAACATGCAAGACGTCGTCATAGTCGCCGCCACCCGCACCGCCGTCGGCAGCTTCCAGGGCTCGCTGGCCAACATCCCCGCCCCTGAGCTGGGCGCCGCGGTGATCCGCCAGCTGCTGGCCCAGACCGGCCTCGACGGCGCCCAGGTGGACGAGGTCATCCTCGGTCAGGTGCTCACCGCAGGTTCCGGCCAGAACCCCGCGCGCCAGGCCGCCATCCTCGCCGGCCTGCCCCACGCCGTGCCGGCCATGACCCTGAACAAGGTCTGCGGCTCCGGCCTCAAGGCCCTGCACCTGGCGACCCAGGCGATTCGCTGCGGCGACGCCGAGGTGATCATCGCCGGCGGCCAGGAAAGCATGAGCCTCGCCCCCTACGTCATGCCCGGCGCCCGCCCCGGCCTGCGCATGGGCCACGCCAAGCTGGTCGACACCATGATCCAGGACGGCCTGTGGGACGCCTTCAACGACTACCACATGGGCATCACCGCCGAGAACCTGGTGGAGAAGTACGGCATCAGCCGTGAAGCCCAGGACGCCTTCGCCGCCGCTTCCCAGCAGAAGGCCTGCGCGGCCATCGAGGGCGGGCGCTTCAAGGATGAGATCACCCCCATCCTGATCCCGCAGAAGAAGGGCGAGCCCGTCGCCTTCGCCACCGACGAGCAGCCCCGCGCCGGCACCACCGCCGAATCCCTGGCCAAGCTCAAGCCGGCGTTCAAGAAGGACGGCAGCGTCACCGCCGGCAACGCCTCCAGCCTCAACGACGGCGCCGCCGCCGTGCTGCTGATGAGCGCCGAAAAAGCCAAGGCCCTGGGCTTGCCGGTGCTGGCGCGCATCGCGGCCTACGCCAACGCCGGCGTCGACCCGGCGATCATGGGCATCGGCCCGGTCTCGGCCACCAGGCGCTGCCTGGAAAAGGCCGGCTGGAACCTCGGCGAGCTGGACCTGATCGAAGCCAACGAAGCCTTCGCCGCCCAGGCCCTGTCCGTGGGCCAGGAGCTGGGCTGGGATGCCGATAAGGTCAACGTCAACGGCGGCGCCATCGCCATCGGCCACCCCATCGGCGCCTCCGGCTGCCGCGTACTGGTGACCCTGCTGCACGAGATGATCAAGCGCGATGCGAAGAAGGGCCTGGCGACCCTGTGCATCGGCGGCGGCCAGGGCGTGGCCCTGGCGATCGAGCGTTAAGCCTCCAGTCGGGCCGAGGAACCCGGCCCGACGCATCACCCGGCCCAGCCTCCCGTGCTGGGCTCCGCTGCGCCCGGTGACGACCTACGGATAAAGGTTGCGCCGGGAATTGCATCACGCACCGCACCGCTCACCGAGCGGCGCAAGACGCATTCCACGCCCTGGGGCGTGGCGTCGTCGTTTCAGGCAAACAGGGGGCAAAGACCCTCGTGCTGGTTCCAACCCTTATCCGGTGCCCGGCCCCGGCCGTGCCATGCCGACAAGAATAAAAGTGAGGTAGACCGATGGTCACGCAACTCGAAGAAAGCCGTTCCGCCCGTTTCGCCATGCGCTGCTCAGCCTGGGCCGAGCGCTGGTTCCCTGACTCCTGGGTATTCGCCGCGCTGGCGGTCCTGATCGTCACCGTCGCCGTGCTGGCCATGGGCGCACCCGCCAGCGCCACGGCCAAGGCCTTCGGTGACGGGTTCTGGAGCCTGATCCCCTTCACCATGCAGATGGCCTTCGTGGTCATCGGCGGCTATGTGGTCGCCAGCTCCGGCCCGGCATCGCGGCTCATCGACCTGCTGGCGCGGGTGCCGAAGAACGGCCGCTCGGCGGTGGCCTGGGTGGCGCTGATCTCCATGCTCGCCTCGCTGCTCAACTGGGGCCTGTCCCTGGTGTTCGGCGGCCTGCTGGTGCGCGCCCTGGCCCGCCGTGAAGACATCAAGATGGACTACCGCGCCGCCGGTGCCGCCGCCTACCTCGGCCTGGGCGCCGTGTGGGCACTGGGGCTGTCGTCCTCCGCCGCGCAGTTGCAGGCCAACCCGGCCAGCCTGCCGCCGTCCATCCTCGCCATCACCGGCGTGATCCCCTTCACCGAGACCATCTTCCTCTGGCAATCGGGCGTGATGCTGCTGGCGCTGATCCTGGTGTCCCTTGCCATCGCCTACATGACCGCGCCCAGCGCGGCCAGCGCCCGTGACGCCAAGGCCTGTGGCGTGGACCCGAGCTTCACCGCGCCGCCTCAGCCCAAGCCGACCCGCCCGGGCGAGTGGCTGGAGCACAGCCCGTTGCTGATCATCATGCTGGTGGTGCTGGCCGGTGGCTGGCTGGCCCAGGAGTTCGCCAGCAAGCCGGCGATCACCGCCATCTCCGGGCTCAACACCTACAACCTGCTGTTCATCATGGCCGGCGCACTGCTGCACTGGCGCCCGCGCAGCTTCCTCGACGCCGTGGCCCGCGCCGTGCCGACCACCACCGGGGTGCTGATCCAGTTCCCGCTGTACGGCTCCATCGCCGCGCTGATGACCACCGTCAACGGCAGCGACGGCCAGACCCTGGCGCACCACATCTCCACCTTCTTCGTGCAGATCGCCTCCCACGACACTTACGCGCTGCTGATGGGCGTGTACTCCGCCGTGCTGGGCTTCTTCATTCCCTCCGGTGGCGGCAAGTGGATCATCGAGGCGCCCTACGTGATGCAGGTGGCCAACGAGCTGCGCTACCACCTGGGCTGGTCGGTGCAGATCTACAACGCCGCCGAGGCGCTGCCGAACCTGATCAACCCCTTCTACATGCTGCCCCTGCTGGGCGTGCTGGGCCTGAAGGCGCGCGACCTGATCGGCTTCTCCTTCGTCCAGCTGCTGGTGCACACCCCACTGGTGCTGGTGCTGCTGTGGGCCCTGGGCACCACCCTGGAATACGTGCCGCCGGTGATGCCGTGATGGGGAAAGGCGAGGTTAGGTAAACAGCGATGGATGTTGGGCGCAGTCAACGCTGCGCCCAATCCGATTCTGCTTCATTGAAGCTCTCGGCGTGTGTCATAAGTTCTATACGCACTATCTCATCCGCCATTTCTATGATGGAGCCTTGATGGCTGGCAAAGATCAAAGTACCACCCTGTGACCTAAGGAAACGAAGCGCTTTTTTTGCAGTGTTTTCATCTAGAGCGGAAGTTGGTTCATCGAGAATAATTATACGTTTCTGACGTAATACTGCTCTGGCAATGCCAATTCGCTGTTGCTCCCCCCCTGAAAGTGAACGGTTTTCTCCACCGACAGCTATGTCTAGGCTATTTGTGCTGACATCGTCGCTCAGGTGAAGGTCTAGTGCGTCAATTACTTCAATCAGCTCGCTGTCATCCACCACCCTGTCCGTGCCGTAAAGCAGGTTTTCACGAACCGTTCCCGAAAAGATGAATGGGGTTTGTTGGACAACGCTTATTTGGTCAATTACCGCATCGGACGAAAGGGTCTTCAGGTCCGCCCCGAAGAGGGCTATGGAACCTGTATAGGTGCGATTTAACCCGATCATACTATTGATTAATGTTGTCTTTCCGCTGCCGGAAGGGCCGCAGATTGCGTAGGTCTTTCCGAGCTGGATGTTGGTGGACAGTGGTTTGATATGCTCGGTTTGATATTTGTCTATCTTGAACAATATAGAGGATTTTTTGCACTGAGTTGTACCGCTTGGAGAGGGGGCGGTGAGCTTGAAATATTTGAGGCCGGCCTCCAGTGCAAGATGATCTCTCTTCAGGCCGACTAAGGAGCTGGCGATTACTGCGAATGGGGCTGTTAGCTGGACGACATAGGAGACCACCATCACAAAGTCGCCGACCGAGAATTGGTTATTAAGTGTAAGGTTGGCCGATGTAAGGGTGAATGCGAGGAGGGTCATACCGATCGCAATGACTTGCAAGCTTAGTAGGAGAGCCATTCGTGAGTTTGCTTTGAAGATAGCCTTTGTATAATTATGAATGACGCTTTTGATTTTTCTTGATTCTCTAGGTTGCGAGGCGTTTATAAGTATTTCGTTGGTTGCATCAATTTTTTCAGACAGGAACTCAGTAAGTTCATTTACTGCATTGAAACAGTCCAGGTGCACGTCTTCTGTTCTTTGTGATACCCATATTGCGATAAGAAATAGCAGGGTGATGGAAACTAAAAATGCGAAGGAGAAGGCTAGGCTCGTTGATTTCCACAAGATGATGAATACAAGAATTAATTCGAAGGCTAATGGTGCTAGAGTCCAGAATAGTGTTTGATTGATTTGTCCAAAACTTGTCATTGATCTGTCAAAATCTGAAAGAATCTCTCCCTTTGTTAGGATTTTATGATTTTCTGGGGTGAGCTTTAAGAAGCATTCGAATAGTGATCTATAAAAAGACGCATCGCAGCGTACCATGACATAAGAGGTTGCTATGCTTTTGAGCCATTCCATTGCATTGCTGACTGTCCAGGCTAGTGCATAGGCAGAGACAACTATATATAAAAGGCTTCTCTCGGTAGAAGAGTTGCTCAGTAAATTTGCTGACTCCCTCAAAAGTAGCGGTACGATAGAGCTGAACGCGGAAATGAATAAAATAATAGCAAGTACTAATGAGAAGTCTCTGAAGAATGCCGGGTATTTTTGTTTAGTTATGTCGAGCGCGTTACGGTAGGAATGAGATAGTTTGGTGCTCATGGTCGGAATAATGATCTCTTGCTAGATAGAGAGGATTTCATGAAGTGATTCAGGGATTTCTTGTTTGTCGCCTATAACCAAACCGCTATCACTTTCCGTCCAGGCATGGGCAAAAAAATCATAAGTTTTTACTCCGATTTTGAGTGTGACAACCTCTCCCTTAATTGCGCAGAGAAGGAAGGTGCATATTGAATGCTGCAAGCATGATGTACTGAAAGGCAAGATTTTAGATGCCTGTTTTATGCTGGAAGATATTTGCTGAAGCTCTTTTAATTCAAGCTTGCATGTGCTGAGGCGATTTCTTTTTATCTTCCTTATAAGGTTCAGGGTTTTGTGTAGGCCAAATGTCTTTGTTGTGATGAAGGAGAGGGTTAGTGCGAGGGAGGCTTTTATGATTGAGAAAGCTGAAACTTTGGTTAAATTTGCTTTGAAGGATTGAGACCACTCGTGATTATTTAATCCAAGCTTTCTAGGAGAGCCTATATTAATGTGGGCAGTTCCTCTCTCAAGGGTTAGTATTTTACATTGTACGAGCTCTTGAAGTTCGGGTGGGTATGTGTCAAGCCTCGATTGCACAGCATGGATAACTGCTTGGGTGTCCGAGTGGCTAAGCAGCCAGTACTTGTCTCCTGGTTCGTCGAGAATTACCATTTCGTCGTTGATTACGACATGGTGCACATATTTAGAAAATTGCATTGCTTGTTAGTCGCTTCAATTTATTAAAGGAATACGATATTAATAGCTCAAGGTTTAGTATTTTCATCATTTCATAGTTGAGCCCTTCCGCTCCTTGCGCAGAAATGTTATAGGCGCTCTTGAATTTAGATAAATCAATTAATTTCTCTTTCGTGCAATAGCCATTTTCTATAATGGCTAAGAGCCTTTCTCGCTGAAGGCTAAGGGCTTTTTGAAAGGAACCGGTTACAGAGCCCTTGTTATCTCTAGTGAAAAGGCCATTCCCAAACGCTTTTGCTGCGGACTTCCTGAAGGCAATCCTGCTAAGACTTGAATTGAATGCTTCAGATATCTCAAATGCTAAGGCGCATTCAATCATTGGCGAGTGGAGAAATGGGTAGAGTATTTTTTCTTCTGGCCTAGATGGTGTTATGCAGATTTCCTCGAGCGCTTCTTGGATTATCTCCGCTCTTAGACGGTTTGTGGTTTTCGTTAAATCAGGGAGCTGGCGTTGCTTGCGATATTTCTTGATAAGAATGTTATTTTTGTGCGGCTCAGGACCTAAAAGAATTCGTTTTATTACTCTTGAGTAGCTGGTTGCGTTAAGGTCGCAGTATTCATTAAGTTTTTTGAAGAAATTATTGCCAATACAGTTACGCAATAACCTGGGGTCTGGATGCTCCAGGAAAGCATGATCGCCTCCATGCCCATCTAGAACTATAGGCGCACGACCTCCGAAGTGCTCAGTGGCGTGCCTATCTAAGATTTCTAGAATGCCGGAAAAAGCTAGAGCCGGAGACGGATAAGCTGGCAGGTTCATCGTTGAGGGGATTGTAAATAATCTGCTCTCATCAATTGGAACCAGAAGGTGCTCAATTTGTAGAATTCTCGCAATCCTACTCGACTCTGAAACGTCGGAGTTATAGCCTTCAGCTTCAGAGTACCACGTCGTTGCTACTATATTTCTGGGGTCGGCTATAGCTTTGCAGGCCGCTAAAATCGCCGTTGATTCTATACCCCCAGAAAATCTAACCGAAATATTTTGACCGCGAGTTTGCTTGCTTATTACTTCGGTAAGGGTTTCGGCTGGATCGCATCGAACTGCCTTTGGGATGTCTATAGATATTCTTATTGAAAGGTCGGCTCTGATTTTTCCAGACGTACCCGGTGTAATGGTATAAATATTTTCCCAGATTGAATCTCCAAGCTGTTTGGTATTGTTTAAGTATCGGAGGATGGCTGGTCTGGAAAGCCTTGATTTTTCAGTGAGTATGTTAATTATTTGATTTGAAATTACTATGCGGTTTTTTGTGATTTCTATGTGAAGTATGATGTGATTATCGATAGGGTTGGTTATCGTTATATGTTCATTGCAAATGGCGATTTTTACGGTTTTTGCTAACTTGTTTTTAGTTATCTTCCAACTTTTGAAAGAGTTTTCGCTTTCCCTTGTTATTAGTTTGATCGCCTCAAATATCATTGATCGGTATCCATTCCGTTTTTTAAAGGAAGACCCTCATGAAGAGGGTCTTCTTGGCTGCGTTAGTTCCATTTTCCTCGATAGATCCAGAATTTCCCCTCCATAATTGCACCGCCTCCGCGCCCCTTGGTAGAGGTGCTTGCTTTGATTGTTACGAAGGAATTGGTTTTCAAAGGCCTGATTTTTTTGAACATTAGAATTCACTCCTTTAACTGCATCACTGTGATGCCACTTGATGCTCTTTTAAAAGGATATGAATTTCAGCGGGTGGCGGCTTATGAAGACTGGCGAAAGGTAGTGGTGTTGCTTGCGAATTTTCTTAGGGTTGTGATTGGAGATGGAAAAATACTTGGCGTGTAGACTTTTTATAACAGTAGTTTTTTGAATGGTCTTACGGGTGGGGTCCTGAATTCGTACGCAGCGGTCTGATCGTTATATTGGGAGTTTTCAGGAGGGAAGCGATAGGCGTTAAAAGGACCGCTGTTTTCGATCACGTCAGGCCCGGTTTCTTATTGCCAAAAAGCGGCGAATAAAATTTCGCGAAGGAGCGGGGATAACAGATGGATTTATTTGGCCTTGGTTAGCCGATAGGGAGCGGAATCTATGCGAACGCTTGAACTGCAAATTCAGGAGCGGGTAGGTGGCGGACTGGCTCCGCCTTCCTGGTTGCAGAGATCGTTGCCTGTGGGGTGGATGAGACCCCAGCGTTAATTTTTGAAAATGGCAAGTAGACCGGAACTATCTGCTCCGCTTGGCCAGCAGCGCGCGGGCGACGCGGGAGCCGTTTTCCTTGCCGAGCACGGCGCAGATGCGTTGGCCGGCGTCCACCAGGCGGTCCATGTCGATGCCGGTTTCGATGCCCATGCCGTTCATGAGGTAGAGCAGGTCTTCCGTGGCGACGTTGCCGGTGGCGCCCTTTGCGTAGGGGCAGCCGCCGAGGCCGGCGACGGAGCTGTCGAACACGGCGATGCCTTCCAGCAGGCCGGCGTGGACGTTGGCCACGGCTTGGCCGTAGGTGTCGTGGAAGTGCCCGGCGAGACGCTCGCGCGGCACCCTGGCGCCCACCACTTCGAACAGCTGGCGAGTGGCGCCGGCGGTACCGGTGCCGATGGTGTCGCCGAGGGAGACTTCATAGCAGCCCATGGCGTCCAGCTGGGCGGCGATGGCGGCCACCTGTCCGGCGGGCACCTCGCCCTCGTAGGGGCAGCCCAGCACGCAGGAGATGTAGCCGCGCACGCGGATGCCGTTGGCCCGCGCCGCGTCCATCAGCGGCACGAAGCGCTCCAGGCTCTCGGCGATGGAGCAATTGATGTTCTTCTGCGAGAAGGCTTCGGAGGCGGCGGCGAACACCGCCACTTCCTTCACCCCGGCTTCCAGGGCGGCCTCGAAGCCCTTCATGTTCGGTGCCAGGGCGGCGTAGGTGACGCCCGGGCGGTAGGTGATGCCGGCGAACACCTCGGCGCTGCCGGCCATCTGCGGCACCCACTTGGGCGAGACGAAGCTGCCCACCTCGATGTAGCCGAGGCCGGCGGCGGAGAGGTCGTCCACCAGGCGCACCTTGTCGGCCACGCTGATGGGTTGCTTCTCGTTCTGCAGGCCATCGCGGGGGCCGACTTCGACCAGGCGGACCTTCTTGGGAATCGTCATCGCGTCATCTCTCTCATTCATCGGCGGTGCCGAGCCGGGTTCATCGCAATTCTTCTCCGTAGGCTGGGCCGGGCCAGGTTGGTGGATGTAAAGAGCGACATCCACCCTACGGGGCGTCGCCCTCTCAGGCCTCTTCCAGCTCCACCAACGCGGTGCCTTCGGCGACCAGTTCGCCTTCGCTGCAGTACAGCGCCTTGACGGTGCCGGCGTGCGGCGCGCGGATGCTGTGCTCCATCTTCATCGCTTCCAGCACCACCAGGGCGGTGCCCGCTTCGACGGCCTGACCGGCTTCCACCAGGATGCGCACGATACTGCCGTTCATGGGCGCCGTCAGCCCTCCGTGGTGGGCGTGCCCGGCCTGGGCCTCGGCCACCGGGTCGACCTGTTCCACGCGTTGCAGCTCGCCGTCCCACTCCAGGTAGAGGGTGTTGCCCCGGCGGATCGCCAGGCGCTGGCGGGTGATGCCGTCCTGTTCCTGCCACAGGCGTTCGCCTTCGAGGCGGATCGGGCTCGGCGCGGTGCCGCGCAGGCGCACCACCTGGCGTTCCTCGCCACAGGCCAGGTGCAGGTCCACCTCGCTGGGCAGCCCGGGGCGCCAGCCATCGTTGCGGCTCCAGGGTGAATGCGGGTCGTCCTCGCGCAGGCGGGCGGCGCTGCCCTGGCGGAAGGCTTCGGCGGCGACCTGCCAGAAGGCTTCGGGCCGCGCGGCAGGGGCGGGCAGCAGTTGCTCCTGGTGGCGGGCGATGAAGCCGGTGTCCAGTTCGGCGGCGGCGAAGGCGGGGTGGGCCAGCACGCGGCGGAGGAAGGCCAGGTTGGTGGCGAAGCCGCCCACGGCGGTTTCGTCGAGCATGGCCAGCAGGCGCTGGCGGGCTTCCTCGCGGGTCTCGCCCCAGGCGATCAGCTTGGCCAGCATCGGGTCATAGAAGGGCGACACCTCATCGCCCTCGGCGACGCCGCTGTCCACCCGGCGGCCGGGGCCGGCGGCGGGTTCGCGGTACAGCGCGAGGCGGCCGCTGGCGGGGAGGAAGTCCTGCTGCGGGTCTTCCGCGTAGAGGCGCACTTCGATGGCGTGGCCGTTCAGCGGCACCTGCTCCTGGGTGATGGGCAGCGCCTCGCCCCGGGCGACGCGGATCTGCCAGGCCACCAGGTCCAGGCCGGTGATGGCCTCGGTGACCGGATGCTCCACCTGCAGGCGGGTGTTCATCTCCATGAAGAAGAAGTCGCCACGCTCGTCGAGGAGGAATTCCACGGTGCCGGCACCGACGTAGCCGATGGCCTGGGCGGCGCGCACGGCGGCTTCGCCCATGGCGCGGCGCAGCTCCGGCGACAGGCCGGGGGCGGGGGCTTCCTCGACCACCTTCTGGTGGCGGCGCTGGATCGAGCAATCACGCTCGTTGAGGTACAGGCAGTGGCCGTGGCGGTCGGCGAACACCTGGATCTCCACATGGCGCGGCTTGAGGACGTACTTCTCCACCAGCATCCGCGCGTCGCCGAAGGCCGACTGGGCTTCACGCTGGGCCGAGGCCAGGGCTTCGCCCAGCTCGGCTTCGCGCTCGACCACCTTCATGCCCTTGCCGCCACCTCCGGCGGCGGCCTTGAGCAGCACCGGGTAGCCGATGCGCTCGGCGGCGGTGCGGAAGGTTTCCAGGTCCTGGGCCTCGCCGTGGTAGCCGGGCACCAGGGGCACGCCGGCGTCTTCCATCAGCGCCTTGGCGGCGGACTTGCTGCCCATGGCGTCGATGGCGCTGGCCGGCGGGCCGAGGAACACCAGGCCGGCAGCCTCGATGGCACGGGCGAAGGCGGCGTTCTCGGAGAGGAAGCCGTAGCCGGGGTGGATGGCCTGGGCACCGCTGGCCTGGGCGGCGGCGATGATGCGCTCGGCCAGCAGGTAGCTTTCCGAGGGCTTGGCGCCCCCCAGGTTCACCGCCATGTCCGCCTCGCGCACGTGGCGGGCGTGGCGATCGATTTCACTGTGCACGGCCACGGTGGTCAGGCCCAGGGCCTTGGCGGTGCGCATCACCCGGCAGGCGATTTCGCCACGGTTGGCGATCAGCAAGGTTGTAATCATTGTTCTGCTCCTTTGGCGAGCTGGGGGCTAGTGCTGGCTGCGATTGCTTCCAGCTTCTGGCTTCCGGCTTCTAGCTGTTCGTTTGCCACCCCGGCTTGCGCTTCTCCAGGAAGGCCGTGAGCCCTTCCTGCCCCTCGGGGCTGACGCGAATGCGGGCGATGGCGTTCTCGGTGTAGCGGCGCAGGTTGGGGCTGAGGGCACCGCTGCCGACTTCGCGCATCAGCTCCTTGCTCACACGCATGGCCTGGGGGCTGTTCAGCAGCAGGTTGGCGGTCCAGTCCTGCACCGCCTGTTCCAGTTCCTCCGCCGGGTAGCACTCGGCGAGCAGGCCCAGTTCGCGGGCGCGCTCGCCGCTGAAGCGTTCGGCGGTGAGGGCGTAGCGGCGCGCGGCGCGCTCGCCGATGGCCTGGACCACGAAGGGGCTGATCACCGCCGGGGCCAGGCCGATGCGCACCTCGGACAGGGAGAACTGCGCGTCGCTGGCGCCGATGGCCATGTCGCAGCAGCTGATCAGGCCCAGTGCGCCGCCGAAGGCCGCGCCCTGCACCACGGCGAGGGTCGGCACCTTGAGCTGGTAGAGGTTGTACATCAGCTCGGCCAGCTCGCGGGAGTCGTCCAGGTTGGCGTTGTAGTCGAGGCGCGCGGACTCCTGCATCCAGGCGAGATCCGCGCCGGCGGAGAAGTGCCGGCCCCGGCCGCGCAGCATCAGGAAGCGCACGTTGGCGGCGCTCTTGACGGTTTCGATGGCGAGGATCAGCTCACGGATCATGCCGGCGTTGAACGCGTTGTTCTTCTCCGGGCGGTTGAGCCAGAGGGTGGCGACGCCGTTGTCGGCGAACTCCAGTTGCAGGGTGTCGAAGTCGGTCATGGGGTTCCCCAGCTGCACGTTTCAAGCGGCAAGCTGCAAGTGCGAGCCGCGCCCCCTGGGGCTTGCGGCTTGCAGCTTGCGGCTGGTTTTTTCACATCCTGAACACGCCGAAGGTGGTCGGCTCGATCGGCGCGTTGAGCGCGCTGGAGATCGCCATGGCGAGCACCTCGCGGGTCTGCGCCGGGTCGATCACGCCGTCGTCCCAGAGCCGCGCGCTGGAGTAGTAGGGGTGCCCCTGGCGCTCGTACTGGTCGAGGATCGGCTGCTTGAGGCGGGCCTCTTCCTCGGCGCTGAACACCTGCCCGGCGCGTTCGCTCTGCTCGCGCTTGACCTGGGCCAGCACCCCGGCGGCCTGCTCGGCGCCCATCACGCCGATGCGCGCGTTGGGCCACATCCACAGGAAGCGCGGGTCGTAGGCGCGGCCGCACATGCCGTAGTTACCGGCGCCGAAGCTGCCGCCGATGATCACGGTGAACTTCGGCACCCTGGCGCAGGCCACGGCGGTGACCAGCTTGGCGCCGTGCTTGGCGATGCCGCCGGCCTCGTACTTCTGGCCGACCATGAAGCCTGTGATGTTCTGCAAGAACAGCAGCGGGATGCCGCGCTGGCAGGCCAGTTCGATGAAGTGCGCGCCTTTCTGCGCGGCCTCGGCGAAGAGGATGCCGTTGTTGGCGAGGATGGCGATCGGGTAGCCGTTGAGGTGGGCGAAGCCGCACACCAGGGTGGTGCCGAACAGGGCCTTGAATTCATCGAACTCGGAGCCGTCCACCAGGCGTGCGATCACCTCGCGCACATCGAAGGGCTGCTTGGCGTCCGCCGGGATCACCCCGTACAGCTCCTCCGCCGCGTAGCGCGGTGGCACCGGCTGGCGGTGGTTGAGCTGGCCGAGCTTGCGCCAGTTGAGGTTGGCGATGCTGCGGCGCGCGAGCGCCAGGGCGTGGGCGTCGTCCTCGGCGTAGTGGTCGGCCACGCCCGAGGTCTTGCAGTGCACGTCGGCGCCGCCCAGGTCCTCGGCGCTCACCACCTCGCCGGTGGCGGCCTTCACCAGCGGCGGGCCGGCGAGGAAGATGGTGGCCTGGTTGCGCACCATGATGGTCTCGTCGCTCATCGCCGGCACGTAGGCGCCACCGGCGGTGCAGGAGCCCATGACCACGGCGATCTGCGGGATGCCCAGGGCGCTCATGTTGGCCTGGTTGAAGAAGATGCGGCCGAAGTGCTCGCGGTCGGGGAAGACCTCGTCCTGGCGCGGCAGGTTGGCGCCGCCGGAGTCCACCAGGTAGATGCACGGCAGGCGGTTTTCCCGGGCGATGGCCTGGGCGCGCAGGTGTTTCTTCACCGTCAGCGGGTAGTAGGAGCCGCCTTTCACCGTGGCGTCGTTGGCCACGATCATGCATTCGACGCCTTCCACGCGGCCGATGCCGGCCACCACGCCGGCGGCGGGCACGTCCTCGCCATACACCTCGTGGGCGGCCAGCTGGCCGATCTCGAGGAAGGGCGAGCCGGGGTCGAGCAGGCGGTTGATGCGCTCGCGCGGCAGCAGCTTGCCTCGCGAAGTGTGGCGTTCCTGGGCCTTGGCGCCGCCGCCTTCATGGACGCGCGCCAGCAGCTCGCGCAGCGCGCCGACCTGCTCGCCCATCGCCGCGGCGTTGGCGGCGAAGTCGGGGGAGCGCGGATTCAGTTGGGTAGTGAGAATGGTCATTCGAGGCTCCGCGAGCTTGAAGCCGGAAGCTGGAGGCTGGAAGTGAGCAGTGCGTGCGTCCAGCTTCCAGCTTTGGGCTTCCGGCTAATGTGCTTACTTGGTTTCGTTGAACAGCTCGCGCCCGATCAGCATGCGGCGGATCTCGCTGGTGCCGGCGCCGATCTCGTAGAGCTTGGCGTCGCGCAGCAGGCGGCCGGCGGGGAATTCGTTGATGTAGCCGTTGCCGCCAAGGATCTGGATCGCGTCCAGGGCCATCTGCGTCGCGCGCTCGGCGGTGTAGAGGATCACCCCGGCGGCGTCCTTGCGGGTGGTCTCGCTGCGGTCGCAGGCCTGGGCCACGGCATAGAGGTAGGCGCGGCTGGCGTTGAGCTGGGTGTACATGTCGGCGACCTTGCCCTGGATCAGCTGGAACTCGCCGATGCTCTGGCCGAACTGCTTGCGGTCGTGGATGTAGGGCACCACCACGTCCATGCACGCCTGCATGATCCCAGTGGGGCCGCCTGAGAGCACCACGCGCTCGTAGTCGAGCCCGCTCATCAGCACCTTCACGCCGCCATTGAGCACGCCGAGGATGTTTTCCTCCGGCACCTCGACGTCATCGAAGAACAGCTCGCAGGTGTTGGAGCCGCGCATGCCGAGCTTGTCGAACTTGTTGCTGCGGGAGAACCCCTTCCAGTCGCGCTCGACGATGAAGGCGGTGATGCCGTGGGGGCCCTTGTCCAGGTCGGTCTTGGCGTAGATCACGTAAGTGTTGGCGTCGGGGCCGTTGGTGATCCAGGTCTTGCTGCCGTTGAGCACGAAGCGGTCGCCCTTGCGGTCGGCGCGCAGCTTCATGGAGACCACATCGGAGCCGGCGTTGGGCTCGCTCATGGCCAGGGCGCCGACGTGCTCGCCGCTGATCAGCTTGGGCAGGTACTTGTGCTTCTGCTCGGCGGTGCCGTTGCGGTTGATCTGGTTGACGCACAGGTTGGAGTGGGCGCCGTAGGAGAGGGCGACCGAGGCGGAACCGCGGCTGATCTCCTCCATGGCCACCACGTGGGCCAGGTAGCCCAGGCCCGCGCCGCCGAACTCCTCGGGCACGGTGATGCCGAGCAGGCCCATCTCGCCGAACTTCTTCCACATGTCCATGGGGAAGGCGTTCTCGCTGTCCACCTGGGCCGCGCGGGGCGCCAGTTCGGCGGCGACGAAGTGCTGCACCTGCTCGCGCAGCATGTCGATGGTGTCGCCGAGGGCGAAGTTCAGGCTCGGGTAAGTCATGGTTCCACCTGTGCTTGTGATTGTCGGGAAACGGGTTGTCGGGTCAGGCGCTGGCGCCCTGTTTCTTGGTTTCGGCGAGGGCGGCCAGGCAGCGTTCCTCGGCGGTGTCCAGCTCCAGCTGCATCTGCTGGATGTCGAGCAGCTGCTGTTCCAGCTGCGCGCGGCGGGCGGCGATCTTCTCCATGAAGGTCTCCAGCTGCTTGCGGTTGCCGCTGCTCGGGTCGTAGAGGTCGATCAGCTCCTTGCACTCGGCGAGGGAGAAGCCGATGCGCTTGCCGCGCAGGATCAGCTTCAGCGCCACCAGGTCCTTGGGGCTGTAGATGCGCTCCTGGCCCCGGCGTTCGGGGAAGAGCATCTCCTGCTCCTCGTAGAAGCGGATGGCGCGGGTGGTCACATCCAGTTCGCGGGCGAGGTCGGAAATGCTGTAGGTCTTGGACATGGAAACGGGCTCGGCTGTGTTTACCTTTACGTTAACGTAAACCTGTGCGAACCTGCCTGTCAACGCTCGTCACGGTCGTTCCGCTGGCCCCTTCTGGCGCGAAGATTGCTCGCCATGCCCACGGACGACACGACTCTTTACGGCGCCGGAAGGCGGGTGTAGACATTCTGGGCGACCCTGCCGCCGGGCTCCCATACAGGTGCCGGGCGAGGAGGGCGCTGGAGTACGGATGACATGCCAATAACAAGAAACGACGATGTCCTGCGGCAATCCCGGCTCGCCCGCCTGCGCCTGCAGAGCGAGGGCGAGCTGCCCGGCGGCGTGCTGCGCGAGGAGATCGACGCCTCCTGGCGGCGCAGCCTCGGCCACGGGCTCGACTGCCTCGAAGGCGACGGCGCGGGCATCGAGCAGATGCGTGACCTCGACCTCCTGCTGGCGGGCAACCGCCTGCTGATCGACGCCGCCACCCCCGAACTCGAATACCTGGTGCGCCAGCAGGGGCAGGGCGGCCTGGTGATACTCGGTGACGCCCAGGCCAACGTCCTGGCCATCGAAGGGCAGACCGATGCCCTTCAGCTCGCCGGCCTGCGCGACCTGCGCCCGGGCAGTTGCTGGAGCGAATCGCTGCGCGGCACCAACGCCCTGGGCACCGCCGTGGTCGAGGGCCGGCCGACCCTGATCAACAGCGGCGAGCACTACCTGGACCGCCTCAGCCGCTTCGCCTGCACCTCGGTGCCGCTGAAAGACCCCCATGGTCGCGTGGTCGGCGTCATCGACCTGACCCGCGAAGGCCACCTCGCCGAGCCCCGCGACAGCTTCGCCACGCTGCTGCTGGCGGCCGGCAATATCGAGAGCCGCCTGTTCGGCCTGACCTATCCGCAGCAGCTGGTGCTGGCCTTCCATTCACGCCCGCAGTACCTCGGCTCCGCCTGGCACGGCCTGCTGGCCCTGAGCCTGGACGGCGAGTTGCTGGCCGCCAACGACCAGGCCTGCAACCTGCTGCGGGTGGAGCGCCAGGCGCTGCTGGGGCACCGCTGCGAGGAGCTGCTCGGCGCCCGCGCCTCGGGCTTCCTCGCACGCCTGCTGCAAGGCGGGGTGAGCAGCGTGCAGACCCCGCGCGGCGAGTTCTTCTTCCGTGCCCTGCACCTGCCCCGGCACATCGGTGTCGCCCCGGTGGCACCGGCCAGGCAGACCGCCGCGCCCGCGCCGGAGCTGGAAGCCCTGGCCGGCGGCAATGCGCGCCTGGCCCGCGCCTTGCGCATGGCCCGCCAGGGGCTGGCCGGCGAGCTGCCGGTGCTGCTGCTGGGCGAAACCGGCACCGGCAAGGAAGTGGTCGCCCGCGCCTTGCACCAGGCCAGTGCGCGCGCGGGCAAGCCTTTCGTCGCGGTGAACTGCGCGGCGATCCCCGAAGGGCTGATCGAATCCGAACTCTTCGGCTACCGCGAGGGCGCCTTCACCGGCTCGCGCAAGGGCGGCATGGTCGGCCGGGTGATGCAGGCCCAGGGCGGCACGCTGTTCCTCGACGAGATCGGCGACATGCCCCTGGCCCTGCAGGCGCGCCTGCTGCGTGTCTTGCAGGAACGCCGCGTCGCACCGCTCGGCGCGGGCGAGGAGCAGGAGCTGGACATCGCCGTGATCTGCGCCACCCACCGCGACCTGCAGCGCCTGGTGCAGGGCGGGCAGTTCCGCGAAGACCTCTACTACCGCGTCAATGGCGTGAGCCTGCGCCTGCCGTCGCTGCGTGAGCGCGATGACCTGGCCACCCTCATCGCCGAGGTGCTGGCGCGCCTCGGCGAACCCGGCATGAGCCTGGACAAGGACCTGGCCGAACTGCTCGGCGGCTACGACTGGCCGGGCAACATCCGCCAACTGGAAATGGTGCTGCGCTCGGCCCTGGCCATGCGCGAGCCCGGCGAACGGACGCTGGGCCTGGACCACCTCACCGACAGCCTGCTGGACGAGCTGACCAGCAGCCGTCGCCAGCCCGGCAGCATCCGCGAGAACGAGCTGGAGCTGATCCGCAGCGCCCTGGAGCGCCACCAGGGCAATGTTTCCGCCGCCGCCGACGCCCTGGGCATCAGCCGCGCGACGCTGTATCGCAAGCTGAAGCAGCTCAGGGGATGAGTTCCATGCAGGAGCATATTGTTCTTGTAGGGGCGAATTCATTCGCCAAGGGCAACGTAGTTGCCCCGTTGGCAGCCCTCCGGCCTGCTGGGCGAATGAATTCGCCCCTACAGTGTTTCTGTGCCTCATGACCCGCCTCCTGCTCAAACTCGTCGACGCCAGCGACCCCGACCTGCTGCGCCGTGCCCTGGCCTGGCTCTACGGCTTCGTCCGCCCCCACGGGCGGGCCATCGCCGCGCTGCTTGGGCTGTCCCTCTGCGCCAGCCTCCTGGTGCTGGCGCAGCCCTGGCTGACCAAGACGCTGATCGACGACGGCCTGCTGGCCCGGGACTTCGGCACCCTGGTGCAGGTGGCCCTGGCGATGATCCTGGTCGGGCTGCTCGGCACGGCGCTGTCGGGCATCAACCGCTACCTGCACACACGGCTCTCGGGGCGCATTCTCTTCGCCCTGCGTGACGACCTCTACCGTCACCTGCAGCGCCTGTCGCCGGCCTTCTTCGGGCGCAAGCGCCTGGGCGACATCCTTTCCCGGCTGGATGGCGACGTGGCGGAAATCCAGCGCTTCGCCGTGGACTCGCTGTTCTCCGCCGTCTCCAGCGTCATCGGCCTGGTCGGCGCGGTGGCGCTGATGCTGATGCTGTCCTGGCAGCTGTCGCTGCTGCTGGCGCTGCTGATCCCCATCGAGGTGCTCTGGCTGCGCTGGATGCGGCGCAAGGTGGAGCGCGAGGTGCGCAGCCTGCGCGAGCGTTCGGCGGATGTGTCGTCCTTCCTGGTGGAAACCCTGCCGGCGATGAAATTCATCCAGGCCGCCGGTGCCCAGCAGCGCGAAGCGCGGCGCCTGGAAGGCTTGGGGCAGGGCTACATGCGCCAACTGCTGCGGGTGCAGGTCACCGAGTTCTTCACCCACGCGGTGCCCGGCACGCTCACCTCGCTGTCGCGCGCCTGCGCCTTCCTCATCGGCGGCTACTGGGTGATCCAGGGCACCTGGCAGCTGGGCGCGCTGATCGCCTTCTCCACCTACCTGGGCATGGCCGTGGGGCCGGTGCAGAGCCTGCTGGGGCTCTATGTCGCGCTGCAGCGGATGACCGTCAGCCTCGGCCGGGTGATGGAGCTGCAGCAGGAGCCGGTCACGGTGCGCCAGAGCGATGCGCCGCAACCGATGCCGGAAGGCCGTGGCGCGCTGCGCCTGGAGGGCGTGCACTTCGCCCACGAACAGCGTGCCGGCGTGCTGCTCGATGGCGTGGACGCGAGCATTCCCGCCGGCCTCAAGGTCGCCATCAGCGGGGCGTCGGGCGTCGGCAAGTCCACCCTGATCGACCTGCTGCAACGCTTCTACGACCCGGACCGGGGCCGCATCCTGCTGGACGGCGCCGACCTGCGCGAACTGGACCTGCTGGCCCTGCGCCGGTGCATCGCCGTGGTCAGCCAGGACATCGTGCTGTTCCGCGGCACCCTGGCGGAGAACCTCGCCTACGCCGCCCCCGATGCCAGCCGCGAGGCCATCGAACAGGTGGCGCGGCTGGCCCGCCTCGATGGCCTGATCGCGTCCCTGCCCCTGGGGCTGGACAACCCCCTGGGCGAGCGTGGCCAGCAGCTTTCCGGTGGGCAGAAGCAGCGCATCGCCATCGCCCGCGCGCTGTTGCAGGACCCGCTGATCCTGGTGCTGGACGAGGCCACCTCGGCGGTGGACGAAGCCACCGAGCGCGACGTGATCGCCGCCATCGACCAGCTCTTCGCCGGGCGTACGCGCATCCTCATCAGCCACCGCGCCTCGACCCTGGCCGAAGCCGATCTCGCGTTCCGCATGGAGCAGGGCCGCCTGCAGCGCCTGGAGCCGGTGAGCCATGGGCACTGAGCTGGCCATCGGCATCATCGACAGCGGCTTCGCCCCCGAGCAGGCCGCGCGGGTGACGCTGGCCCGACGCTTCTGGCTGGAGGGCGGCGAGCTGCAGGAAGGCGAGGCGCAGCCCGATGCCCTCGGCCACGGCCCCCTGGTGCTGGATGCCATCTGCCCGCCCAGCGCGCCGGCGCGCATCTGCATGGCGCAGGTCTTCGGCGAGCGTTGGCAGACCAGCCCGTTGCAGGTCGCCGCCGCCCTGTACTGGCTGGCGGAGCAGGGCGTGGCGTTGATCAACATGAGCCTCGGCCTGCGCAATGACCGCCCCGTGCTGCGCGAAGCCTGCGCGCTGGTGCAGAGCGCCGGTGTGCTGCTCTGCGCTTCCAGCCCCGCCCAGGGCGCGGCGGTGTACCCGGCCGGCTACCCGGGGGTGATCCGCATCACCGGTGATGCCCGTTGCGCGCCGGGGCAGTGGTCCTGGCTGGGCAGCCCCCAGGCCGATTTCGGCGCCCATGTCAGTGCCGCCAATGGCGTGGCCGGAGCCAGCATGGCCTGCGCTGCACTCTGCGGAATCATCGCGGCCTACCTGCGCGAGCACCCCGGTGCCGGCCGCGAGGCGGTGCTGCGCTGGCTGCACGAAGGCGCGGCCTTCACCGGGCCGGAGCGCCGCCATGGCTGAGGTCGTCGTGCTCGGCGCTGGCCCGGCGGGCGCTGCGGTCGCCCTGGGGCTGAAACGGCTGGGCTACCCGGTGCGCGTGGTCAGCGAGTGGCGGCGTTTCGCGGCCCTGGAGGGCGTCTCGCAACGGGTGCTCGAAGGCCTGCGTCATGCCGGTCTCACCCGTGCACGGGCCTGTGCCGATGCGCCGTCCGCTCGGCGGGTTGCCTGGGGCGCCGACAGCCAATCGATCAACCGCGAATGCCTGCTGGATCGCCCGCGCTTCGATGCGGCGCTGCGCGAGGACCTGGCCGCTGTCGGCATCGCGGTGCAGGAAGCGCGGGTGCTGCGGGTCGAGGCGCTGGAGCGGGGGCACCTCGTGCATCTCGACGGCGGCGAGCCGCTGCGTGCGGATTTCCTGGTGGAAGCCCGAGGTCGCCAGGCACCGCTGGCGGGGGGGCGCCTGCGTGGGCCGGAAACCCTCAGCCTGCTCAATACCTGGCGCGAAGCACCGGGCCAGCCGGGCTCGGCGCTGGAAAGCCTGGCCGACGGCTGGGCCTGGATGGCACGGCGGGAGGACGGGCGCTGCTACTGGCAGATCACCCTCGACGCCCGCGACCTGCCGCCCAAGGAGCAACTGCCGGCCTGGTGCGCGCAGCGCCGCAGTGAGTCCGCCCTGGTGCGCGAACTGTTCGGCGAGGTCGCGTTGCAGCCGGCCGACCTGCATGCCCGCAGCAGCACCGCGATTCTCTTCAACGAGGCCAGCGGCGTGGACTGGCTGCGCGTGGGCGATGCCGCCATGGCAGTGGACCCGCTTTCGGGCAATGGCATCTTCCAGTCCCTGTCCTCCGCGCTGCAGGCGCCGGCGGTGATCAACACCCTGCTGCAACGGCCCGAGCGCGCCGGCTTGGCGCAGCGCTTCCACCAGCGGCGGGTGGAGCAATCGTTCCTGCGCTTCGCCCGCACCGGTCGTGATTTCTACGCCCTGGAGCGGCGCTGGGCGGAGCAGCCGTTCTGGCGTGAACGCAGTGCCTGGCCGGATGCCGAGCCGCTGCACGTGCCAGCCCATGTGGGCCAGCTGCGGGTCGAGCGTGGGCCCGTCATCCAGGGCGATTTGATCGAGGAGCGCGAAGTGGTCGTCACCGCCGACCAGCCCCTGGGCATCTGGCACCTGGATGGCATCGCACTCGCGCCCATCGTCCGGGCGCTGCATGGCGGCCGGGTCTCCGAGGCCCTGGCGGAGCAGGCACCCGAGGCGCGGCGCAAGCTCCAGGGCTGGCTCCTGGCCCAGGGTTATCGGCCCTGATTCGTCCGTTTCCTGCCCTGTTCGGAATGAGCGGAGGCTAGAATGCGACGCTGATTCAGCCTGGCCATTGAAGGGACCTCCATGCATTTCGACCTGATCCAGACCCTCAGCCTCGCGGGCAAGAACTCGGTTCCGAACGACGACCGCATCGGCAGCGCCGAGCAGCATGCCTGGGTCATCGACGGCGCCACCGACCTCGGCGAACCGGGGCTCATGGGCGAGCGCGGTGGCGCGGCCTGGCTGGCCGGCTCGGCGCATCGCGCATTCGCCGGTGCCTCGGGCCCGCTGGCGGAACTGTGCAACGGGGTGTTCGACCGCGTCGCCGCGGACTATGCGCGTGACCGCCAGCGCGAGCCGGTCGCCCACTGGGAGTTGCCCCGCGCCTCGCTCGCTGCCGTGGCCATCGAGGGCGAAAGCCTCGCCTGCGGCCATCTCGGCGACTGCGTCGTCATCCACCGCAGCGCCAGCGGCGTCGCCTTCCTCACCCCCGAGCCGAACCGCGACACCGAACAGGCCGAAGCCGCGGCCCTGGGCCCGGGCACCGGTGCCGACAACGTGCGCAGCGCCCATGTGCTGGCCGACCGCCGCGCCGCCCGCGAACGCCCGAAGGCGGTGCTGAGCGTCGACGCCGAGCAGGCGAAGGCGGGCATGCACTACGCCCGCGCGCCGCTGGCCAGGGGGGACGACCTGCTGCTGATGACCGATGGCTTCGCCGCGCTGTTCGACACCTACCGCCACTACGACGCCGCCACCCTGGTGGCCCGCGTGCTCGAGAGCGGCCTGCTGCCGCTGGCCGCCGAGCTGCGCCGCATCGAGCTCGAAGATGCCGCCTGCCTGCGCTACCCGCGCTTCAAGGCCAGCGACGATGCCTCGGTGATCTGGTTGCGGGTGGGGTAGGGCCGAAGGGCCCGCGTAGGGGGCGGGTGAAGCCCGCGATGTTCCCGTGCTCAGGGCGTCGGGGTGCAGCCGACCTACGGGGCTTGGCTGCGCCGCACCACCGGCACCCACACCTCCACGAACCCCGTCCCCTCCATCGGCTCGAAATCGGCGCTGTATCGCTCGAACTCCGGGGCGTCGGCGAAGGCGTACCCGGACTCCGGCAGCCACTTGTTGAAGATCGTGAGGAAGGTCTGGTGGATCGTCGAGATGTGGCCCAGGTGGCGGAACACGGCGTAGTCCTGCCGAGGCACCTTGAAGTGGCGCAGGGCGGGCGGTAGCCCTTCGACACGGGGCACTTCGACGCCGGCGATGTATTCGAAGCTGCCGTCCTCGCCGGGGTTGCAGCACAGGCCGTAGGTGACGTAGCTGGTTTGCCCGGGGATGTTGCCCAGGTAGGGAATGAAGGCCTGCCAGAGGCCGACGATGCCTTCGTTCTTATCGAAGGTAAAACGCTCGCCCAGGCCGGCGATCACGAACTCGGGGCGGGTTTCGAAACGGGGTTCGGACAGTTCCACGAAGCTCATTTCTTTCATGCGCAAAGGCTCCACCAGTGACAGGTTCCCGCACCCCTGTTCGCGAACCTGCCGGGGCGTTACGCCGAACAGGTCGCTGAAGGCACGTGTGAAGGCTTCATGGGAGCCGTAGCCGGCATCCAGCGCGATATCGAGGATGTCGCGCTTTCTCTCGCCCAATGCCAGCGCCGCCTGGCTCAACCGGCGCGCGCGGATGTAGCGCATCACCGACCAGCCCGTCGCTATCGAGAAGAACCGCGACAGGGCGAAAGGCGACAGGCCGAACTGGCGCGCGACATGCCCGAGATCCAGCTCGGAGCCCAACTCCGTTTCGAGGAACCACAGGACTTTCTCGATGCTTGGCATGGGTGCTCCTTGAAGACGGGGCGACGTTAGCAGGGGAGCAAAGGGGGGATTTGATCGTTCTTGCGGGCCTTGCCGGGACGTTGCAGAACCCGCTGGGGACAAGGCGGCTTCGGGCATTCCCTGCGCTGGGTTGTTGGCCCGGGAGGGGCATTGTGACGGGCGCACCTGGGGATGGAAACGGCCGGAGCGGGTTCCGCCGTGTTGATCTCATCGGTTGCTTTGAGCCGCTCGTAGTCTCAGGATCTGTGCCCTTCAGGAATAAGGGCAAGGAGGCGGTGCATGTACAAGTTGGGCCATCTGGTGAACGGTGAGTGGGTGCAGTATCACCACCCAGCGCTTTTTTCGCTTCCCGATGAGGAGTCACACCAGCGGATATCGGCCGGTGTTCCCGGCTCTGATCCGGAGGTGTTCCTGCGGCTCGCCCGTTGTCTGGAGGAGCCGCTGTTGCTGCTTCATATCCTGCACACGACTCGCGGGGAGGCTGAGCCGGCGCGCTTTCAGAGCCCGGAGCTGTCTTTCCAGGAGATCGAGGCGTTCATCAGCGCATTCAGGCCGTTCCTGGCGAATGACAGTCGCTTCGATCTGTGGGTCCATTCACCGTCGCAGCAGGCCACGCTGGCCTGGGATCGCCATGACATGCTCTATGCCTACGGGCCTCTCGATGACTACGAGGGGGCGCTCAGGGAGCTTGGTTTCAGTGAGGGTGAGCCACAGGTCCCCGTGCCTCACGCGCACAACTACCACGCTGAGCTCGATGCTATGTCCCGTGAGGTGATCGAGTGGTGCGACTGGTGGGCGTCACCGCTGCGGCCCGAGGATGAGCAGTAGCGGCGCTGGCAATCAGTCGTCCAGCTCGCAGGTCGCGGTGCCTTTGACCCCTGTCGCGTGCACGCTCACATGCCGTACGGCAAAGCCGGGCCGTTCGATCTTCATTTCCTTCGACCAGACATCACCGCTGGCGACCTGATAGCTGATGGAACCGTCTGTGTGCCACGTCAGGCGCAGCGTATAGGCGCCCTCGTGGTCGGCGGTGCTGAGGACCTTGCTATGGATGACAGGCTGTGCGGCGTTGAAGGTGCGCACGAAGAAATGGCGTTGCCCTTCATCCGCAGGCCAGCTGTCGAGAAACAGGGTGTTGTCTTCCACTTCATCTTCCGCAGCCGCGAGGATCACGCCGGGGCTCCACTTCTCGCCGGAGCGGTGTTCGTCGATTTTCACGTCGCACGACAAGCGGCCCTCTTTCCCCACGTCCTGTTGGAAGTAGGTGCCGTAGTTTCCATACGGGACATCGAACTCCATCGCGTGCTCCGACGCACCGCAGGCCAGCGACAGGCACAGGCCTGCCAGTCCGGTCAGGTGGGCAGCTTTCATCATGTCTTCACTCCTTGAAATAGCGAACTCGGGGCGCGCAAGGCTACGTGTGTCGTCTGCCTCGCACAATGGCGCCGACCTCAAGGCGCGGATAGGCCTGCACGAGGGTCATATCGAGTCGACTTCGCTTGCGCCCTTCGACGGCGCCACCTGCCTGCTCACCCTGCATCTCCTGCCGGAGGAAGGGCGGGGAGCTGCTGCTGCACCAGGCCGGTTTCGAGGGCGTCGAGCTGTTCTACGCCGGCTTCACCTTCAGGGGCTGGGTGGGGTATCGGCCGGGTTGGAAGGCCGATCCGGCGAGCACCGGAGTGGTGTCGCTGGCAGCCGAAAAAAGCCCGCTCTAAGGAGCGGGCTCGTTGCATGGCCGAAGGCGCCGACTCAGCCGATCAGGGTGTAGCCGAAGGGGTTGTGGCGCAGGTCGCCGAGCTTGTAGCCGAAGTCGGGGCGCTTCTTGTAGGGCGTGAGCGGCTCGCTGGCTTCCTCCAGGCCGAAGGTCGCCAGGAAGGCCTTCTCGAAGCGCGCGACCGAGTCGATCTGCTCCTGCTCCGATGGCTCCGCGTCCTCGCCGAAGGCGATCACGAAGTCCGGCAGCCCCAGGTTCTGCATGCCGCAGGTGTAGAGCTTGTCGTCGTCGCTGATGGGCTTGCGCACGAACATCTTGTACAGGGCCAGCAGCATGGACTTCTGGTCGCGCTGCTCCACCGCGTCGGTCATCTGGGTGATCAGCTCGCGCCAGCGCACGAGGCCATGGGCGAGGCCCGCCGTCTCGATCTTGGCGGCGGTGATCATGCCCTTGTCGATCAGGTTGCCCAGGCAGCGGGCCGTCACCATCGAGACCGAGATGCGCGTCCGCTCGGAGAAGATGTTGCGCACGATGAAGTAGGCGGAGGCGGTGTGGTTCTCGATGTTCTCCCAGTCCTGGTCGGTCATCGAGGGCTCGGTGCGGTCCATGCAGGCCGAGTAGGAGCGGGGCATGCGGTCGTCGTTCACCAGTTCGCTGAACTCCGGGTCCAGGCGATAGGTGTCGACGAAGGCTGCGGCGGCCATTTCCTCGAACTCCGACTTCAGCGCATCGAAGGACTCCATGTTGCCCAGCACGTTGAGAATCATCGCCGGCGGCAGGCTGGCCTTGATGTTGGTCAGCTGCTCGTCCTTGGCGGCGATGTAGGCCTCCAGCGCCTCGAAGTGCTTCACGGCGCTTTCCTGGATCGCCGCGCTCTGCTCGGCGATGGGGAAGGTATCGAGCGTGTCCTCGCCCTCTGCATCCACCTCGACGGGCTGGTAGCGCACCTCGTACTCGCGGGTCTCGTGGTCCACCAGCTTGAAGATGTAGTGGCGGTGGTCGCTGTGCCCGTTCCTGGCGGCCGGGCTGTCGAAATTCTCCACCGCGACGCGGATGCGGTGCTGGTCGAACACGACGAACGCCTCCGTCTCCTCGCCATCGTCAAGTTCGAGGGTCACCCACTCGTCGTTGTCATTGCCTTCGATGTAGGCGTGGAAGTGCTCTTCCACGTACTCCGAGTTCAGCAGGGCCTGGATGCGGTCGTAATCGATTGCGGCGAGAGCGGGGCTCGGGGCGTTGGCCATGGTGCGTCCTGTCGGGCTGGTTCAGCGGCTGCCGATGGCAGCGGATGGGTGGGGGATGGGGTTGTACTTGAGGCCGCGATTATCGGGGGAGCTGGGGAGGGAATTCTGTGAGAGAGGCCTGAATCCGTGGAGGAGGGGTGGCCGGTGGTCGGCGCGTCGGCAAAGTTACCCAGCCACTCAATATGCATTGCCGGACCATTTCTCCAGTACGGCCTGCACCTCCTCATCGTTGGCGAAGTCGCCGGCATCAGCCTCCTTCAAGGCGCGCTCTGTTTCCGCCAGTTGCCAGACTTCACGGTGCAGGTATTGCCACAGCGCTTCCTCCGCCAGGGAGTCTTCACTGCGGCCAGTGGCCTTGGCCAGGCTGGCCAGGTACTGGGCGACCTTCTCGGAAATAGTGAGCGAAACGAGTGACATGGCGACCTCCATGTACGGTCGGGCTGTATCGCCTGGAGCAACACGGTTGCTCCAGGCGAATCCTCAGGTAGATGGGACGGGGCCCCGGCTATTTACCCGGCAACTGCGCCAACTCCGCCAGTTTGCAGAAGTCTTCATAGTTGTTGCGCGACAGATGAACCATCGCGTCCATCAAGGCGCCTTCCCGGTACCGGCTGAGGTAGGAGTAGTCGGCACCGTCGCGCAAGGCTGCGAAATCCAGGAGCAATTCCGCCATCACCTGGGTGGTGTGCAGTCGCGTGTCGAGGTGGTCGACCAACTGCTGGATGCGTTGCTCCTTGTAATCGATCAGAGGGGCGCTGTTCATGCAGAGGCCTCCTTTGTGGATACGTGGAGGGGGTGAGCAAGAGGGACATAAGCTTCGTGCATGGTGGTTCTCCGTTATGGGGTCAGGAGCTGGCACCAATTCGCTGTCAATCGAAGGGTGGCAGACCGCGCGGGGTTGACAGACCGGCTAACGGGAACCGGCAGACCGCGAAGGTCTCCCCGCGCGATCTGCCATAGAGCAGAGCAGCTATGAAAGCTGCATGCGTACCGATGCCTGCAAAAAACATTCGCTGTTTCTCGCATGCACCTCGTGGCGCATTCGCGCCCGTTAGTTTCGGGCTGTCAAACCCGGCCACGGGATTGACCGTGGCCGGGGCAGGATAGGGAGGAGGGGGCGGGAGGGCAAGGGGTAACTCTGATATCAGCTTAAGAGCGCTGCAAAGATTTGGAACTTGATACTCGAAGCACGAAAGTGCGTATGTTCTCTGGGATTAACTGGGATGCAGAGTGTTTCTGTTGTTTCGGGATCTTGAGTTTTTATCGGGGTACTTTGTATGAGCCGTAAGGGCCGTTTACGGTATGAAAATTACCTGAGGGGCTCTTTGATAAGAATAAGACGTATGTTTCGCCTGCTTCGCAGCAGTCTCCGTTCTCCTCATAGAGCCCACTGTTGAATGCGACATGAATGGTCCCCGTGATCTCTCCCTTCAGTATCGTTTTTGGCGTCACTTCCGCTACGTCATAGAGCTGGATGTCAGTACCTTCTTTTATCCTGGATACCTTCCCGATGATGACAAGCTCTGCTGCTGCGACTCTTTGTTCCAGCGGCAGTTCGGTGATTTGCGAGGCCGAGGGGGAGTTGGCAGTTAAAGCCAGAATGATAGCGAGTGTTATGCGTTTCATTTTCCGGTTTTGAGTTGTTCATGTGTGTACTTTCAATCGAATGCTGCTTCTGGTTTGTTCCATGCGCAGGTACGACTGAGCAAAATTACTATGCGCCAATACCAGGACGACCGGGCGGCGTATCAATTTAGTCGCAAGAAACGGTAAGTCGCTGATCCACTGTCGAACTTGAGGCAGGCGCTCACCGCAAGCTCCTGCCTCTTCCCCCTCACACCCTGATCAACACCGATTTCACCTCCGTGTAGTGCTCGATCGCAGCCGCGCCCATCTCGCGGCCGACCCCCGACATCTTGTAGCCCCCGAACGGCAGCGCCGGGTCGAGGGCGCTGTGGCAGTTGACCCAGACGGAGCCGGACTTGATGCGCGGGATCATGCGGTGCACGGCGGAAAGGTCGTTGGACCAGATGCTCGCGCCCAGGCCGTAGGGGTTGTCGTTGGCCAGGCGCACGGCTTCGTCGAGGTCGTCGAAGGGCATGGCGACGAGTACGGGGCCGAAGATTTCTTCCTGCACCAGCCGGTGCTTCTGGTCGACGTCGACGAGGACGGTGGGTTTGACGAAGTAGCCCGGGCCGAAGCCTTCGCCGCCGCAGGCGACGGTGGCGCCCAGTTCGCGGCCGAGGTCGATGTAGCCGGTGACGCGGTCCTGTTGCTTGGCGGAGATCAGCGGGCCCATCTGCACGTTGGGGTCCAGGCCGTTGCCGAGCTTCATGGCGTTGGCGATGCCGGCGATGTCGGCGACCACGTTGTCGAAGTGCTTGCGGTGCACGTAGAGGCGCGAGCCGGCGCAGCACACCTGCCCCTGGTTGAAGAAGATGGCCGTGGCGGCGCCGGCGGCGGCCTCCTGCAGGTTGGCGTCGGGCAGGACGAGGGTGGGGGATTTGCCGCCCAGCTCCAGGGTCACGCGGGTCATGTTGTCCATGGCCGCCTTGCCGATCTGCTTGCCCACCTCGGTTGAGCCGGTGAAGGTCAGCTTGTCCACGCCCGGGTGGCGGGTGAGGGCGACGCCGGCGTTGAGGCCGGTGCCGGTCACCACGTTGAACACCCCCGCCGGGTAGCCCGCCTCCAGCACCAGCTCGGCCAGCTTGAGGGCGGTTAGCGGGGTTTCGTCGGCGGGCTTGAGCACCAGGGTGCAGCCGGTGGCCAGTGCCGGGCCGAGCTTCCAGCAGGCCAGCAGCAGGGGGAAGTTCCAGGCGACGATGGCGCCCACCACGCCCACCGCCTCGCGCCGGATGAAGCCGTGGAAGCGGTCGTCGGGCATCAGCGGCAGCGACGGGTCGACCGTGGTGCCTTCGATCTTTGTGGCCCAGCCGGCCATGTAGCGCAGGAAGTCGATGCCCAGTTGCACGTCCATCACCTGGGCGACGGCGGCGCTCTTGCCGTTGTTCAGGCATTCCAGCTCGGCCAGTTGCTGGGCGTCGCGCTCCATCAGGTCGGCCAGGCGCCACAGCAGGTTCTGCCGCTCGCGCGGGCGCATGCGGCTCCAGGGCGAGTCGTCGAAGGCCTGGCGCGCGGCACGTACGGCGCGGTCGACATCCTCGGCGGCGGCGGAGGGCACGCTACCCAGCACATCGCCCGTGGCGGGGTTGCGGAAGTCCAGGGTGGCGCCGCTGGCGGCGTCCTGCCAGCCATCGCCGATCAGCATCTTCAGCGGGCGGTCGAGGAAGTCTCGGGTCTGGGGCAGTACGGGCAGTTCGGAATGCATGGGCAGGGCCTCTGTCGATGGGCATTGCAACGGCTCGCGCAACGCCCGTGCCAAGGCCCCTGAATGCAGTCAAGTAATTGAATGGAAAGGGATTTATCGATAACGGCCCGCACCGCCGCCGTCCTCCACTGTTGCAGTTTGAGACGGGGTGAGACAGCCGCTGGACAGTGCCGCCGCCCGGCCCCCTCGGCCCGGTGGGTGCCGCTGTCTCAGCCTGTGACGAGCTGTCGCGAAATTAGACGCCCGGCCCCGTTACCGAAGGCCCCGGCGCACCCCCGGAGATGGCTTAAGTCGTTGTTCTTAAAGGCCCTGCCAGGCGATGGCACACATTGTGTATTTGCCGTTGCAGACGCACCGCTGGCGAGACGGGTGCGAACCATAAGAACAAAACCGTGGAGGTCCGACCTTGAAGACGATTCGACTCCGGTGGCGTGCGGGCAGCCTGTTTTTGGCTGCGGCAGCCTTGCTGTGCACCCAGGCCCAGGCGGCGGAGGAGGGCCCGGCGCTGCTCAAGAGCAAGTGCATGGGTTGCCACATTCCCGAGGGCGGCGACCGCTACAGCCGCATCAGTCACCAGCGCAAGACGCCCGAAGGCTGGCTGATGAGCATCGCGCGCATGCAGGTGATGCACGGCCTCTCCATCAGCGATGACGACCGCCGCACCCTGGTCAAGTACCTGGCCGACCAGCAAGGCCTGGCTCCCAGCGAGACCGAGGGCGTGCGCTACGCCATGGAGCGTCGCCTCAACACGGTGGAGCAGTTCGACGAGCAGCTGACCCAGATGTGCGGTCGCTGCCACTCCGGCGCACGGGTAGCCTTGCAGCGCCGCCCGGCCAGGGAGTGGGAGCACCTGGTCAACTTCCACCTCGGCCAGTGGCCGTCGCTGGAGTACCAGGCCCAGTCCCGCGACCGCGACTGGCTGGATATCGCCCTCAAGCAGATGGTGCCGGAGCTGGCCAAGCGCTTCCCGCTGGAGGACCAGGCCTGGGCCGATTGGCAGAAGGCGCGACCCGGGGCGGATGCGCTGCCGGGGCAATGGAGCTTCAGCGGCCACATGCTCGCCAAGGGCGATGTGCGCGGCGTGATGACGGTGACGGCCGATGCCGGCGACAGCTTCACGCTGCAGGTGAACGGCACCTACGCCGATGGCACGCCCTTCACGGGCAGCGGCTCGGCCATCCTCTACAACGGCTATGAATGGCGCGGCAACGTGAAGGTCGGCGACACCACCATGCGCCAGGTCTTCGCGGCGCTGGATGGCGAGATGAAGGGGCGCATGTTCGAGGCCGAGCACGACGAGCGCGGCCTCGACTTCAGCGCCGCCAAGGTAGGTGGCGCCAAGCTGCTGGCCGTGCAGCCGGCCTCTATCAGGGCCGGTAGCGAAGCGGAGCTGACCCTGGTGGGCAGCGGCCTGAAAGGCACTCCGCAGCTGGGGGCCGGCCTGCAGGTGGTCAAGGTGCTGGAGGCGACGTCGGAGCAGGTGCGCGTGCGGGTCAGGGCCGCCGCCGATGCTGCGCCGGGTGTGCGTGACGTGGCGCTGGGCGAGCTCAGGGGCGTGTCCCTGGCGGTCTACAGCAAGGTTACCGAGGTGAAGGTGGTGCCCGCGTTCTCCATCGCCCGGGTGGGCGAGAACGGTGGCTCCACGCCCAAGGTGCAGGGCCGTTTCGAGGCCGAGGCCTGGGGCCGGGATGCAGCCGGCCAGCCGTACCGCATCGGCTACCTGCCGGCCAACTGGTCGGTCGCGCCCTTCGACGCACGCGCCGAGGAGGACCAGGACGTGAAATTCGCCGGGCAGATGCAGAAGGACGGCGTGTTCATCCCCGGTGCCGCCGGCCCCAACCCCGAGCGCCGGATGATGACCAACAACGCCGGCAACCTGAAGGTGATCGCCGAGCTGGAGGAGGGCGGCCAGAAGGGCGAAGGCCACCTGATCGTCACCGTGCAGCGCTGGAACAACCCGCCGCTGCCATGAACCGGCCGCGAACCGCATCGACGATTGGGCAAATTCCCCGGAGGTCGCCATGGGCGCAATCTTGAATCTGGTCGAGCGCAACCTGCATGAAGTGCAGGTGGACGCGGACCGCATGCTGTTCCACATCCCCAGCAGTTCGTTGTTCGCCACGGACGCCGTCACCGGCGGCATCATCGACACGCTGCGTCAGCAGGGCTGCTCGCCCGAAGACCTGGTGCAGCGCCTGGCCGGGCGCTTCCCCGGCCAGGAGGTGAGCGAGACCCTGCGCGAGCTGATCGCGCTGGAACTGGTGAGCGACGGCTCGCCACTGACGCCGGAGATCGGCATCAGGCGGGTCGAGCGCACGGCGCTGAACACCGTGGTGCTGAACGTCAACACCGGCTGCAACCTCAGCTGCACCTATTGCTACAAGGAGGACCTCGACAAGCCCTCGGCCGGCCGCAAGATGGCCGTCGAGACCGCCGAAGCCTCGGTGGAGATGCTGCTGCGCGAGTCCCCCGACGAGCCCCGCTACAGCGTGGTGTTCTTCGGCGGCGAACCGCTCTCCAACCGCGCGCTGATCGAGCACATGGTGGGCTACTGCGAGCGGCGTTTCGCACAGGCCGGCAAGCCGGTGGAATTCATCATGACCACCAACGCCACGCTGCTCACCGAGGAAATCGTCGACTGGCTCGACGCCCATCGCTTCGGCCTCTCCATCAGCATCGACGGGCCGAAGACGGTGCACGACCGCAACCGCATCACCGTGGGCGGGCAGGGCACCTACGACGTGGTGCGGCGCAAGGCCGACATGCTGCTGTCGCGCTACCGCAGCCGCCCGGTGGGCGCGCGGGTGACCCTGACCCGTGGCATCACCGATGTCGAAACCATCTGGAACCACCTGTTCAACGAGATGGGTTTCGCCGAGGTGGGTTTCGCCCCGGTCACCTCGGGCGATCTCAGCGACTACAACCTCACGGGCGAGGAACTGGTGCAGGTCTTCGCCAACATGAAGGCCCTCGGCCGACGCTACCTGGAGGCGGCGCTGGAGCACCGCAACATCGGCTTCTCCAACCTGCACCAGCTGATCACCGATATCCACGAGGGGCAGAAGAAGGCGCTGCCCTGCGGCGCCGGCCTGAAGATGCTGGCCGTGGACCACGCTGGCGGGCTCAACCTCTGCCACCGCTTCACCGGCTCCAGCCTGCCCACTTTCGGCGACGTGCACAGCGGAGTGAAACAGGCCGAGCTCAACGACTTCCTCTCCCAGCGCCTGGACCGCCAGGGCACCGGCTGCGACACCTGCCGCATCCGCAACCTCTGCTCCGGCGGCTGCTACCACGAGAGCTACGCCCGCTACGGCGACCCCACCCACCCGACCTACCACTACTGCGACCTGATGCGTGACTGGGTGGACTTCGGCATCGAGGTCTACAGCCGGATCATGGCCGCCAACCCGGCCTTCATCAGCCGCTACATCACCCCGCGGAAGGCGCACTGACATGAAGCATCTCAAGCCGCTGAACAACAAAGCCCAGTTGCTGGACCAGGCCGTGGCCGAGGACCGCATCGAAGACGTGGTGGCCATGAGCGCCGTGGCCGGCTGCACCTCCACCACCGACCCGGGCTGGGAAGTGGACGCCTTCGGGGGCGTCTCCTCGCTCTGCCAGCCCATGGAGGCGGACCTCTACGGCTGCTCCGACCCCTGCTGGTGGCCGGCCCAGGTGCCGGACATGATGAGCACCTACCAGGACTGGAACGCCAACGCTGCGGATTCCTCGCAGGACTGGCGCAACCTCGGCACCGTCTTCCCCAAAGACAAGTGACCGGCGAGAAGAACAGAAGAGGAATCCGCATGAAACTCAACGTCATCGCCCACCTGGCGACCGCCGTCGCCAGCCTCGCCCTGGGCACCGGCGCCTGGGCCGCCGACAGCGCCGGCCCGGCCCTCAAGCCCGGCAGTGAATACCTGATCGCCACCAACTACCCGAACAACCTCCATGTGGTCGACCTGGCCAGCGACAGCCTCTACAAGACCTGCCGCCTGCCCGACGCCTTCGGCCCCGGCACCGCGATGATGGCGCCGGACAACAAGACCGCCTACCTGCTCAACAACCACTTCGGCGACCTCTACGGCGTCGACCTGGACGACTGCAAGACGGTGTTCCACGCCAGGCTCTCGCGCAACCCGGGGGAGAAGGTGCGCTCGATGTTCTCCTTCGCCTTGAGCCCGGACGGCAAGGAGCTGTACACCACGGTCAACCCGACCCAGGTGATGAGCGACCACTACGTGGTCAAGCCGCCGCGCCTGGAGGTGTTCCGCACCGCCGACAGCCTCGACGCCAAGCCCGTGCGCAGCTTCCCCATGCCGCGCCAGGTGTACCTGATGCGCGCCGCCGACGACGGCAGCCTGTTCGTGGCGGGGCCGGACATCTACAAGATGGACGTGCACACCGGCCGGTACGAGGTGGCGGTGCCCGGACGCAACTGGCAGCGCCCCGACTACAGCGCGCCGGACGTGCTGTACTTCTGGCCGCACCAGAGCGCGCTGCACGACTTCTCCATGCTCTACACCACGGCGAAGTTCAAGGACGCGAAGCAGGACCTGGCCACCGCCGACTTCATCTACGGCTTCGTCAGCATCGACCTGAAGACCGGCAAGAGCACGGTGCAGGACTTCGCCCCGCTCACCGAGCTGTACTTCACCGGCATGCGCTCGCCCAAGGACCCGAACCTGATGTTCGGCGTGCTCAACCGCCTGGCCAAGTACGACATCAGGCAGCAGAAGCTGATCAAGGCCGCCAACCTCGAACACACCTACTACTGCGCGGCCTTCAACAAGGCCGGCAGCAAGCTGTACCTCGCCGGTACCTTCAACGACATCGCGGTGTTCGACCCGGACAGCCTGGAGAAGGTGAAGAACATCAAGCTGCCCGGCGGGGACATGGCCATTACCACGACGCAGGTGTTCGTCCGCTAGGCTCTGTACGAAAAGTGCCTACGCTCGGTGATGCTTCGTTAAAAGCGGGTTCGGAATGCTCATTTACAGCTCGTAAACTCCGCTTCCTCACCCGTTTTTGCCTCGCCTGACCGTCGCTCGACGACTTTTGGTACAGACCCTAGGGTGAGAGGGCAGGGCGTTGCGGCCGACATGGCGCAACGCCTCTACGACCAACGGAGACCCCTCCAGGCCTGGCTTAACGTTTACGTAAAGGTTAAATAGGACCGGCTCACCCGCGTTGCCTGCCTGGCAGCGGCAGTCGGTTCAGCGTCGATCCCAACAAGCACAAGAAGGGACCACCATGAATCACCCCAGCTACACAAGTGGGCGTCAGGACAAGCCATTGCTGGCCATGACCCTGGGCGCCGCCTTCGACGCCACCGTGGCGCGTTTCCCCGAGCGCGAAGCGCTGGTGGTGCGCCACCAGGGCCTGCGCCTGACCTGGGCGCAACTGGCGGCGGAAGTGGAGCGCCATGCCCGCGCGCTCATGGCCATCGGCCTGGAGGCGGGCGACCGCCTCGGCATCTGGGCGCCCAACTGCGCCGAATGGACCATCACCCAGTTCGCCAGCGCCAAGGTCGGCGCCATCCTGGTCAACATCAACCCGGCCTACCGCAGCAGCGAGCTGGAATACGCCCTCAAGCAATCCGGCTGCCGCTGGGTGATCTGCGCCGACGCCTTCAAGACCTCCGACTACCACGCCATGCTGCTGGAACTGGCCCCGGCCCTGGCCGACGGCGAGCCGGGCACGCTCGCCAGCGAGAAGCTGCCGGAGCTGCGCGGCGTGGTCAGCCTGGCCGCCGAGCCACCGGCCGGCTTCCTCCCCTGGGCCGCCCTGCAGGCGCGGGCCGGGGAGGTGAGCGCCGCAGCGCTGGCCGAGCGCGAGGGCCAGTTGCAGTTCGACGACCCGATCAACATCCAGTACACCTCCGGCACCACCGGCTTCCCCAAGGGCGCCACCCTCAGCCACTACAACATCCTCAACAACGGCTACATGGTCGGCGAGAGCCTGGGCCTCACCGAGCACGACCGCCTGGTGATCCCGGTGCCGCTCTACCACTGCTTCGGCATGGTCATGGGCAACCTCGGCTGCCTGACCCACGGCAGCACGATGATCTACCCGGGCGATGCCTTCGACCCCCTGGCCACCCTGGCCGCCGTGGCGGAGGAAAAGGCCACCGCGCTGTACGGCGTGCCCACCATGTTCATCGCCGAGTTGGACCACCCCCGGCGCCGCGACTTCGACCTCTCCAGCCTGCGCACCGGGATCATGGCCGGCGCCACCTGCCCCATCGAAGTGATGCGCCGGGTGATCGACGAGATGCACATGGCCGAGGTGCAGATCGCCTACGGCATGACCGAGACCAGCCCGGTGTCCCTGCAGACCGGCCCCGATGACGGCCTGGAACTGCGCGTCACCACCGTCGGCCGTACCCAGCCGCACCTGGAAAGCAAGATCGTCGACGCCGACGGCCGCATCGTCCCGCGTGGGCAGATCGGCGAGCTGTGCACCCGTGGCTACAGCGTCATGCTCGGCTACTGGAACAACCCGCTGGCGACGACGGACGCCATCGACCCCGGCCGCTGGATGCACACCGGCGACCTGGCGGCCATGGACGAGGAGGGCTATGTGCGCATCGTCGGGCGCAGCAAGGACATGATCATCCGCGGTGGCGAGAACATCTATCCGCGCGAGCTGGAGGAATTCTTCTTCACCCACCCGGCGGTGGCCGACGTGCAGGTGATCGGCATCCCCTGCAACCGCTACGGCGAGGAGCTGGTGGCCTGGGTCCAGCTGCACCCCGGCCACACGGCCACGGCGGAAGAACTGCGCGACTGGGCCCGCTCACGCATCGCCCACTTCAAGGTGCCGCGGCACTTCCGCTTCGTCAGCGAATTCCCCATGACCGTGACCGGCAAGATCCAGAAATTCCGCATGCGCGAAATCAGCATCGAGGAGATCGGCCCGTAGGGGCGAATTCATTGGCGCTGTCTGCGTTAGGTGTTGCTAGGGGATTTGGGACCCGGTTGATTGCCGAGTCTTGCTGATGGTTTCTGTTTCGCCTTGCCGGGCGAGTTTCTTTTGGCAGTCGTCGGGGTGCCGAACCACCCAAAAGAAACCAAAAGGGCTTGCCCCTGCATACGGGTCTGGCTTCGCCAGACTCCCCTCGCTCCATCATCGTTTCAGGGGCACGCCGCGAAGGGCCATCCCTGGCCCATCGCGGCTCTCGCGACATCCATGTCGCTCAACCCCTGAAACGACGATTGCGCTCGGCCTCCTGAAGGGGCGTTTGGCGGCTGCTCCAACATCGATGCTCAATACTTCACATTGATGTGCGCATCACCACCGGGTGGATGCCGTGGCTGGCGGCTTTCGTAGGATGGTGTAGAGCGAAGCGAAACCCATGCGGTGGGCGCACCAGGCATCCGGAAAGGCCCTGAAGGCACCTTTGCGAATTGCAGGTCCTGGGCCACGACATGGCCTTTCGCGAATGAATTCGCTCCCACAGATAGGGATGGGGCTCACCTGCCCTACGCAGGTGGCCTGCTCATTGGAACCGGGGAGCCCACGGCTCGCGCAACAACCTCAATGCAGCGTCGTCGGCTCGTCCGTCACCAGCACCGTCTCCCAGCCGTCGTAATCGCCGTCGAAGGCCAGCGCCAGGGCCAGCATCGCCAGGGTCAGCTCGTCGATGTGCCCGGGCTGGGGGATGTCCTCGCGCCACAGCTGCACCTGGTAGGCGTCCTCATCCTCGGTCCAGCCACAGTTGCGCACGGCGAATTCGAGGGTGGCCGCCTCGGCGATCAGCGCCTGGCCACGGGCCTCGTCGGGCAGGTAGAACCAGTGGTCGATCTCGCGCGGGGTCTCCAGCGTGTCGCCATTGCTTTCCAGCACCGCGCACAGGCGGCGGTTGCTGATGCGTTGCTGGTCCTCGGCGGGCGGGAAGAGGAAGTCGAAGTAGGTCGACCATTCCCGGTCTTCCCGGGTGCCGGCTTCGTACTCGTACTCGGGGAAACCCTCCAGCACGGCGGCCACCCGGCCCTCCCAGAGCGACGGGTCGCCCACGAAGTAGAAGAAATCGCGCAGGCCGTTGCCGGTGTAGCGGCCCAGGTAGGCGCAGCCTTCGTTGACCAGGCGCGCCGTCAGCTGGTCCTCGATCTCGATCAGCCGGTCGAATTCATCCTGGCTGGAGAGGCCGTCGTCACGCGGCGTGCGCATGTGCAGGCGCACGTAGGCCATGAACGGCAGGTGCTCCAGGGGCGCCTCGCGCACCGCGCCGAGGTCGACGTAGAGGGAGGCGGGGCGGTCGTCGACCTGTGCGAAATAGAAATCCCAGTCGTCAGTCATGCAGCAGCTCCTTGCGTGGATGGAGCGACTCTACAGAGGCGCGCACGTTCGCGCACGGATTGCCGGCATGTCGGTTGAACAGCTTCACGGCACGCCTGTCGAAGCTGGGCCATGCCGTTTCGTTTGCCGCCGTCGGAGCCACCATGAATCTCGCCCCCGCCAGTCTCGTCCTCGTCGCCGCCGCGCTGCTGGCCGGCTGCGGCAGCCAGCGCAGCCAGGAGGGCCCGCAGCTCACCCCGGCCGAGGTGCGCGCCCAGGTGGCGCGGCTGATTCCCAGCAGCGTGGTGGACCGCCAGGGCTGGGCCACGGACATCCAGGTGGCCTTCACCGCCCAGGAGCTGGCCACGGTGAAGAGCAACTTCTGCGCGGTGCTGGCGGTGACCGAGCAGGAGTCGACCTACCAGGCCGACCCGGCGGTGCCGGGCCTGGCGAAGATCGCCCGCCAGGAGATCGACCGCCGTGCCGCGCGCCTGCACCTGCCGGGCTTTTTGGTGGATTCGGCGCTGGACATCCGCTCGCCCACCGGCAAGACCTACGCCGAGCGCCTCGCAGCCGTGCGCACCGAGCGCCAGCTGAGCGTGATCTTCGATGACTTCATCGGCATGGTGCCCCTCGGCCGCCAGCTGTTCGGCACCTTCAACCCGGTGCACACCGGCGGCCCCATGCAGGTCAGCATCGCCTTCGCCCAGGAGCACGCCGAGCACTACCCGTACCCGACCACCGGCAGCGTGCGCGACGAGGTGTTCACCCGCCGTGGCGGCCTGTACTTCGGCATCGCCCACCTGCTCGGCTACGAGGCGGACTACCCCGAGCCGCTGTACCGCTTCGCCGACTTCAACGCCGGCTGGTACGCCAGCCGCAACGCCGCCTTCCAGCAGGCGGTGAGCCTGGCCAGCGGCATGCCCCTGGCGCTGGATGGCGACCTGATCATCCACGGCAGCCGCGATGCCGGTTCCACCGAGAAGGCGGTGCGCACCCTGGGGCGGCGCCTGGACATGGGCGATGGCGCCATCCGCCGCGCCCTGGAGCAGGGCGACGGGCCGGATTTCGCCGAAACGGAGCTGTACGAGAAGGTCTTCGCCCTGGCCGAGAAGGGAGCCGGGCGCAAGCTGCCCCGCGCGGTGCTGCCGGGCATCACCCTGCAGAGTCCGAAGATCACCCGCAAGCTGACCACGGCCTGGTTCGCCAAGCGTGTCGACGAGCGCTACCAGCGCTGCATGGCACGTTGAACGGCAATGCCGGCCCGTCGTCAGCTCGGCTGAAAACTTCTTGAACCTCCCACCGGACGGATTTTCCCATGACCAAGGCGGGTGCTCAGGCACGCACCCGCCGGGTCACGAGAGGAGAATAACAATGCCCAGTGTCACCTCAGCACGCCCCGACCGCAGCGAGCTCGTCAGCGTCGGCGTCGGCGTCATCGGCCAGGCCCCGTCCACGGCCGATGATCCCGGCGAAGACTGGCGCAGCCGTGGCGAACACGCCTTCGCCGCCATGGCGCGCAGCGATTCGAGCCTGTTCATCGCCAAGCTGGAAGAGGCCGTGCTTGCGGAAAGCATCTGCGTACAGCTCTACGATTCGCTGCTGGACCGTGCCATGCACCACCACGGCAACCGCGCCGAGCTGGTGGCGACCTTCCGGCAGATCCGCGATGAAGAGCTGGCCCACGTCTGGACCCTGATCGAGGCCCTGGAAACCGTTGGCGTGCGGGCCCGCACCGCGCTGGCCGAGCACCCTCGCACCTGGGGCATCGCCGCCCAGCGCGTGGCCCAGGTGCTGGCGCAACCGGACAGCACCGTGCCGCAATGCCTGCACGCCATGCTCATCTACGAGCTGGGCGAGCAGGCCGCCTGGGAAACCCTGGTGACCCTGGTCGGCGCCATGGGTGACGACTCCTGGCTGCGTCGTTTCCAGGCCGTGCTGCAGGACGAGCAGCGCCACGCCAACACCATCAAGGCGCTGCTGTCCCGCGAGCTGCCCGAGGCTTAGCAACCCCAGCAGGGCCCGGCGCCGACCGCAGCGGGCCAGTCACCCCGTCATCCCCGCGAACGCGGGGACCCACTGAACAGCAGCCCGGTGCTTCGCATCACTTGGCGAACAACTGCCCCATGTCCTTGAACGCCTTGAACTCCAGGGCGTTGCCGCACGGGTCTAACAGGAACAGGGTCGCCTGTTCGCCCACCTGGCCCTTGAAGCGCACATAGGGCTCGATCACGAACCGCGTGCCCAGCCCGCGCAGGCGCTCGGCGAGGGCTTCCCATTCCGCCCAGGGCAACACCACGCCGAAATGCGGCACCGGCACGTCGTGGCCGTCCACCGCGTTGGTGTGGGCGGCCTCCTGGCTGGAGGTCTTCGGGTGCTCGTGGATCACCAGTTGGTGGCCGAAGAAATCGAAGTCCACCCAGTGTTCGCTGGAGCGACCCTCGGCGAGGCCGAACACCTCGCCGTAGAAGTGCCGCGCGGCGGCCAGGTCATGGACGGGGATGGCCAGGTGGAAGGGGGAAAGACTCATGGGGTGCTGCCTCGTGGGGGTGTGCGCTCCATTCTAGAGATGGGATTGTCGATGGAAAGTCGGGATAATTTGTGCCGAGCACGAATAATTTCGATCAGAGGCCGACCATGCTGCGCGAACTCCGCACCTTCATCGCCGTCGCCCGCCACGGCACCTTCGCCGCCGCCGGGATGCACATCGGCCTGACCCAGTCGGCGGTCAGCGCGCAGATCCGCAACCTGGAGCAAGCCCTCGGCGTGCGCCTGTTCGATCGCACCGGGCGCCAGGCCATCCTCAATGCCGCCGGGCACCGCGCGCTGCCCATGGCGCGGGAGATGCTGGAGATCTTCACGCGCATGGCCACCCCGGAGGCGGCCGAGCAGTTCAGCGGCGAGCTGCGCATCGGCGCCATCGCCACGGTGCAGACCGGCCTGCTGGCCGCCGCACTGCTGCGCCTGCGCGAGGCCGCGCCCAAGGTCGAGCCCAAGCTGATCCCCGGTGTCTCGTTGAACCTGCTGAGCCAGGTGGACGCGGGTGAACTGGACCTGGCGATCCTCATCGAGCCGCCGTTCGACCTGCCCAAGGAGCTGCATGCCGAGATCCTGCGCGAAGAGGATTTCGTGCTCATCGTGCCCTGCGAGCTGGAGGGCGATGACCCGCTGCGCATCCTCGCCAGCCAGCCGCTGGTGCGCTACGACCGCACCTCCTTCGGCGGGCGCCAGGTCACCCGCTTCCTCCGTCGTCAGCGGCTGGAGATCCAGGTGGCACTGGAACTCGATGAGCTCGATGCCATCGTGCGCATGGTCGAAGCGGGGCTCGGGGTCTCGCTGATCCCCGAGGCGGGCCTGTGGCTGGAGCGCGAGGCCGCCATCCGCGTCATCCGCCTGGGCGAGCTGACCTTCCAGCGGCGCATCATCCTGCTGACCCGTCATGGCCAGCGCAGCCAGCCCATCCTGCAGCTCTTCGCCCGCTGCCTGCAGGGCGCCTGAGCCCTTGCAGAATACGGCCTCAACAATTGGCCCGCCTTGCATCCTGCAAATGACAGCTTGATATCAGCTTTACGCAACTGTTTGATTAACAAGGATTTAACGGTCGGCCCGAGGCTGGCACGGCAGATGCACTTCCTGTTACGGCAATGAACCGGACAGGAGTGATTGCAATGCAGATCGCCATCAAAGAATTCTTCGACGCCTTCCCTGGCTACACCGTCTCCATCACGCCCCGTCCCGACGGCAAGCTGCTGCTGACCCTCGATAAGGACGACCACCCGACCCTGCGCAAGGCCATCGACAGTGACGCGGTGTTCTGCCAGAAGCGGGTGCGCGGCCTGATCCGCGAGCTGATCCGCGACATCAAGCTCGCCGCGGGCGAAGTGAGCTGGAAGGGCGAGGGCAACCAGTGGGTCCGTGGCGAGCTGCCGACCTTCACCGGCGGCCCGATCCAGATCACCGCCGCCAAGACGCTGTTCGCCCGACGCGCCCTGCACCCTGGCTCGGTCGGCCGCCAGGCCGTGGCGGGTTGAGTCGTCTCGCTGCACGCCTCGCCCCGGGGTGATGGGGCTCATCGCGCCCCCACCCCACGCCTTGCCCCCTCAGCCCCAATGCACCGCCGGACCCCGCGCAACGGCCTGATCGGCCTGGGCGCGTCTCAGCGGGTGGCGACGAAGAACAGGCGGGGGAAGGGCAGCAGCACGCAGCCATCGGCGTAGCTGGGATAGGCCCCCGCCACTGCGGCCTCGTAACGGGCCAGGTACTGCTCCTGCTCGGCGGCCGAAAGCGGCGCGAGGAAGGGACGCAGGCCGCTGCCCTTGAACCACTCGACGATGGCCTTCGGGCCGCCCGCCAGCGCGTGGTGGTAGACGGTCCGCCAGACGTTGACCCGTACGCCGGCTTCGCGCAGGACGCCGAAATACCACGACGCCGGATGGCGGCTGTCCCGGGCCCGGTGGGCGTCCGCCAGGCGCTCGGCCCAGGGGCCTTGGGATGCGATCTCGCGCATCAGCCGGTGGGCCGGTTCGTCCAGGTTGTCGGGCATCTGCACCGCCAGGCTGCCGCCGGGGGCAAGCCGGGCCAGCAGCGCCGGCAGCAGGCTGGCGTGGTCCGGCACCCATTGCAGGGAGGCGTTGGCGAGGATCAGGTCGACCGGCTCGGCGCTGCTCCAGCGGGTGATGTCGCCCACCTGGAAGTTGACGTCCGGCAGGCGCTGGCGGGCGGCCTCGATCATGTCCTCCGAGCTGTCCAGGCCGGTGACCCGGGCATCGGGAAAACGCTCGAGGAGCAGTTGGGTGGAGTTGCCCGGGCCGCAGCCCAGGTCGATCGCCCGCGCCACGGGGTGCTCGGGCACCTGCGCCAGCAGGTCATGGATGGGGCGATTGCGCTCGTCTTCGAACTTCCGGTATTGCGCGGCGGACCAGCTCATCGAAAGGCTCCGGGCTGCGGTGAGAGGGGCTCGATGATCCTCCAGCGCGGCCGATCCTTCCAGCCTGGATGGCGGCGAAGGGCTCCGCAGGGGAGCAGGCGTGCTCGATGCGAGGTAGGCGAGGGGCGGGGCGGAAGCAATGCCTGCGGAACGCAGAAAAGTAAAAAGCCCGCCGAAGCGGGCTTTTTCCAGACCGTCCGACATCCTGTCGGCTGCCATCCTGGCGTTGGTCGATCTTCCCTGACCGGGCGCGTCCTGCGCTTCAGTCGTGTGTGTAGGATAGGTCTGTCAGATAAAGTCGGGCAGAGGAGATTTCATCTGCCTCTTGTAAGCCTTTTGCTATAGCGAAACGGTAAAGATCTGACAGACCACCCAGGTCCGGAGGCCTGCCGCTGCTTCAGCGCACCTTGCTGCCCAGGACCAGCCCCACGCCTCCCAGCACCGCAATGGACGAGATCGCCAGGGTGAGGGTCAGTGCTTCCCCGAGCAGCAGGATGCCCGCCGTCGCCGCGATGATCGGCACGCTGAGCTGGACCGTGGCGGCCTGGATCGCCGCCAGCCGGGCCACCGCCGCGTACCAGATGGCGTAGCCCAGGCCGGAGGCCACGGCGCCGGAGAGCAGGGCGAAGCCCGCGCCGGCGGGGTCGTAGTGCAGGTCGTGGAGAAAGGGCAGGGCGCAGGCCAGGGCGATCGGGATGCCCCGCACGAAGTTGCCGGTGGTGGCAGCCAGCGGATCGCCGGAGCCCTTGCCCAGCAGCGAATAGACCGCCCAGGCGAGCCCCGCCACCAGCATCAGCAGCGCACTGCCCAGGGGCGGCGCACTGGCGCCCGGCAACAGCAGCACCAGCAACCCGGCCATGGCCAGCAACAGGCCCGCCGCGCCCAGCAGCCCGAGCCGCTCACCGCGCAGGAAGCCGTAGGACAGCATGCTCAACTGCACCGCGCCGAACAGCAGCAGGGCGCCGGTGCCGGTCTCCAGGTGGACATAGGCCAGGGAAAACCCCGCCGCGTACACCACCAGCGCCAGCGCGCCTGGCCAACTGCCGGCCATGGGCTTGCCGGCGCTGCGCCACCTGAGCAGGAACCACAGCATCAGCGCGCCGCTGGCGATGCGCAGCACGGTGAAGCTGGCGGCATCGATGGCCGTGTGCTTCAGGGCCAGGCGGCAAAGCACCGAGTTGCCGGCGAAGGCGAGCATCGCCAGGCCGGTGAGCAGCAACGTGGAGCCCCGGGTGGTGGTCGGGTGGGCGGCAGGCACGGTCATGGCGGGTCCCGTAGCGTCGGGTGGTCGTTGTCGTGGCGCCATACAAGCGCGGCCGCGCGACGGCGGTCAATGCGACCAAGGTGCCGGTTATTCGCGAATGAATTCGCTCCCACGACCCGTCATATGCCTATTCGCAGGATGGGAAGAGCGAAGCGAACCCCAGGCTGGGCCGGCAACCACCGTTGATGGGGTGCGCATCGCTGCAACCTGCGAGCATGGGCTGGGCGAATGGATTGGCTCTGTCTGCGTTAAGTGTTGCTAGAGGATTTGGAGCCCGGTTGATTGCCGAGTCTTGCTGATGGTTTCTGTTTCGCCTTGCCGGGCGAGTCCCTTTTCCAATCGTTGAAAAGGAACCAAAAAACTTGCCCCTGCATACGGGTCTGGCTCCGCCAGACTTCCCTCGCTCCATCATCGTTTCAGGGGCACGCCTCGAAGGGCCATCCCTGGCCCATCGAGACTCTCGCGACATCCATGTCGCTCAACCCCTGAAACGACGATTGCGCTCGGCCTCCTGAAGGGGCGTTTGGCCGCTGCTCCAACGTCGAGGCTCACGACTTCACATTGATGTGCGCATCACCACCGGCTGGACGCCGTGGCTGGCGGCTTTTGTAGGATTGTGTAGAGCGAAGCGAAACCCATGCGGTGGATGTGTCAGGAATCCAGAATCGCCCTGAAAGCGCCGTTCTTGAGCCTTTTCGTTGAGCCCACAACAGCTAACACAGACAGAGCCAATGAATTCGCTCCTGCACGGTGTCACGGCACCTGCCGCAGGTGCTCCGGCGGGATGGCGTAGGTGCCGACCACGTGGGCGACGGGGTCGTCCAGGCCTTCGGAATAGAGGGAGACCTCGCCCATGGCCAGGGTCTTGCCCAGCTTCATCAGCTGGCATTCGCCGATCACCCGGCGGCCGCCTTCCGGCCGGCGCAGGAAGTTGATGGTCAGGCTGGTGGTGACCGCCAGCGGCACGATGCCGATCTGCCCCAGCACGGCGACGTAGAGGGCCACGTCGGCCACGGCCATGAGCGTGGGGCCGGATACGGTGCCGCCGGGGCGCAGGTCGCTGTCGTCCACCTGCAGCGACACCGTGGCGGTCATCGGCCCGACGGCCTCGATCACCACGCGGGTCTGCGGGAAGGCGTCCCTGATGAAACTCGCGATCGCGTCTTTGCTGGCCATGTCCGGGTCCTCTGGTCGTTGGATGTCAGCGCTTGTTCGCCTGCTCGGCGAGCATCTTGTCGAGATTCGCCTCGGCCTTGTCCGCGTAGGCCTTGCAGCTGACCGGCTGCGGGTGCGGCCTGGCGGCGTTGGCGTAGTCCCAGCCGCTGCCTTCGGCGTGGGGCGTGAGCAGCAGGTCGCAGGGCAGGGCGCGGACGGCGGCGAAGCTTGCGCGGAAGGCTTCCACGAGGTGCGGGTAGCGGGCGTTGTGGCGCAGCTGGTAGCCCGGCGCGCTGAGGCTGTCGCTGTAGGCGATGCGCAGGGGCTTGCCGTCCCGGGTGTCGGCCCAGGTCCAGCTCATGCTGCCGGGCGTGTGCCCCGGGGTGAAGTGCACGGTGAAGGTGGTGTCGCCCAGGGTCACGGCCTCGCCGTCCTGCACCAGGCGGTCGGTCTGGATCGGTTCGAAGAGCATGCCGCTGCCGAAGTGGATGTCGTTGGCGCCGCCGCGCTGCAGCAGCACGGCGGATTCGGCGTTGCTCACCAGCATGGCGCCGGTGGCGCGCTTGATTGCCGCCAGCGGGCCGACGTGGTCGATGTGGGCGTGGCTGTGGAGGATCAGGCGCACATCCTGCGGGGCCACGCCGAGCTTCTTCATGTTGGCCAGCAGGTGGTCGGCCACCTGGGGCATGCCGCCGTCAATGAGCACCGCGCCGGCGTCGGTCTTCACCAGCAGGGCGCTGATGCTGGCGGTGCCGATCTGCCACACGTGGTCGCTGATGCGCAGGGGCTCCACCGGCACCAGCCAGGCGTCGAGGCCCTTGTAGGCCTCCAGCTGGGGCAGCTGGGCGGGGGCGGCGACCGCCAGGTTGGCGGCGAACAGGGGCAGCGCGAGGCTGGCGAGCAAACGCATCGGAACACTCCATCGATAACGGGGGCGGCATTCTGCCCGGCCGGTACGCCGGGCGCCATGGAGCCGCTCTGACCCGTTTCCGCGCCCGGGGTTCAGCGCGGTCATGCCGCGCCGTCCAGGGCGCGCCACATCAGGGTGTGCTCGGCGCCCCAGGCCTGGAAAAGTTCCAGCGGCGCCCAGCCACGGCGGGCGTAGTAGTCGGCGCGGTCCTGGGTGTGCAGGTAGAGCCGCGTGTGGCCCTGGTGGCGGGCCTGCTCGCAGATGCCCTGGATCAGGCGCTCGGCGATGCCCTGGCCGCGCGCCTCGGGCGTGGTGAACACGCAGGCCAGCCAGGGGCCCAGGTCATCGCGGCCGGGCAGGTCGTCCTCGGCCAGGGCCGCGCCGCCGAGCAGGCGTTCGCCGTCCAGCGCCACCAGGCACTGCCACTCGCCACTGCGCTGGCCTTCGGCGAACTCGCGCTGCCAGTCCTCCAGGGGCTGGTCGGCGAACTCGTAGGCGAACTGCCGGTAGAGCCAGAGGGCGTAGGTGTCGCTGTGCTGCAGGTGGTTGCGCAGCCAGTCCAGGCGGTACATGGGGTCGTCCTTGCAGGGGGGGGAGCGCACATGGAACAGCAGCGCCGCGCCCCGCACAAGCGCCGTTTCAGCGCTGCCCCTCTGCCGCGCGGCTGCGGCGCACGTCGGCGATCCCGGACCAGAGCTCGTCGAGGTTCTTGAACGGCCAGTCGGCGGAGGATTCCCGCGCGACGATCTTGTCGCGCCCGGCGAGCTTCGCCAGGTCGATCACCTCCACCGGGATGGCCGCCTTCAGGCGCACGGAATAGAACACCTTGACCCGCGGCATGGTCAGCGACTTCGGATGCTGCTCCAGCACGACGCCGAGGCGCCCGCTGTCCAGGCGCACCAGGGACCCGGTGGGGTAGATGCCGATGGATTTGACGAAGGCCTGGAACACCGCCTCGTCGAAGTGCGACTGGCTCCACTCGGCCATGCGGCGGACGGATTCGGCGGGGTCCCAGCCGCGCTTGTAGGGGCGATCGGAGGTGATGGCGTCGTACACGTCGCACACGGCGCCCATCTTCGCCAGCAGGCTGATCTGGTCGCTCTGCAGGCGATGCGGGTAGCCGGTGCCGTCGACCTTCTCGTGGTGGTGCAGGCAGACGTCCAGCACCAGGGCGCTGACCTGGCCGCTGTGCAGGAGTATCTGCGCACCCGCCTCGGGGTGGCTGCGCACCTGCTCGAACTCGCTGTCGGTGAGCTTGCCCGGCTTGTTCAGCACCTCCATGGGCACGGCCATCTTGCCGATGTCGTGCAGCAGCCCGGCCATGCCCGCCTCGCGCACCTGGGCCTCGGCCAGGCCGAGCTGGCGGGCGAGGGCGATCATCAGCGCGCAGACCGCCACCGAATGCATGTAGGTGTATTCGTCGGCCGACTTCAGGCGGGCCAGGCTGATCAGCGCGTTGGGACAGCGCAGCACCGAATCGGAGATTTCCTCCACCAGCCCCTGAGCGTTCTCGACATCGATGGCCTTGCCCATCCGCGCATCGCCGAACATCGACACCACCGCTTCCTTCGAGCGCGCGCAAAGCTCGGCGGCACGCGCCACCTCGTCCTCCAGGCTGGTGGGACGCAGGGGCGGCTTGTGCTCGGCGGCGGCCAGGCGCTCGTCGATCTCGGCCTCCACCTCCTCGACGGTGCGGCTGGGCAGGTGCTCGGCCACGTCGGCGCCCTTGCTGGTGTCGATCCACACCTCGGCGATCTCGCTGCTGCGGATGCGCTGCAGGTCCTTTTCGGTCTTGATCACGAACTTGGCGCGGAAGAAGGGGTGGTCCATCCATGAACCGCAGAATTCCTGGACATACATGCCGAGCTGCAGGTCGGCGGTCGCAATTCGCTTCAGCACAATCGACATCCTTTGGAGTGGCTGGGCCCGGCAACAGCCCTGGCACGGGCGGTTACGCACTCACTATAGGCAAGGCTGGACAGGCCGTAGGCCGATCGCACGGATGGCGCTGCAGAGCGTCCCGGGCGATGGCGGCGGGGCTGTTCTATTCTTTGCCGGGGCCGGGAACCGCGCCCTGGAAACGCCCAGGCATGCGAAGACGAGGGGAGCCGATGAGGGTTCAGATAGTCGATGACGATCCTTGGATCGCCAATCTGCTGCAGCAACTGGTGCTGAGCGTCCGTCCCGGTGCAGAAATCGACAGTTTCGCGGCGGTGCAGGCCGCCGTCGATGCATGGCGGTCGAACCGCTACCAGCTGGTCGTCGTCGACTGGAACCTGCCGGATGGCACCGGCCTGGATGTGATGCAGAAGATCCGCCGCATCGACAGGACCGTGCCACTGCTGGTGGTCACCGGCCGCGCCGACCGGGAGAGCGTGATGGCCGCCCGGCCCATGGGCATCAGCGCCTACATCACCAAGCCCTTCGACGTGCCCAAGGTCATCGCCTGCCTGGAGAGCCTGCTGCCCGGCGATGCCCAGGCGGTGGAGCCCGAAGCGCAACAGGGCAGCTTCGAGGAGCACCTGCGCGGCCTGACCGCCGAGCAGCTGGACGTGCCGCTGCTGGCCGACGTGAAGGACAAGCTGCAACAGGCCAGCCGGGGCGTGCCGATGGACTTCCAGGAACTGGCCGCCGACTGGAACCGCGACCCGGCGCTGTGCGCCTACCTGATCGCCGCAGCCAACAGCGCCACCTATGGCAGCGGCCAGGCGCCCTGCATCAGCCTGCCCGACGCGCTCAAGCGCATGGGCGCCCGCACGTGCATGAACCACGCCATCGCCCTGGCCCTGCGCCAGGCCGGCAGCACCACCGACCCGTTCCTGAAGCTGTTCCTGCAGAACTACCTGGACGAGATCGAACAGCTTTCCGAAACCGTGGTACGCACCGCCCGCCAGTGCGGCCTCGACCACGGTCCGCTGCAGGCGGCGGCGCTGCTCTACCGGCTGGGCGAGATGTGCGTGATCTTCCAGGCCCAGCAGTGGATGCGGCAAAGCCGCCAGAGCCTCGACGACAACACCCTGACCAAGGCCATCGCCGACTTCGCCGAGCCCTTGGCCATCCGCCTCAAGGCGCACTGGGGCCTGCCCATGGCCCTGCGCGACCTGATCGGCGCCTGCTATGCGCTGCCGCAGTTCCAGGTGCGCCAGGAGCAGGTGGTCATGCGCCTGGCTGCGGCCCAGTGCGTCGGGGAATCGGCGGCGGAGATCGAACGCCTCAAGCGCCTGGCCGGCGTGGGCTAGGGCAGCCACAGGGTCCGGAGCGAGCGGCGCCTGCATGCTCCGACGTCTGATTGTGCCCCCCTTCACTGGACCCCCGCGTTCGCGAGGGTGACGGGTTTGCACAGCGCTCATCCCCCCCCTCATCCCCGCGAACGCGGGGAGCCACTCGAAGAACAGCCCTAATCCACCGGCTGCGGGCTAAACGGAAACCCGTGCATCCGCGAAGGATTCGTTTTCGTGCTTCCCGTTGCGCCCCTTTCACTGGGCCCCCGCGTTCGCGAGGGTGACGGGGTTTTCACGGCGTTCATCCCCCATTCGTCATCCCCGCGAACGCGGGACCCACTAAAACTGCAGGTCGCCAAGGGGCGTGGTGCGCTGCTCCTGGCGCCCGCCGACCAGCAGAGACCCTTGTCAGTCCAGTGGAACCTAGCCGTGGGATAACTTCGTCTAGGCTGTCAGTTAGTCAGGACCATAGTGTCAATAGGGTAGCTAGGGAATGCATGACCTCTACAGCCACGATCCAGTGATCCTCATCGTCGATGACCAGGTCAGCCACATCCGCGTGCTGAGCGAGGCCGTGCGCGACCTGGCGGCCGTGCACATCGCCAATGGCGGCCCGGGGACCCTGGAGATCGCCCGCTCGTGCCGGCCCGACGTGGTGCTCCTGGACATCGAGATGCCGCAGATGAACGGTTTCGACGTCTGCCGGCAGATCAAGGCCGACCCCAAGCTGTGTGACGCCTCGATCATCTTCGTCACCTCCCACAGCGGCCCGGAGAACGAGCTGCAGGCCCTGGAGTCAGGTGCGCTGGGCTTCATCCAGAAGCCGCTCAACCTGCCCGTGGTGCGCGCCTACGTGAAGGCCCACCTGAGCCTGCGCGAGCAGGCCAAGCGCGTGGCCTATGTCGACGCGCTGACCGGCCTGCCCAATCGCGCGCTGTTGCAGGACCGCGCCGTCCAGGCCCTGCAGAAGGCGCGCCGGGGGCAGGGCAGGGTGGCGATGCTGATGCTCGATCTGGACAACTTCAAGCTGATCAACGACTCCATCGGCCACACCACCGGGGACCAGGTACTGCGCGAGGTGGCGCTGCGGCTCTCGGCCTCGGTGCGCACCGTCGACACCGTCAGCCGCCAGGGCGGCGACGAATTCGTGGTGCTGCTGCCGGATGTGCAGGGCTTCGATGCGGTGGGGGACTTCGCCGAGCGCCTGCTGTCGATCATCGCCCTGCCGCTGACCATCAACGGCGCCCGCTACGACCTCTCGGCCAGCATCGGCATCAGCGTCTACCCGGACGATTGCGACAACCTGGAATCCCTCTACCGCTACGCCGACTCGGCCATGTACCAGGCCAAGGTGGAGGGGCGGAACCGCTTCCGCTTCTTCTCCGAGAAGATCGAGGCCAGCACCCGCGCCCGCCACATGCTCGAACGCCACATGCGCCGGGCCCTGGAGCAGCGGGTGTTCGAGGTGTTCTACCAGGCCAAGATCGACGCCGCCGACGGCCGCCCCTCGGGCATCGAGGCGCTGATCCGCTGGCGCACCGCCGACGGCTCGCTGGTCTCGCCCGCCGATTTCATCCCCCTGGCCGAGGAGACCGGGCTGATCATCCCCATCGGCAAGTACGTGTTGCTGCAGGCCTGCAACGACGCCAGGCGCCTGCTCGACATGGGCTACCCGCTGTGCCTGAGCGTGAACATCTCCGCCGTGCAGTTCCGCGAGGAAAGCTTCCTCGGCATGGTCAAGGACATCATCCAGGAGTCGGGCCTGCCGCCCGACCACCTGGAGCTGGAGATCACCGAAGGCGTGCTGGCCCATGACATCGACCAGACGCGCAAGACCCTGCTGGCGCTGAAGGAAGTGGGCGTGCGCATCGCCATCGACGACTTCGGCACCGGCTATTCGAGCCTGGCCTACCTCAAGCGCCTGCCCATCGACGTGCTGAAGATCGACCAGAGCTTCGTCCGCGAGATGCTCACCGACCGCAGCGACGCGGCGATCATCGAAGCGGTCATCCGCCTGGCCCAGGCCCTGGGGCTGGACCTGGTGGCCGAAGGCGTCGAGCACCGCGAGCAGGCGCGGCTGCTGCTCGGGCTGGGCTGCCGGATCATGCAGGGCTACCTGTTCTGCCGGCCGGTGCCCTTTCCAGAGGCCAGCCGCTTCCTCGCCGAGAACACCACCCACCCGCAACGCTGGCTCGACGCCGACGACGGAGCCGGCCAATGAGCCGGCGCCTGTCCGGACCGGTCTACAGCATGCTGGCCGTGGTCCTGGCCGGGGTGCTGGTCACCGCGCTGGTGGCCGACCAGCTGCAGCAGCACAACCAGCAGCGCATCCACGAGGCGCTGGGGCGGACCACCGCCACCATGGCCGATGCCGTGGTGCGTCGCCTGGGCCTCTACCAGTACGGCCTGCGCGGCGCCCGTGGCGCCATGGTGACGGTTGGCGAGGCCGGCATCAGCCGCGAGCTGTTCAATCGCTACGCGCGCTCCCGCGACATCGCCGTCGAATTTCCCGGGGCGCGGGGGTTCGGCCTGATCCGCAAGGTCGCCCAGGCCGATGAAGCCGACTTCCTCCGCCGCGCCCGCGCCGATGGCAAGCCGGATTTCACCATCCGCCAGATCAGCCAGCACGAGGGCGATCGCTTCGTCATCCAGTACCTGGAGCCGGTGACCAACAACTCGGCGGCCATCGGCCTGGACATCGCCTCGGAAAGGAATCGGCGCGAGGCCGCGCTGGCCGCCATGCGCAGCGGCGAGGTGCGCCTCACCGCGCCCATCACCCTGGTGCAGGCGGTCGGCAAGCCGCTGCAGTCCTTCCTCATGCTGATGCCCATCTACCAGGGCGTGACCGTCCCCGGGAGCGTCGAGGAGCGCGAACGGCTGCTCGTCGGCTGGAGCTACGCGCCGCTGCTCACCGAGGAGGTGCTCGACGGCCTGCAGGTGGATGCCCACTCCCTGCAACTGCGCCTGCGCGACATCACCACGCCGGGTTCCGCAGATGTGTTCTACGAAAGCGCCGCCGCCCCCGACGGCAGCGCCGAGGTGATGAGCCAGCGCGCCGAGCGCAGCCTCTACGGGCGCCACTGGGAGGTGGAACTGGCTGCCTACCCGGCCTTCACCGCCCAGCTCAACCTGCTCTCGCCCCGCCTGGCCTGGGGCGGCGGCCTGGCGCTGACCTGCCTGCTGGCCGCGCTGGTGGGGGCCAACGGCGTCAGCGGTTGGCGCAAGCAGCAGGTGTTCGAGCAGCGCTCGCGCCTGGCAGCCATCGTCGAAAGCTCGCCCGACGGCATCATCGGGCAGACCCTGGATGGCGTGGTGACCAGCTGGAACGCCGGGGCCGAGGCGATCTTCGGCTACGACGCGGAGGAGGCCATCGGCCACACGCTCAAGGAACTGATCGTCCCCGTGGCGCGGGCCGATGAAGAGACCGACATCCTGCGGCGGGTCGGCCGGGGCGAGCGCCTCGCCCTGTTCGATGCCCAGCGCCATCGCAAGGACGGCAGCCTGGTCGATGTCTCGCTGTCCATCGCCCCCATCCTCGACCGCCAGCAGCATGTGGTGGGGATCTCCAAGACGGTGCGCGACATCTCCGCGCAGAAACGCGCCGAGGCCCGCATCCTCGAACTCAACGCCGGGCTGGAGGAGCAGGTGGCGGCGCGCACCGAGGAGCTGACGGCGACCAACGTGCTGCTCGACAGCGTGCTCAGCTCCGCCTCGGAGGTGTCCATCATCGCCACCGATGCCGACGGCCTGATCCGCGTCTTCAACCGCGGTGCCGAGCGCCTGCTGGGTTATACGGCGAAGGAGCTGGTGGGGCGGCAGACCCCGGCGCTGCTGCACGTCACCGAAGAGGTGGTCGAGCGCGGCCATGAACTCAGCGAGCGCTACCGCCAGCCGATCCAGGGCTTCCGCGTCTTCGTCCATGTGCCCGAGCACGAGGGCGCCGAGGCGCGCGAATGGACCTACGTGCGCAAGGACGGCACGCGCTTCCCGGTGACCCTGGTGGTCACCGCCATCCGCGACGCCAGCGGCAAGCCCAACGGCTACCTCGGCATCGCCCTGGACATCACCGAGCGCAAGGCCGCCGAGCACAAGTTGCAGGAGAGCCTCGCCACCACCCGCGCGGTGCTGGACACGGCGGTCAACCCGGTCATCACCTTCGGCCCCGACGGCCGCATCCAGTCGTTCAACCCGGCCGGTGGCGTGGTCTTCGGCTGCGACCCGCAGACCATGCCCGGGCGTCGCCTGGAAGAACTGGTGGACCCGGCCTCGCGCGCGGCCTTCACCGAGCTGCTGGCCCGCTACACCGGCGCGGCGACCGGCGCCGGGCCCAGCGGCCAGGAACTCTGGGGGCTGCGTGGCGATGGCAGCAGCTTCCCCATGCAGCTCACCCTGGCCGCCATGGGGACCAACGGCGAGCAGCGCCTGGTCTGCGTGGTCACCGACCTGACCCAGCTGCACCTGCAGCGCAAGAGCCTGCTGGCCGCCCGCGACCAGTTGCTGCTGGCCGCCGAGGTGGCCGAGCTGGGCATCTGGTCCTGGACCCTGGCGGACGACACGCTGCAATGGAACGCCCGCATGTACGAGATCTACGGCCAGCCGCCCGAGCAGGGCGAGCGGGGCCTGCTGCTGGAGCACTGGCAGGCCCGCGTGCACCCGGAGGATATCGACCGGGTGGCCAAGCAGCTGCTCGCCGCCATCGACGGCAGCGCGCGCTACGAACCGATCTTCCGCATCGTCCGCCCCGACGGCCAGGTGCGCTTCATCCAGGCCGCGGCGCAGATCGAGCGCGACGCCCAGGGCCAGCCGACCAAGGTCACCGGCATCAACCGCGACATCACCGCCCAGCGCGAGCTGGAGTCGCGCCTGCTCGAGGCGCGCGACAAGGCCGATGCCGCGAGCGCCGCGAAGAGTTTCTTCCTGGCCAACATGAGCCACGAGATCCGCACGCCGATGAACGCCGTGCTGGGCATGCTGCAACTGGTCCAGGGCACCGAGCTCAACGAGCGCCAGCTGGACTACGTGCTCAAGGCGCAGACCGCCGCCCGCTCCCTGCTGGGGCTGCTCAACGACATCCTCGACTACTCCAAGATCGAGGCCGGCAAGTTGCAGCTCGACCCCCACGACTTCGAACTGGAAGCGCTGATGCGCGACCTCGCCGTGGTGCTCGCCGGCAACCAGGGCGACAAGGACGTGGAGGTGATGTTCGACCTCGACGCGCGCCTGCCGCAGCGGCTGGTCGGCGACAGCTTCCGGTTGCAGCAGGTGCTGATCAACCTCGCCGGCAACGCCCTCAAGTTCACCAGCGTCGGCCAGGTGGTGGTGGGCTTCCGCCTGCTCCGCCTGTTCGAGGGCTCGGTGCTGCTGCGGGTCTCGGTCAGCGACACCGGCATCGGCATCAGCGCGGAGCAGCTGGAACGCATCTTCGATGGCTTCACCCAGGCCGAGGCCTCCACCTCGCGGCGCTTCGGCGGCACCGGGCTGGGGCTGGTGATCTGCAAGCGCCTGGTCGAGCTGATGGGGGCCCGGCTCGAGGTCGAGAGCCAGCCGGGCCAGGGCAGCCGCTTCTGGTTCGACGTGACCCTGGAGCTGGCCGAGCCCGGTGCCCTGCGCGCGGCCTGCCCGGGTGTGGATGCACCGCTGCGCCTGCTGGTGGTGGACGACAACCCGGTGGCTGGCGAGGTGCTGCTGCGCACCCTGTTGTCCCTGGGCTGGCAGGCCGAATACGTCGCCACCGGCGAAGCGGCGGTGAACCAGGTGCGGGAGGCGGCGCAACGCCAGGAGCCCTTCGACCTGGTGCTGATGGACTGGCGCATGCCCGGCCTCGACGGCCTGGCCGCCAGCGAGGCGATCCAGGCCATGGCGGGCGAGTTGCAGGTGCCGCGCATCCTCATGATCACCGCACACGGCAGCGAGGTGTTGGCTGATCGCAGCCAGCAGGGCGGGGCGCCGTTCGCCGGCTTCCTCACCAAGCCGGTCACCCCCCTGCAGCTGGCCAGTGCCGTGCAGCGTGCCCTGGGGCAGCTGGAGGCTCCGGTCGCCCCCCACGAAGGGGCCCGGCGGCGCCTCGCCGGGCTGCGCCTGCTGGTGGTGGAGGACAACGCGCTCAACCGCCAGGTGGCGTCCGAGCTGCTGGTGCGCGAGGGCGCCGAGGTGCGGCTGGCCGAGGGCGGCCTGGAGGGCGTGCAGGCGGTGCTCGGCAGCCTGAAGGCGTTCGACGCCGTGCTGATGGACGTCCAGATGCCCGACATCGATGGCCTCGAAGCCACCCGGCGCATCCGTGCCGACGGCCGCTACCCGATGCTGCCGATCATCGCCATGACCGCCAATGCAGCCGCACAGGACCGGCAGAGCTGCCTGGATGCCGGCATGGACGACCATGTCGGCAAGCCCATCGACATCCACCAGTTGGTGGCCACGCTGCTGCGCTGGACCCAGCCCGGCGCCGCCATCCACGCGGCGCCGCCGCGGGCGGAAGCGGGGCAGGCCTCCGTGGTGGAGTCCCGTGCGGCCATCCTGGCGCGCTTCGGTGGCCACCAGGGCCTGCTGATGACGGTGCTCGCCAGCTTCGATACCGAGATGCAGAAGCAGATGCAGCGCCTGCGCGAGTTCGTCGCCAGCGGCGACCTGCGCGCCGTGGTCGGCGTGCTCCATGGCCTCAAGGGCAGCTCCGGGACCATGGGGGCCAGCGCCCTGTGCCTGCGTTCCGGCGAGCTGGAGCAGCAGGGCCTGCACCTGGCACCCGAGGAGGCCGCCGCCTTCCTCCATGAGCCGCCCTGGCTCGACGAGCTGCAAGCGTTGCTGCAGCGCAGCAGCGCGGAGCTGGACCAGCTCTTCCCCGGCGCGGCCGCCCCGCAGGTCGCGCCGCCGCCGCCCGTGCGCGACCCGCGTTTCGAGCAGGTCGGGGCGCAGGCCATGGCGGATTGGCAGGCGGCGCTGGGCAAGGTGATGGAGCTGCTGGAGACCGGCAGCCTGGCGGCCCTGGACCACACCGAGCCGCTGCTGCACAAGGCACCGCCGTCCATGCGCGAGGCCTGCCTGGCCTTCGTCCGCCTGGTGGACGAGCTGGAATTCGAGGCTGCCCGCGAATGCGGCCTGCGCCTGCACCGGGGCGAGGGCCACGGATAGGCGGTCGGCCCTGTGCGGCGTCCGTGCCAGCAGGTATCGTGCGCACTTTCCCAGTTGTTCCCCAGGGTTTCGCCGCATGACCTGCACCTTTCTCCGCGCCGCCATCCTCGGCCTCGGCGCCCTCTGTTCGGCCACCGCCTTCGCGCGGGTCGAGGTGGAGGCCGTCCAGCACAAGTCCGGCCCGATGCTGGTGGCCAAGGTTTCCGAAGACATCGCCCCCGGTGACTACGACACGCTGATCAAGGGCGTGCTCGGCAATCCAGGCACCTACGTGCGCAAGATCGTCCTGCTGGACAGCATCGGCGGCAGCGTGCCGGAGGCCATCCGCATGGGCCGCCTGCTGCGCGAGACCGGCTTCGACGCACTGGTGCCGTCCACCGGCCTGTGCCAGGGCACCTGCGTCTACCTGCTGGCCGCCGGGCGCGGCAAGATCGTCAGCGGCTCGGTGGGCCTGCACCGCCCCTACTACGCCCACGGCGATTCCTCCCGCGACGAGGCGCTGTACAAGGGCGTGCGCTACAACTCCGCCGCCTATTTCAAGGAAATGAACATCCCGCCCAGCCTGCTGGAGGACATGCAGCGCACCGACCCCCGGCAGATGCGCGTGCTCTCGGCGGCGGAGCTGGCGCGCTACCGCCTCTCCGGGAAGTAGCCCCGCGCCAGCCGACCAAACGCCCTGTCGGCGGGGGTTCCAGGCCCGCGGGCTTGCTGTATAAAAGCCATGGGCCATCACGCCGTCGCCGGAACATGCCGCCATGAAAGACGAAGTCGAAACCACCAATGCGGTCTACAAGACGCTGCTGGAGTCCACCAGGGCGATCCCCTGGAAGATCGACTGGAAGACCATGACCTTCGCCTACATCGGCCCCCAGATCGAGGCACTGCTGGGCTGGAGCCCGTCCAGCTGGATCAGCGTCGACGACTGGGCCGAACGCATGCACCCCGAGGACCGCGACGCCGTGGTCGCCTTCTGCGTCTCGCAGTCCCAGGCCGGCACCGACCACGAGGCCGACTACCGCGCCCTCACCGCCGCCGGCGACTACGTGTGGATCCGCGATGTGGTGCACGTGATGCGCGACGAGGCGGGCGAGGTGCAAGCGCTGATCGGCTTCATGTTCGACATCAGCGAGCGCAAGCACGCCGAGCAGAAGCTGGTGGAGCTGCAGAAGCAGCTGGAAGAGTTCTCCTACAAGGACGGCCTGACCGGCGTGGCCAACCGGCGCATGGTGGACTCGACCCTGGACGTGGAGTGGGCCAACGCTCAGCGCACCCGGCAGCCGCTGTCGCTGATCCTCCTCGATATCGACTACTTCAAGCAGTACAACGACCACTACGGCCACATCCAGGGCGACGACTGCCTGAAGAGCGTCGGCCAGGCGCTGAGCGAGGCCGCCAACCGCCCACGTGACCTCGTGGGGCGCTTCGGCGGCGAGGAGTTCGTCCTCATCCTCCCGGAAACCGACGCCGACGCCGCCCGCCAGGTGGCCGAGCGCTGCCGCCGCCTGCTGCGCGAGCGCTGCATCCCCCACGAGAAATCCGGGGTCGCCTCGCTGCTCACCGTCAGCCTCGGCGTCGGCACCATCATCCCCACCCAGCACGACCAGGCGCTTGCCTTCGTCGAATCCGTCGACCGCCTGCTGTACCGGGCCAAGCAGGGCGGCCGCAACCGCTTCGAAGCCGGCCAGTGGGCCGAGCCCGAGGCCCGGCAGGAACAGGGCGGAACAGCCTCCTAGGCTGGCGCCGAGCGCAGCGAGGCCCAACGCAGCGGCTTCGCCCTTTCGCGAATGAATTGGCTCTGTCTGCGTTAAGAGTTGCTAGAAAATTTCAAGTCCAGCTGATTGCCGAGCTTTGCTGATACTTCCGGTTTCGCCCCCCGGGCGAGTCCCTTTTCCAATCGTTGAAAAGGAACCAAAAAACTTGCCCCTGCATACGGGTCTGGCTTCGCCAGACTCCCCTCGCTCCATCGTCGTTCCAGGGGCCCGCGCTGACGGGCCATCCCTGGCCCGGCAGCGCTCTCGCGACATCCATGTCGCTCAACCCCTTCCACGACGATTGCGCTCGGCCTCCTGAAAGGGGCTTTTTGCCGCTGCTCCAACATCGATGCTCAATACCTCACATTGATGTGCGCATCACCACCGGGTGAACGCCGCGGCTGGCGGCTTCCGTAGGATGGCGTAGAGCGAAGCGAAACCCATGCGGTGGGCGTTTCAGGAATCCCGAAAGTCCCTGAAAGCACCGTTCTTGAGCCTTCTCGTTGAACCCACAACAGCTAACGCAGACCGAGCCAATGAATTCGCTCCCACGGCGGAAGCGGGTGCACCTAATGCACGGCCTCGACCGCTGCGTAGGGTGGAGGTCGCTCTTCACCTCCACCAGCGGCGCCCACCCGGTTTCCAGCCGTAGGTTGGCGCCGAGCGCAGCGAGGCCCAACGCAGCGGCCTCCACCCTTTCGCGAATGAATTCGCCCCTACGACCCTGGCGGGGCCTTACGCGTCTACCGCCACTTGCACCGCCTCGCCGTTGAGCCGTGCCGGCCACACCCGCAGGCGCTGTTCGGGGTATTCCACGCAGCTGCCGTCCTCCAGGCGGAAGTGCTGCTTGTACAGCGGCGAGGCGATCACCAGTTCGCCCTTGATGTGGCCGAGCAGGCCGCGGCCGATGACGTTGGCGCCGGATTTCGGGTCGCGGTTCTCGATGGCGTAGAGGCGCTCGCCGTCCTCCGCCCCGGGCAGGAGGAAGAGGGCGACCTGGGCGCCATCGAGCCAGGCGACGACGCCGGAGTTGGCGACCAGGTCGCGGGCTGCGCAGAGCGTGCGCCAGGTGGGCTGGGACGTGGTTCGCAGGGCGTGGGGCTGGCTCATCAATTCACCTCCTCGGTGACGGGTATCAGGTGGAGTTCGCTGGCGGTCGCCGGCCGGCGCTGGCCGCGTTCGCGGACGAAGTGGATGTCGGGGTCGCCGCGCTGGTCGTTGACGAAGGTGCGGAAGCGCTTGAGCTTCTCCGGGTCCTTCAGGGCATTGGCCCATTCGCATTCGTAGCGGTCGATTACCTGCTGCATCTGCGCCTCCAGCTCGGCGCCCAGGCCCAGGCTGTCGTCGAGGATCACCGCCTTGAGGTAGTCCAGCCCGCCCTCCAGGCCCTCGCGCCACACCGAGGTGCGCTGCAGCTTGTCGGCGGTGCGCACGTAGAACATCAGGAAGCGGTCGATGGCGCGCACCAGGGCCTCGTCGTCGAGGTCGGTGGCCAGCAGCTCGGCATGGCGCGGGCGCATGCCGCCGTTGCCGCAGACGTAGAGGTTCCAGCCCTTGTCGGTGGCGATCACGCCGACGTCCTTGCTCTGCGCCTCGGCGCATTCACGGGTGCAGCCGGAGACGGCGAACTTGATCTTGTGCGGCGAGCGCAGGCCCTTGTAGCGGTTCTCCAGGTGCAGGGCCATGGCCACGCTGTCCTGCACGCCGTAGCGGCACCAGGTGCTGCCGACGCAGGATTTGACCGTGCGCAGGGACTTGCCGTAGGCATGCCCGGTCTCGAAGCCCGCCTCGATCAGCTCGCCCCAGATATCCGGCAGCTCGTGCAGCTGGGCGCCGAACAGGTCGATGCGCTGGCCGCCGGTGATCTTGGTATACAGATCGTATTTTTTTGCCACCTGGCCGAGGACGATGAGCTTGTCCGGGGTGATCTCGCCGCCGGCGATGCGCGGCACGATGGAGTAGGTGCCGTTCTTCTGCATGTTGGCCATGAAGGTGTCGTTGGTGTCCTGCAGCGGCACCAGCAGCGGGTCGGTGATCGACTGGTTCCAGCAGGACGCCAGGATCGAGCCCACCGCCGGCTTGCAGATGTCGCAGCCGGTGTGGCCACGGCCATGGCGGGCCAGCAGTTCCTCGAAGCTGCGGATGCCTTCCACCCGCACCATCGCGTAGAGCGCCTGGCGGGTGTGGGCGAAGTGCTCGCACAGGCTCGTGTCGACGGCCACGCCACGGGCGCCCAGCTCGTGCTCGAAGACCTGCTTGAGCAGCGCGGCGCAGCCCCCGCAGCCGGTGGCGGCCTTGGTCCGCGCCTTCAGCTCGCCCAGGTCGGTGCAGCCTTCGTCCACCGCGCCGCACACCGCGCCCTTGCTGACGTTGTGGCAGGAGCACAGGGTCGCGCTGGCCGGCAGGGCGTCGGCGCCCAGGGCCGGTGCGCCCTCGGAGCGGGGCAGGATCAGGCTCGACGGGTCCCGGGGCGGCTCGATGCCGTTCTGCGCGTACTGCAGCAGGGTGTCGTAGTAGCTGTTGTCGCCCACCAGCACCGCCCCCAGCACCCGCTTGCCGTCGGCGGACACCACCAGGCGCCGGTAGCTGGCGCTGGCCTCGTCGATGAAACGGTAGCTGCGCGCACCGGGCGTGGCGGCGTGGGCATCGCCGATGGAGCCGACGTCCACGCCCAGCAGCTTGAGCTTGGTGGACAGGTCGGCGCCGGTGAAGGGCTCGTGGGGCTGGCCGGCCAGCAGCGCGGCGAGGTTGCGCGCCATGGCGTAGCCAGGGGCGACCAGGCCGAAGACGCTGCCGTTCCAGGAGGCGCACTCGCCGATGGCGAAGATCGCCGGGTCGCTGGTGCGGCAGTCGTTGTCGATCGCCACGCCGCCGCGCGGGGCGATCTCCAGGCCGGCGGCGCGGCCGAGGGCGTCCTGCGGGCGGATGCCGGCGGAGAAGACAATCAGGTCGGTCTCGAGGAATTCGCCGTCGTTGAACCGCATGCGGTAGGCGTATTCCTCGCCGACGACGATCTCCTGGGTGGCACGGGCCAGGTGCACGCCCACCCCAAGGGCCTCGATGCGGGCGCGCAGGGCGTCGCCGCCATCGGCATCCAGCTGCACCGGCATCAGCCGTGGGGCGAACTCCACCACATGGGCTTCCAGGCCCAGGGACTTCAGCGCGTTGGCCGCTTCCAGGCCGAGCAGGCCGCCGCCCACCACCACGCCACGCCGGGCGCAGGCGGCGGCCTCGCGGATGCCGTCGAGGTCGTCGAGGGTGCGGTAGACCAGGCGCGAGCGGCCCTCGGCACCGGGGATCGGCGGCACGAAGGGGTAGGAGCCGGTGGCCAGCACCAGGCGATCGTAGGGTTGGCGGCCCTCGGCGGTGACCACTTCGCGGCGTTCGCGGTCGATCTCCAGCACCGGCACGCCCAGGTGCAGGTGCACGCCGTGGCGGGCATGGAGGCCGGGCTCGCCCAGGGCCAGGGCCCCGGCGTCCTTGCCGGTGAAGTATTCGGAGAGGTGCACGCGGTCGTAGGCGCGCTGGCGCTCCTCGCCGTAGACATGCACCTGGTAGCGCGCCAGGGCACCGCGTTCGATCAACTGCTCCACGCAGTGGTGACCGACCATGCCGTTGCCGATGACGACCAGGATCTCGCTTTTGATCGGGGTGACGATGGCGTTCATGAGCCTTCCTCTGTCGAAGCCGCTGCCAGGGCCTGCGGAAAAAAATGCAAAAAAAAGCGCCTGGAACCGTCGAGCGGCTCCAGGCGCCTTTGCCTGGGATTCGTGGGTGTCGGGGAGGGCCGTGCGGGCTCCGTTGCCCTGGCCATCCGTCCCGCTGTGCTGGGTCATCGGCGACCGCGCGGGAGACCCCGAGGGAGAAATCCAGCGGGGTCGACCAGGGAAAAGCAGGTTGCATGCCAGTTGCGTGAAAGGGGTGCGGCGGGGCGGGCGCGGCCCTTGCGGGGCAAGGTGCGCGGGGCTTGCCGTGGCGGTGGAGTCAGGCCGCGAACGTGGCGGCCGGCTGAACCATGATGGGGCGCCGGGGCACGCCGGTCCCCGTTTTGGAGCGGCGCGCCGGGGCGGTCAGTTGAGCAGGTCGGGGTCGAGCATGTCGCATTCGAAGCTCAGCCAGCCGCCTTCGGCATTGGCGTCGCCACCGGTGATCGGGCCGTAGTAGGTGAGGCCGATGTCCAAGGTGATGCAGACGTGGGTCGGCTCGTCCGGGGCCGCCAGCTGGCCCTTGAAGTGCACCTTCATCACGCCCGGGGAGACGGTCTCCAGGCCGATGTCCACGCGGGCATTGTCCACCGCCTCGGCTTCGCGCCCGAAGTGTTCGGCGCTGACGGTCAGGGTGGCGGTGTCTTGGTACATGCAGGGTCTCCAGCGATAGGCGCGCGCCCGGGGGCGAAAGGCCGCCAGGGTAATCCAGCGTCGCGGGCGCGGCCATCGCCGGATGAAAAAAACGCGACTCCGCGCGTCAGATAGGCCGAACCCCCGCCGCCGTCGCCTCTCGAACCCTCTACAGCCACAGAGGAGAGGCGTCATGACCCAACAGGGCAAAACCGACCCCACGAACCGGCTCCGGCGTGACTCGCCCGAGGAGCGCCGCGGCCTGCCGGGCTACCCGAAAGAGCGCGATGGCGAGCGCGCGCGGCGCCAGGTGGGCGACGAGCTGGGCTTCGACCCCGACTCCCCCGACCTCGCCGACCCGCAGGTCGACCCGCCCGGGCCGCCGCAGGTCCCCACCGGCGGCGACCACCCGGACAGCCCACGCGCCCCCGGCAAGCAGTACCCGCCCTACGATTGACGCTCCGGGCCGGTGAGCGTGGTCGACGACCCTTTCGCTCGCGGCCCGCCCAACTGCGTCTTCGCACCGCCCTTGCGCTGTTCCGATTGGCTTCTAGTCTGTTGCTTTCCGGAGTTTCACCAGCACAAGGAGCGATATGTCATGCCGGATTACTACGATGAAGACGGAAACAAACACACCCTGCTGGACTGGCCCGGTACCTCGTACAAGGCCCAGGTGATCAATAACGCCTATAGAACGGGCAATTTCTTCGTGGAGTCGGTGCGGGGCCAGCAGCTCGTTTTCTTTCGCTGCGCCTGGTGCGGCTACCCCGTCTCGTCCTCGGGGGTCGAGGGCGATCACGTGGTCAATCAGCAAATGGGGCGGGCGCCGAAACGCAAGAGCCTGGGCAAGCACGACATCGACTACAGGGAAGTCCGCGGACTGTTCGAGGATGCCGAGGGCTGGCAAAACGATGACGGCAGCGCCTGGAATCTGGTGCTGTCCTGCTCCGAGTGCAATGGCGGCTCCCGCAACCGCAAGCGTAGGGCGACCCGCAGCACCTATCGCGGCGATCGTGATAACCAGGGGCCCCAGGGCGGCAGCGGTATCGGCGTCGCCTAGAGATGCAACGCGCATTGGTCACCGAACGTAGCCCCCTAGCCCGGGCTTCAGCCCGGGAGCGGCGGCGGGTGAGCGCTTCGCGAGCAGAGCTCGCTCCTGCGTCAGAGCCCGCGGCGGGCGCCGTGCCCTGCCTTACATGCCCAGCGGCGCATTGGTCGCCACGCGCAAGGCCAGGCCTTCATAGCCGTCCAGCTCCAGGCGCAGTTCGCCCTGTTCGGTGAGGTCGCCCTCCAGGCGCTCGTTGATCATGTCCACCACCGGGCCCGGCGGGACGTTGGGCAGCACGATGACCTCGCTGAGCGGCTCGGCGCCGAAGTTCAGCGCGGTGACCTGGATGCCGCGCCCGGCGGGTAGCTCGTGGACCATCACCAGGAGCGCGGGGTGCTGCGTCTCGGGAATCAGGATCTGCCGGCTGGAGGCCACGCCGTAGGCGCGCCTCACGGCGAGCATGCGCCGCGCCTGGGCGGCGAAGGAGTCCGGGTCCTGGAGCTGTTCCACCAGGCTGCCGTAGAGGCTGCGCGCCCGGGGCATGCCTTCGCTGGAAAGCGTCGCCTCGGGCGCCAGGTCCGCCAGGTCGTAGGCGCCGCGGTGGATCCAGCGCGTGTCGCCGTCGGCCAGCAGCGGCTCCACCTGTTCGGGCGCCAGCGGCAGGGCGCCCACCAGGTCCCAACCGGAGAGGGCGACGATGCCCGGCTGCATGGCGTTGAACATCAGCAGCAACAGGTGCACCTGGCGGATGCGTGCGATGTCGGCCTCGGTGATGGCGTCGAGATCACGGATGCCGAGGGCGGCGGTGATGATGCTCACGGTGGTGCAGGACACGCCGTTGGTGACGAACTTGAGGTTGTAGGGCGCGTCCTTGCCGGCCAGGCGCTCGTACATCTCGGCGCGGATGTGCTCGCGGAGGATGTTGCCCGGCAGGCTCTGGCCCTTGAACACATAGGTGTCGTTGGCGTGCAGGGTCCAGAAGTGCACCAGCTCCAGGGTCAGCTCGTCGTGGTTCTGCAGGGCGTGGATCAGCGAGGCCGGGTCGATGCCGAACGCATGCATCTGGTTGAGCATCAGGCGCAGGAACTCGGTGTCGCCGGTGAGCAGGGCGTGCTGGTAGGCCGGGCGGGTGATGAAGTCGTAGGAGAGGTCGGCGCCGCCCTGGGACATGGCGGCGATGTCGTCCAGGGTCAGGTTCAGTTCCTGGAAGCTGAAGCCGCCGGCCTTGCGGATCATGCCGCCGAGCAACTGGTTGCCGGTGACCGACAGCGGGTGGCTCTCCGACCAGGCGTTGCCCTGGGCACGCCGCTCGACGCCGAGGAAGCCGTTGGCATCCAGGCGCAGCACGCGGGCGCCGAGCACGTCGATGGAGTGCAGGGCGTCGCCGATGATCAGCTGTTGCGCGGCGAAGGTCGGGTCCAGCCAGTTCAGTGACGGCTGGCCTTCCTTGAAGTAGTGCAGGTAGACCCAGCGCCGCAGCTTGCCGTCCACGCCATGCACCGGCGCCGTGGCGCTCCAGTCGGTCTCCTTGACCCCGGGCTCGAAGAAGATCACCCGTTGCAGCTGGCCCACCAGGTAGTGGCGGTCGCGCAGGGCGTCCACCGTCTCCGGCGGCAGGTTCACCGCGTCGCGGCCCTCGGGCACCTCCGGCAGCAGCGGCCAGTCGGCTTCCTGGATCTCCACCATGTGGTAGATGCCGGGGTAGTCCCCATAGGCCATCTCCGCCAGGCGGAAGTCGGCGCCCTTGCCGGTGTGGGCGGGGATGCTGTCGTCGATGGTCACCGCGTTGTGCGCGGCGGCCACGCGGCTGAGATGGACCTGCTGCTCGTCGGTGCCGAAGCGCGGGTCGATGTCCAGGCCGATGCGGTCGAAGTTGCCGTCCACGGTCGGCGTGTAGTCACGCCCGCGCAACCCGCCGGAGCGCTTCAGCGGCCCGGTGTGGATGCCCTGGATGCCGAGGTCGGAGAAGGCCGCCCAGAGGCGCTCGTCGCCCAGCGCCTCGAGCACCGAGCCGCCCTCGGCGGTGATGATCGAGGCGGGGTAGACGGTGACCCACACCGAGGCCACGGCGGTGACGCTGCGCGGCCGGGTCTGCGCATAGGGGTGTTGCCACAGGCGCGGCTGGCCGGCATACAGGCGCGCCCGCTGGCGTGCGGCTTCGAGCATGGAGTGTTCGACCAGCCAGGTGACCTGGTCGCTGTCGGTGATGGGCATCGTTCGCTCCCTGGGTGGTGGGCCACCGGGAACGGGCCGGCAGCGCTTCCCTTGTTGAGAGCGATGGAGCGGGGGCTTTGTTCAGGTGATCTCAGACCACGCCCTGGCGGCGCAGCAGCTCCAGCACCTGCACCAGGCTCGGCAGCACGTCCAGGCACAGGGCGCGGGTCGCCTCGGGCGGCTGGCGCAGGTCCGGCACCATCAGCGTGGGCACGCCGGCGGCGTGGGCGGCGGCGACGCCGGGGATGGAGTCCTCGATGGCCAGGCAGGCGCCGGGGTGGCGGTCGATATGGCGGGCGGCGAGCAGGTACAGGGCCGGGTCGGGCTTGCCCAGGGGCACGTCGTCACGGGTCGCGACGGCGTCGAAGTAATGGGCGATGCCCCCCAGCTCCAGGTGCTCCTCGGCGGTCTCGCGGCCCGAGGAGGTGGCGATCGCCATGGGCCGGCCGCTGGCGCGCATGGCCTCCAGCAGCGGCACCACGCCTTCCTTGAGCGGCAGGCCGTGCTCCATGATCCGCGCCTTGTGGGCGAAGTAGGCGGCGCCGAAATCCTTGAGCGGGAAGTCCTCGCCGTAGTGGTCGAACAGGCGCTGGCGGTAGGCCGGCCAGTCGATGCCCACCAGCGCCTCGCACAGCTCGGCGGCGCCCGCCAGGCCGAGGGTCTCGATGGCCGCCACGGTGCTCGCCAGGTTGATGCTCTCGGTGTCGACCAGGGTGCCGTCCAGGTCGAGCAGGAAACCTTCGATGCGTGCCGCGTCCATTGCCTTTCCCCCGATGACTGCTGCAGGACGGGCGACAGAATCGCATTCGCGGGCGGGCTGCGCCAAGGGGGAAGGGTAGGGGCGACGCTGTCGGGGGCGCGCGTAGGCGCTGATTTCGACCCCGGGCCGATGCCGGGCGCGGGGCTGCTTTTCGCGAATGAATTCGCTCCCACGACCGATTGCTGGTGCCGGGCTTGGGGGCCACGCCTGGCCGCGCTTGGTGGACCGGTGGAGCGTGGCCCCCCCTACGGGGCGGTGCGGCTTCTGGGCGGGGGGTAGGGTGGATGACGCTCTTTTCATCCACCAGGCGGGGTCGATTGAAACCCCGGGCTGAAGCCCGGGCTACGGGCCATCCACCGGCACGGATCGGCCATAGGTCGACGGTGGTTTCTAGCCCTCCAGGGCCGCGAAGTAGCGGGCCGGCGGCATGCCCAGGGCCTTCTTGAACATGGTGATGAACGCGCTCACCGACTCGTAGCCAAGATCGCCCGAGACCTGCTGCACCGTTGCGCCGCCGGCCAGCAGGCGCAGGGCCACCAGCAGGTGCAGCTGCTGGCGCCAGCGGCCGAAGCTGAGGCCGGTTTCCTTCTGCACCAGGCGCGCCAGACTGCGCTCGCTCATGGCCACGCGCGCGGCCCATTGCGCCAGGGTGCTGCGATCGGCCGGGTCGTCGGCCAGGGCGGTGGCGATGAGGCGGATGCGCGGGTCGTCCGAGACCGGCAGCAGGTGCCGCTCGCGGGGCATGCGCGCCAGTTCGGCGAGGAGGAAACGCACCAGGTGGTCCGTGGCGCTGCCGGGCTCGTAGTCCCAGGGCAGCTCGGCGAGATGGCGGATGCCCTCGCGCAGCAGCGGCGTGATGCTCAGGGTGCAGCACTCGTCCGGCAGGTCCGCGCAGCCGGGTTCGACGAAGAGGAACCAGATGTGCGCGTTGGCGGTGGCGCGGTTGCTGTGGGGCGTGCCGCCGGGCAGCCAGATGGCGCATTGCGGCGGCACCATCAGCAGGGCGCCCGGCACCTCGCAGGTGACGCCGCCGCGCAGCGCGATGATCAGCTGGCCCTTGCGGTGGCTGTGCATGGGCACTTCGCTGCGGCTGTCGGAGGTATCGACTTTCATCGCCACGGCGGGGCGGTGGGAGAGGTCCGGGTCGATGCTGAGGGCGCGTTCCAGGGACATGGCGAATATGGCCGGATTTGAAAATCGATCGGCAATATATCCAGATTCAGCCGGTGCGTGTAGGCGTAACGTAGCGGCCCACCCCTCTTCGGCCCGTTTCCATGTCCACCCGCACCCTGACCGCCTCGGTCGCCCGACCCGCCTTGCTGATCGTCGGCATCCTGCTCATCGCCGCCAACCTGCGCGCGCCCGTCACCGGCGTGGCGCCGCTGCTGGACCTGATCCAGCCGGCGTTCGGCCTGTCCAATGCCGAGGCCGGCATCCTCACCACCCTGCCGCTGCTGGCCTTCGCGCTGATCTCGCCGTTCTCCGCGTTGCTGGCCCGCGAGTACGGGCTGGAGCCCACGCTGTTCGGCGCGCTGATCCTGATCGCCGGCGGCATCGTCATGCGCTCGCTGGGGCCGGCCTGGTGCCTGTACCTGGGCACCTGGGTGATCGGCTCGGGCATCGCCGTCGGCAACGTGCTGCTGCCGAGCCTGCTCAAGCGCGATTTCCCCCGCAGCATCGCCAGCCTCACCGGCGCCTATGCGGTGACCATGGGCGTCGCCGCCGCCCTGGCGTCGATGGTGGCGGTGCCCCTGGCCCAGGCGGCCGAGAGCGGCTGGCGCCTGGCGCTGGGCTCGGTGATCGTCCTGCCGCTGCTGGCGATGGTGGCCTGGAGCCCGCAGCTGGGCCAGCACAGCGCGCCGGCCCAGGGCACGCCGGGGCCGCTGCACGGCGGGCGCGTCTGGCATTCGGCGCTGGCCTGGCAGATCACCCTGTTCATGGGCATCAACTCCTTCCTCTACTACGTGCTGGTGGGCTGGCTGCCGTCGATCATGGCCAGTGCCGGCTACTCACCGGCCGAGGCGGGCACCGCCCATGGCCTGCTGCAACTGGCGTCGGCGCTGCCGGGGCTGGTGCTGGCGCCGCTGCTCAACCGCCTGCGTGACCAGCGGCTGGTCGCCCTGGCCATGGCGCTGCTGGCCGGTGTCGGGCTGCTCGGCCTGCTGCTGGCGCCGGGCTGGTCGATCCTCTGGGCCATGCTCTTCGGCGCCGGGGCGGGCGCCGTGATCATTCTCGGCCTGACCTTCATCAGCCTGCGCGCCGGCAACCCGCAGCAAGCCGCTGCGCTCTCCGGCATGGCCCAGTGCGTGGGCTACCTGCTGGCCGCCTTCGGCCCGCCGCTGATGGGCCGCCTGCACGACGCCGCCGGCGGCTGGGGCCTGGCGCTGACGCTGTGCCTGGGGCTGTCCCTGGCCATGGCGGTGGCCGGCTGGCTGGCGGGCAGGGCGCGGCAGATCGGCTAGGGCATCGCGGGTCCTCGCCGCTGGACGGCCGTGCGTTGCCGGGGCCTGCGCGCTAGGATGATCGCCCCGAGAAACGGACCTTCCCATGACCCTGAAACAGCTCCTCGCCGCCTGCCTGGCCGTGCTCCTCACCGGCCACGCGGCGGCGGCCCAGACGGTGGACCCCAACAGCGTGCGCCTCAACGATCGCGTGCACGAGCAGCTGTCGCCGCAGGTGCTGGCGCGCATCCGTGCGGTGACCCAGGTGTTCGAGCCCATCGACGGCATCAGCTACGAGCGGGCGGTCGACCTCTACAAGCGCGACGCCGAGGCCAACCTGGTGATCTTCGAGGAGATGGCGCGGGTCTACCGCGAGTTCTGCGCCAGCCGCTGCAGCCGACCCGAGGAGCGCATGGACGTCTACCGCCTGGTGTTGCTGCGCTCGATGTACAGCTTCGCGGAGACCCTGCGCCAGGCGCAGCTCGACGTGCTGTCGAAGGCGGAGGCGCAGGCCATAGTCGACGCCTACCGGCTGAAGGCCATCCCCATCACCGTGGAAAAGCGCTAGCCGGCCACCCCTCACTCCACCGGTTCATAGGGCAGCCCCACGTAGTTCTCGGCGATGCTGGTGCGGCCGGCCTCGGAGCCGACGAAGTAGTCCAGTTCGGCCCGCTGCATGCGCCGGCTGAAGGCGTCGGTGTCGGGGAAGCGGTGCAGCATCGAGGTCATCCACCAGGAGAAGCGCTCGGCCTTCCAGACGCGCTTCAGGCAGATTTCCGAATAGCGCGCGGCGAGGGCGTGGCGGCCTTCGCGGTACACGGCCAGGAGGATGCGATAGAGGGTGCTGACGTCGCTGGCGGCGAGGTTCAGGCCCTTGGCGCCGGTGGGCGGGACGATGTGCGCGGCGTCGCCCACCAGGAACAGCCGGCCGTGCTGCATGGGCTCCACCACGAAGCTGCGCAGGGGCGCGATGCTCTTTTCCAGGGAGGGACCGGTCACCAGGCTCGCGGCGGTGTCGGCCGGCAGGCGGCGCTTGAGTTCTTCCCAGAAGCGCGCGTCGGACCAGTCCTCCACCCGCTCTTCAATGCCCACCTGCACGTAGTACCGGGTGCGGGTCGGCGAGCGCATGCTGCACAGGGCGAAGCCGCGCTCGTGGGCGGCGTAGACCAGCTCCTCGGCCACCGGCGGGGTGTCGGCCAGCACGCCGAGCCAGCCGAAGGGGTAGACCCGTTCGAATTCCCTGAGCACGCCTGTGGGGATGGACCTGCGCGCCACGCCGTGGAAGCCGTCGCAGCCGGCGATGTAGTCGCAATCCAGGCGCAGTGTCTCGCCGTTGTGGGTGAAGGTGACGTGGGGACGGTCGCTCTGCAGGTCGTGCAGGGCCACCTCGGCTGCGTTGTAGAACGTGCGCGCCCCGCTGGCCCGGCGGGCGTCCATCAGGTCGCGGGTGACTTCGGTCTGGCCGTAGATCATCACCGTGCGGCCGGTGAGCCCCTTGAGATCGATGCGTTCGCGGCGGCCATCGAAGGCCAGTTCGAAGCCGTCGTGGACCAGCCCTTCGCGGTCCATGCGCGCACCGACCCCGGCTTCGCGCAGCAGCTCGACCATGCCCTGTTCGAGCACGCCGGCGCGGATGCGGCCCAGCACATGATCGGCGGATTGGCGTTCGAGGATGACGGTGTCGATACCGGCCTTGTGCAGCAGCTGGCCGAGCAGGAGGCCGGAGGGGCCGGCGCCGATGATGGCGACTCGAGTCTTCATTGTTGTTGTCCTCATGGGGCCTCGGTCGGCACGTCGCCTGGCCCGTTGTTGTTGTGGTCCTCTGTATTTTTGGTGGATGGTCGGCGCCTTTGAAGGCACTATCCGGTTGGTTTCATGGACTTTCCGAGGCTTTCATGTCGCAGGTTTCCCCGGTTCCGGTGTTCCGCCTCTACGGCGAGACCCGCGCCTGGCCGACGCCGGACCTGATCCATTGCGAGTCGATCCCCGAACGCAGCGCCCTGCACGATTGGGAGATCCGTCCCCATCGCCACGGCGAGCTGGTGCAGGTGCTCTACGTGCAGGGCGGTACGGCGGAGCTGGAGGTGGAGGGCGTGGTCAACCGCGTCGAGGTGGCCGCGCTGCAGGTGGTGCCGGCGCTCTGCGTGCACGGCTTCCGTTTCTCGGAGGACATCCGTGGCTACGTGCTGAGCCTGGCTCTGCCGCTGGTGGACCAGCTCGGCGCGGCCCTGGACGAACCGCCGCTGGCCCGCGCCGCCTGTTATCCGGTGGCAGGGCACAAGCGCTACCTGGACGCGCTGTTCGAATCCCTGGCCCAGGAGTACGGCGACCAGGCGCCGGGCCGCGAGCTGATGCTGCAGTCGCTGATCAGCGCGCTGCTGGTGTGGGTGGGGCGCCGCTCGCTGGATCTGTCCCGCGCAGAGGCGCCGGCGCAGGACCGGGGACGCGAGCACCTGCAGCGCTTCACCCGCCTGCTCGAAGCCCATTACCGCGAACACCGCCCCATCGACTGGTACGCCGCGGCCCTCGGCATCAGCGCCGCCCACCTCAACGCCCTGTGCCGGCGCCTGGCCGGCCAGTCCGCCCTGCAGATGATCAGCGCGCGCCTGCTGCTGGAGGCCAAGCGCTGCCTGGTCTACACGGCGATGACCATCAACCAGGTCTCCGACAGCCTGGGCTTCTCCGAACCGGCCTACTTCTCGCGCTTCTTCAAGCGCGGCACGGGGCTGTCGCCCAAGGCGTTCCGTATGCGTCGGTAGGGGCGGCACCGTAGGTGGGTGCCGAGCGTAGCGAGGCCCAACGCAGCGCTGTTCGTCCTCGCGCGGGCATTGCTTGTGGGAGCGGCTTCAGCCGCGAAAGACCCGCAGCCGGCACAGGGTTGCGAGTGGCTGGACATTCCATCGCGAATGAATTCGCTCCTACAGGCGTGGGTTGGCGCCGAGCGCAGCGAGGCCCAACGCAGCGATGTTCAGCCGTGTCGCGTTGGGCTTCGTGCCTCAGCCCAACCTACGGGGAGAGCGGTGTTTCCCCGGCTCGCTGCAAGGCCAGCGCCATGGCCAGGCGTTCGAGCCCGATGCCGAAACCGGCGCCTTCGGCATAGGCGCCGCCGCCCACCACCTGGCGCTGGTTCTCGAGCACGGGGCAGCGCACTTCGAAGCCCTGGCCACCCAGGTAGTAGGTCAGCCCGCGGCTGGCACGAAGGTCCAGCTCGTATTCCAGCCCGAGTGAGTCGAGGAAGCCGATGCACAGCGCCTGGCTGCGGGCCAGGCCGCGTTCGGGGTCGCCTAGCACCTCGACGCCCAGCTGGGTGAATTCGCGGTAGCGCAAGGCCTGGGGACGCTCGTAGCGGTAGCAGCGCGCTGCATAGAAGAAGGTGGCTTCCCGGCGCCCGGCCAGCAGGAGGGCGCTGCGCTCCTGGAACAGCGCGGTGGCTTCGGGGATCAGGCAGCAGGGGCGCCCGGCCTTGTCGTCGAAGGCCCACATCTGCCCCATGATCTCGCTGCCGCCGGCCTTCTCGATGAAGGTGTCCTGGCCCCACAGCGCGGGGACTATCGCTTCCTCAGCCCCGGCGGCGATGAAGCCAGCTCCGGAAGCGGCCCTCGATCTCGCGCATGGCTTTGGCTTCTTCGCCGGTGATGATCCGGGTTCCTCGTAGCATGGTCATTTCTGGTTCCTCTCTGGTTTTCTACAGGCATGAAAAAAGGCGCCCTTGGGCGCCTTTGCGTGTCCATCGCAGCCGATTCAGTCAGCTTGCAACGGGCATGAGCAATCACGGCGCCCGGAGGGGGAGCCGTGATGATGGATGCGGTTGTTCGGGAAGCTGTTCATGGCGCGAATCCTGGCATGGGCCATCGTTCGTCGGCAAGGGGCAACCCGGAATCGATTGTCGGGTTGCCCCCGACCCATAGGCTCCGCGCTTCAAGGTGGCAGCCATTCGTAGGGGCGACTTCAGTCGCCAAGCAGGCCGCAGGGCTGCCCTGGCTCCGCGCGCTCCAGCAGCACCGATTGTTTGGGTGGGCACGACGCCGTAGGTTGGCGCCGAGCGCAGCGAGGCCCAACACAGTCATGTCCGGTCTCGCGGCGGGCTCTCCTTGTAGAAGCGGCTTCAGCCGCGAAAAGCCGGCAGCCGGCACAGGGTTGCGAGTGGCTGGACATTCCATCGCGAATGAATTCGCTCCCACGAAGCGGGCGGCGGTGCGGGCTGCAAGAACCTTTGATTGATGAAAAGAGCGTCGTCCACCCTGCGCATTACGCTCACCAGTGGAAGGACACCGAGCCCAGCAGCGTGCGCTCCTCGCCCCAGTAGCAGCGCCCGGCGTTGTTGCAGCCGGCGACGTATTCCTTGTCCAGCAGGTTCTTGGCGTTCACCTCGGCGGACCAGTTGTCGTCGATGGTGTAGCCGATGGCAGCGTCCAGCAGGGTGACGTCACCGGTGTCCAGCCGGCCGTACAGCGAGGCCGGGGTGTAGGCGAAGGTGCTGTCGAAGTGGCGCACGCCACCGCCGATGCGCAGGCCCTTGAGGGTGCCGTCGAGGAAGCGGTAGCTGGCCCAGGCCGAGGCCTGGTTGCGCGGCACGCCGGTCATCTGGTGGTCTTCGAGCAGCGAGCCCTGGGCGTCCCTGGTGATGCGCGAGTCAGTGTAGGTGTAGGCGGCGGTGAGGTTGAGGTTCTCGGTCAGGTCGCTGTTGAGTTCCAGCTCGACGCCCTTGGCGCGGCTCTCGCCGACCTGGCGGTAGTCGTTGGCGGCGCTGTCGAAGATCACGTCGTCGGTCTTGCGCAGGTCGTAGACGGAGGCGGTGAAGGTGGTGTTCCAGCCCCTGGGCTCGTACTTGATGCCGGCCTCGTACTGCTCGGCGGTGGTCGGGTCCAGGGGGCCGGAGCGGCTGGAGGTCTGTTGGGTCGGGGCGAAGGCCGTGGAGTAGCTGACATAGGGCGAGAGGCCGTTTTCGAACTGGTACATCAGGCCGGCCTGCCAGGTGAAGTCGGTGTCCCAGTAGTCGAGGTCGGCGGCGGCGTTGGTGGTGCCGGGCTTGTTGCGGTACTGGCTGTTGACCCGGTCGAGGCGCCCGCCGAGCAGCAGGACCCAGTTGTCGTAGCGGGTCTGCAATTGGCTGTAGGCAGCGTACATCGACTGGTCGAGCTGGGCGTTCTGGATGTGCACGGGGGTGGTCGGGCGGGTGGTCCAGACCGGGTCGAAGACGTTGATCAGGCCACCGGCACCGGCATCCCAGTTCTGGTTGAACGAGGTGCGGTCGAGGCTGGCGCCGAGCAGCACGGTGTGGTCGAAGTCGCCACTGGCGAAGTGGCCTTCGAACTGGTTGTCCAGGGAGTAGGCGATGGATTTGTTGGTGCGGTCGTAGGCGGTGTAGGCGAGTGTGGTGCCGAAGCCGCCGGCGTTGAGGCTGCCGGGCCACATCTCGTGGCGGTCGATGCGCGACTGCATGTAGCGCGAGTTCTGGCGGAACTGCCAGGTGTCGTTGAGCGTGTGGGAGAACTCGTAGCCGAGGGTCCAGGTCTCGCGCTCGAACTTGTCCCAGTCGGGGTGGCCGAGCAGGGTGTCCTTGTCGATCTTGCCGTTGGGGTTGTGCAACAGGGTGCCGGCGGCGGGGTAGCCCAGCTCCATCAGGGTGCGGTCGCGCTGGTAGGTCGAGAGCAGCGTGAGCGAGGTGGCGTCGGCGAGGTTCAGGGTCACGGACGGGGCGATGTAGAGGCGGTCGTCCGGCTGGCTGTCGACCTGGGTGTCGGCGTTTCGGCCCAGCAGTACCAGGCGGCCGAGGATGTTGTCGCCCTCGGCCAGCGGGCCGGAGACATCGATGCCCAGCTGGCGCCGGTTGTTGCTGCCGTAGGTCAGCTCGACTTCGCCGCGCGGGTTGGCGGTGGGGCGCTTGCTGACCATGTTGACGACGCCGCCCGGGGCATTCTCGCCGTAGAGGATGGAGGTCGGGCCACGGAATACCTCGACCCGCTCCAGGCCGTAGGGCTCGCTGGTGGAGTCGTAGCGGTTGCCCTGCATGCGCAGGCCGTCGCGGAGCAGGCCGTAGCCCCAGTCGGTGGCGTTGAAGCCACGGACGAAGAACAGGTCGCCGGCCTGGCCGTCCCCGGCGGCGAAGGGCGGGGCGTAGATGCCGGGCACGTAGCCGAGCACGTCGGTGAGGGTCTGGGATTTCTGGTCTTCCATGCGCTGGCGGGTGACCACCGATACCGAGCGCGGCGTGTCGGCCAGGGCGGTGGCGGTCTTGCCGGCGGTGGTGCTGACTTCGGCGCGGTAGCCCGTGTCGCCCTGGCCGAGGCCGTTGGCGAAGCCGCTGCCGACGATGGCGGTCGGCGCCAGTTGCATCGCGCCGTCCTGGGGAGCCGGCTGCAGGACGAAGCCGCCGTTGCCCTGGTCGACGGCCTGCAGGCCGCTGTCCTGCAGCAGTGTGGCGAGGCCCTGGGTGACGCTGAAGCGGCCGTGCAGGCCAGCGCTGGTCTTGCCGGCGGCGAGGCTGTTGTGGCCGGCGAGGTAGATGCCGGCCTGGCTGCTGAATTCATTGAGCGAGGCGACCAGGGGGCCCGGTGCGATGTCGTACTGGCGCTCGGCGACGCCCTGCTGCGCGGTCTCGGCCCGGGCCATCGAGGTGGGCAGCGGCGCGACGCCGAACAGGGCCACCGGGATGGCGAGCGCGAGTGGGCGCAGGGCGAAGCGGAGGGTCGGGTTGGCGAGCAAGTGCATGGTGTCCCCTGGAAATGTTCGGTGGCGGATGGCGGTGTTGTCTGGTTGAACCGAACGAGAAATGAAAAGGGGAACCGCTCGCTGGAAAATATCTTCCTGGGCGTCGGCGCGGCGGGTCCGGCGGGGGGCTCAGGCAGGCTCGACGCTGAGCCACCAGTCGGTGAGGCGCTGCACGCGGATGGGTAGCGCGGCGCCGAGCAATTGCAGCGCCTGGTCGGTATCGCCCAGGGGGAAGGCGCCCATCACCGGCAGGCCGGCGACCGCCGGGTTGCAGCCGAGGTGGCCGTGGCGGTAGCGGGCGAGGGCTTCGACCAGCTCGCCGAGGGGCATGTCGTCGGCCACCAGCACCTGGCGCGTCCAGGACTCGCCGGCCCGTTGCACCGGGGCGGGCGTGCCCATGGACAGGCGGTCGAAGTCGATGCGCTGGCCAGCCTCGATGACGCTGAGCTGGCCGCTGTCGGCGCTGCGCACTTCCACCGCGCCCTGGTAGACGCTGAGGCGGGTGAAGCCTGGGTCCTGGCGCACGCCGAAGCGCGTGCCGAGGGCGCGCAGGCGGCCGTGGCGGTTCTGCAGCAGGAAGGGGCGCGTGGCGTCCCTGGCGGTGTCGATCAGCACCTCGCCGAAGCGCAGCCTCAGCAGGCGCTGCTCGCCGCTGAACTCGGCGTCCAGCGCGCTTTCGGCACGCAGCCACAGGTGGCTGCCGTCGGCCAGCACGGTCTCCCGGGTCTCGGCGGTGCCGGTGGCGAAGTCGGCCGTCCAGCCGGCCACCAGGCGCGGCAGCGGCGTGGTGCGCCAGGTGCCCCAGCCGAGCAGCGAGCCGGCGCCCAGCACCAGCAGGCTCTTCAGGCCCTGGCGGCGGCTGATGCGGCGCGGGTCGCCCTGCAGCGTGCGGCTCGCCAGCGTGCGCTCGCCGTCGGCTTGCAGCGGGGCGAAGCGCTGGCCGACGCGCTCGACGTACTGCCAGGCGTCGCGGTGTTCAGGGTGCTGGTCGAGCCAGGCCTGCCATTGCGCCTGCAGCTGGGCACTGGGGGCGTCGTCGTGCAGCAGCACGTACCAGTGGGCGGCCTGTTGCAGGCTGGTGTGGCTGAGGCTGCGTTCCGGGCTGGCCATGGTGCTCATTCCACCAGCAGGCCGTCGAGTTCGGCCTCCAGCACGGCGCAGTGGAGTAAGGCCTGGGCCAGGTACTTCTTCACCATGCGTTCGGAGACGCCGATCTCCACGGCGATCTCGCGGTAAGGCATGCCGTCGAGCTGGGCCATGAGAAAGGCACGGCGCACCTTGTGCGGCAGGCGCAGGAGCATGGCGTCGACTTCATGCAGGGTTTCGATGATCAGCGCCCGCTGTTCGGGGGACGCCTGCACCGGCTCGGGACGGGCAGCCAGGGCGGCGAGCCAGTCCTGCTCCAGCTGTCGCCGGCGCCAGTGGTCGATGCACAGGCCACGGGCGATGGTCGCCAGGTAGGAGCGCTCGCCCGTCGTGCCGTCGAACACACGGGGCCGCAGCAGCACGCGCAGGAAGGTGTCCTGCATCAGGTCGGCGGCATCGAAGCCGCTGCCCAGGCGACGGCGCAGGAAACCCAGCAACCAGGCGGAGTGACTCTGGTAGAGGGTATGGATCGGGGCATTGGTCGGCGGCATCGGAGCGGGGGTCCAGCGCGGGTGCGCTCTGTCGCGAATGAGAATTAGTGGCAACTATACGGATCGGCCTTGCGCCCCGCAATGCGTCTTCGTGGTTGCCATCGCTTCCCATGCACCCCGCCGGTTGGCACGTCGCCGCCAGTGCGGCCGGGCGGGTTACTGGCGCGAGAAGCCGCGTCGTTCCAGTCCGTGGGGGGTGGTGCCCAGCTGCAGGGGCGAGCCGATGAAGCCGTGGAGTTCACCCAGGCTGCGCTGCTTGCTCATGGCATCGACGCAGGCCACCAGCAGCATCTCCTCGGCCACCTCGCGGATCAGGCCACGGATGCGGCGCTGGCTGAACGCCGCCTCGCCGTCGAACTCCCGGCTCAGCTCCTGGACGCCGCCCTTGCTCAGGGTCAGCAGCCACTTGCCATCGCTGCGCGGGGTGATGGCGACGCTGTGGTCGGGGAACGCTTCGTAGATTTCCTTGATGGCGGTGAACATGGGCTGGGCCTCCTTCTTGTAGTCAGCCCGCAATCCATTGCAGCCGGCGTGCCAGAAAGGCATCCGGCGCGAGCCCAGCAGAATCAAGCGATTGGCTATAAGCGCAGCGTGGACGCTCGTGCAAAACGCATGAAGAGGCCGCAGTGGCCTGGGCAATTTGCAAGGCTCTGTCTGCGTTAAGTGTTGCTAGAAGATTTTGGCCAAGCCGGTTGCCGAGTTTTGCTGATGGTTTCTGTTTCGCCTTGCCGGGCGAGTCCCTTTTTTCAGTCGCCCAAAAAGGAACCAAAAACGCTTGCCCCTCCATACGGGTCTGGCTGAAGCCAGACTTCCCTCGCTCCATCATCGTTTCAGGGGCCCGGCGTAACGGGCCATCCATGGCCCGGCGTAACGGGCCATCCATGGCCCGGTGCGCCTTTCGCGACATCCCTGTCGCTCAACCCCTGAAACGACGATTGCGCTCGGCCTCCTGAAAGGGGCGTTTGGCCGCTGCTCCAACCTCTTCGGCAGAATCTTCCTCCAGGTACGCATCACGCTTGGGGCGCAACGGCTTGCGTAGGGTGGTGTAGAGCGAAGCGAAACCCACGCGGTGGGCGTGACAGGGGGGCATGGATGCCCGGAAAACACCGTGCTTGAGGCTCCGCATCACGTTCACAACAGCTAACGCAGGCAGGAGCCATCTACAACGCCGCCGCGCTCACTCCGTCGGGCGCGGCGGCGTTTCCACCAACTGCGGCTGCAGCAATTCGGCGATGCGCTCGCGCACGCTCTGCTCGGGTTCGCGGTCGAGGGTGCGTCGCAGCAGTTGCAGGGTGTCGGCCGGCCACTGGTTGCGGCCCCAGGCGGCGAGGGTCTTGAGCGCCATGTGGCGGTTGCGCACCACCGGGCTGGCGAGGCCGGTGGTGACCAGGTCCCAGCCCTGCACGGGGAAGCGGCCGAGGTCCTGGAGGATGAAGTCCAGCGCGCTGTGCTGGCGGTATTCCGGGCCCAGGCCGAGGGCGCTGCCGGGGCCGCTGGCGATGTGCGCCAGGTCCAGCTGCTGGCGGGCCAGTTCGAGGACCCGGCTGGCCCGTTGCGGGTCGTTGGTCTGCATCAGCTGGTACCAGGCCGAGGAGCGCTGGCTGCGCTGGCGTTCGAACCAGGCGTCCCAGGGGTCGATGTCCAGGTGCCGGGCGGCGGTGGCGGCGAGCCAGAAGTGGCGCTCGTCGTCCTCGCCCAGGCCCTGGTTCACCAGGTGCGGCCACTGCGGGTTCCCGCGCAGGGCGTCGGCGCGGCGGGCGATGTCCTCGCGGCAGGCCTCGGTCCAGCCGTGGCGCGCGAGCTGCTCCCAGTCCTGGTGCGGGTCGCGGGCGAAGTCGCGGATGCCCTCGACCACCAGGAAGTGCCCCAGGTGCCGTGGCGGCCGGCGTGCCAGGTGGTCGAGCAGGTGCAGCACCACCTCGGCACCGTCGGCGTAGTCGTTGATGTCCTGGGCGGGGCCGCCATTGATAAGTGCCTCGATCATTTCCACGGCGCCGTCGAGCAGGGCGTCGTCCACGTCCTGGCCGCTCAGCGCCGCCAGCAGGTTGCCGCCCACCGCGCAGGGGTAGGCCAGGTATTCCACCATCACCGAGTTCTGGTAGCCCTCGCGCAGCAGCCAGTCCTGCACCGCGGGCGATGGGTTCTGGGCGAGGCGCTCCACCAGGTGGATGCGACCCCAGCCCTTGACCTTGCGGGCCAGCGCCCACCAGGCGCGTTCGCGCTCCGGTGGCGCCAGGGTGTTGCCCAGGGCGATGGTGGCGAAGAGGGTGAATTCCTCGTGCTGGCCGAAGGTCAGGAACAGCTCGCGCTGGCTGCCGCTGTCGAGCACGCCGAGCAGGGCCAGGGCGAACTTCACCGCGCCGCGGTCGGGGCTGCTGCGCGCCAGCCACAGGGCCAGGGCATGGAGCCGTGCACGTGGCAGGCCGGGGCGCTGCTGCAGGCGTTCCACCAACTGGTCGATGAAGCCGAGCACGCTGCCGTCGGCCACCAGCTGGTAGAGGCGGGCCATGTGGCGGGTCGGGTCGTCGAGGGTGGCGAGCAGGGCGGCCATCACCTCGTCGGCGGTGTCGACATCTTCGGCGGAGGCGTGGTGGCCGAGCACGCCATCGAGGGCGCCCGGGGCCCAGCGCAGTTCATTGCCGGTGGCGGGCGGAGCTTCGTCGGGCAGGGTGATCTCGCTGTCGGGCAGGCCGTCGGGGGCCTCGGCGAAGGCGGCGAGGAAGCCATGCAGGCTGGGGCGCTCGATGGCCCAGGGGATGGGGTACCCCTGGGTCTGGCCCTTGTCGTCCCTGACGATGCGGAAGAAGGTGGCGATCCAGTTTTTCATCGGTGCGGCGACAACGGCGGGAAAGCGCTCCTGTTTACCGCAACGGCCGGCAAGCGGCAATCGTGGCGCGTCAGGAGCACGACGCAGTCGACGGGGTTCAGGTCGGACGGCGGCTGCGGGCCTCGTGGAGGATGCGTTGCAGCTCGGCCACCAGCACCGCCTGGCAGCGCTCCAGCCGGGGTGCGTCGATGCCGGCCTGGCGCAGGGCGTCGCAGGCGCGCATCAGGCCCGGGGCGTCGATGGTGCAGGCGAGGCCCGAGAGGCGGTGGGCGCACTGGGCGATGAGGTCCGGCCGGTTGCTGGCCAGCGGCGTGGCGAGGCGCTGCAGCTCGTCTTCCAGGTTGCGTTCCAGTTCCGCCAGCAGGCGTCCGACCAGGCTTGGGTCGAGGCGCTCCAGGTGGCCGAGGTCGAAGGCCATGGCCGGCACCGGCGGCGCGACGGGGCTGCGCCTGGCGAGGGCGGCGGCCAGGCGCTCCAGGGTCACGGGCTTGACCAGCAGCTCGTCCATGCCCGCCTCGCGGCAGCGCTCCGCTTCGTCGGCCAGGGCGCTGGCGCTGTAGCCGATGATGCGCCGGCGCGCCCGCCCGCTCTCGCCCTCCAGGCGTCGGACTGCGCGGGCCAGCGCGTAGCCGTCCATGCCCGGCATGTTGCAGTCGGTGATCAGCAGGTCGAATTCGTCCTCGGCCCAGGCGGCGAGCGCGCAGGCGCCATCGGTGAGCACGCGGGCGCGGTGGCCGAGGCTGGCCAGCTGCTGCTCCAGCACCAGCGCGTTGATGGACAGGTCGTCGACCACCAGCACTCGCAGGGGCTGGGTGTCGGTGCGGGCCGAGGCGGGCGCGTTGCGGTACGCGGCGGAGGGCGCCGGGCGCCAGTCGAGGGTCATCTCCAGGGTGACGCTGCAGCCCCGGCCGGGCTCGCTTTCCAGGCTGATGCGCCCGCCCATCAGGTGCACCAGCTCGCGGCAGATGTGCAGGCCGAGCCCGGAGCCGCCGTGCAGTTGCGCGACCTCGGCGTCGGCCTGGTGGTAGGGCTCGAAGACCCGTGCCTGCACGCCGCGGGGGATGCCGATGCCGTCGTCGTTCACGCTCAGGGTGAGCAGGCTGCTGGTCGGCCCCGTGTCGCGCAGGCGGCCGGCCAGGCTGACGGTGCCGTGGCCGCTGAACTTGACGGCGTTGGCCAGCAGGTTGTGCAGCACCTGGCGCAGGCGCAGGGGGTCGACGCGGTACAGCCGGTGCGCCGGCAAGGCGCAGTCCAGTTGCAGCGCCAGGCCCTTTTCGCGGGCACGGGCGGCGAACAGCTCCAGGCTCTCGCGCAGCAGCGCGGCCAGGTCCACGGGGCGGGGCGCCAGCTGCATGCGGCCGCTTTCGATGCGGTCGAGGTCGAGGATGTCGCCCACCAGGTCGATCATGGCGTCGGCGGACTGCCGGGCGATGCGCAGGTTTTCCGAACCCGGCCGGGCGCGGCTCTCCAGCTCCAGCAGGCCGACCAGGGCGTTGAGCGGCGTGCGCAGCTCGTGGCTCATGGTGGCGAGGAAACGGCTCTTGGCCGCGCTGGCGTCCAGGGCCTGGCGCTGGGCGTCGCGCAGGCGGGTTTCCAGTTCCTTGCGGTCGCTGATGTCGATCCAGCCGCCGAGTACGCCCAGCAGCTTGCCGCGGGCGCTGTAGAAGGGCACCTGCCACTGGTAGAGGTGGCGCGGGCGGCCGTTTTCCTCGGTGCAGCTGTCGAAGAAGCGCGACTGGCGGCTTTCCAGCACCTCCTGCAGGCGGCTCTCGAGGGCGTCGGCCAGCGCCAGGCACATGCCCTGCTGGCGTGGCGTGGTGCCGCGCATCTCGTCGAGGGAGCTGGCGAAGAATTGCTCGTAGGCCCGGTTGCAACTGCTCAGGCGGCCCTGGAGGTCACGCACGTAGAGGGGCGTCGGCTGGCCGTTGAGCAGCGAGAACTGGAAGGCCAGCTGGTCGCTCAGCTGGCCTTGCGCGGCGCGGCGCTGGTGGATCTGGCGTTGCAGGCGCCAGTTCCACAAAAGCGAGAGGATCACCACCACCGCCACCAGCACCAGCAGGTGCCAGAAGGTCTGCGGCAGGTCGCGCCAGTCGATGTCCGAACGCTCCAGCGTCTCCAGCAGGCTCAGGCCGTCGTCGAGCAGGGTGAGGCCGTAGTCGGGCCCCGGGGAGGCGGTGTCGGCCAGGCCCAGGCAGTTGCCGATGCGCCCCCCTGGGCCGCTCTCGCAGGGGAGGAGGTCGGCGAGGCGCAGCGGGCAGTGCAAGGCCGCTTCGGCGCGGGCGTGGACACCGCCGCCGGCGAGCAGGGCCAGCAGCAGGAGGAGGCGCAGGGAGAAGGTCATGGGCAGTCCTCAGGCCAGGCCGTTTTCCTGGATGTAGAGGTACAGCGCGGCGTTGGTGTCGAGGCCGAGCTTGCGCATGGCGCTGGTCTTCTGCGCGCTGATGGTCTGCTTGCTGCGGCAGAGGCGCTGGGCGATCTCGTTGATGCCCAGGCCGCTGCCGTACAGGCGCAGCACCTCCACCTCGCGCGGGGAGAGTTCGTCGATCTGCGCCAGGGGCTTGCCGTGGGCGGCTTCGCCGAGCTGCATCAGGCGCTGCAGGGAGCCGGAAACGAACGGGCGCCTGGTGCTGGCGCCAAGGGCGCGAGGCAGGTCGGCCAGCAACCCGCGCTTGCTCACCAGGCCCTGGATGCCGAGCTTGAGCAGCGAGGCGGCGAGGGCCGGGTTGTCGAGCATGGTGACGACGATGATCGCCAGTTGCGGGTAGCGACGACGCAGTTGCTCGATCAGCCGCAGGCCGTCCGCCTGGCGGCTGTCCGGCATCATCAGGTCGGTGACCAGCAGCTCGCAGGGGCGGGCGGCGAGCTGTTCGAGCAGGCCGTCGGCGCTGTGGGCCTCGCCGACGATCTGCAGCGAGCTCTCACGGCTCAGCACGGCGCGCAGGCCGATCAGGGTGATGGGGTGGTCGTCGACTATCAGGGTTCGTCTGTGCATCTGCTACCAGGGCTCGCGGAATCGGTACGGCGCACATGGTAGGGATGGCGGGAACGCGGGTATCGCGACCCGCGTGCAGTTCGGTAGGAATCGGATCAATCCGACATTTGTCGTCGGGCGCTTCCCACTGAGTTCCTGAAGTCTTACGGAAAAGCCAGGGGTGTCGGGAAAGGGATGACACCCATGGCTGTAGGCAAGCCGCTACTGGACCTGCTGGCGGGGCGGCTGGATGGCGCTGTCCAGTGCCGCGATCATCGAACCCACCAGGCCCGGTTGCTGCTGCTCGGCGTTCTGCAGGATGGGCGCGAGGCTGGCGATGCGCTCGGCGGCGGGGCCGCTGCCACGGTTGGCGGCGACGGCGAACCAGGTGTACGACTCCAGCTCCGGCTGGGTGGAGGGGTACTCGCCGCTGAGCAGTTTCTCGGCGTAGAGCACCATGGCGTCGAGGTCGCCGGAGAGGGCGGCGAGCTTGGTGGCTTCGGCGGCGGCCTCGTTCTCGGCGGGCTCGGCGTTCAGGGCGATGGCAGTGGCGTCGCGCTCGGCCGGTGCGGCGATGCTCGGCGCCAGGCACGGCAGCGGTTCGTGGGCCTGGGCCACCGAGGTTTCGATCGGCTGGCCCTGCTGCTGGCGCAGGGCGAGCTGGTAGAGCGGGGCGGAGACGCTGTCGCCGGCGTCGCTGGCTACCTTGAGCAGGGCCAGGCCGCGCTGCGGGTCGTTCAGGTAGGGCTCGCAGGTGTTGAGGTAGAGCAGGCTGATTTCACGCAGGGCACGGTCGCTGGTGCGTGCGGCCTTCTCCATCAGGCGGGTGCCGTACTCCACGTCCTGCTGCACCCCGGTGCCGCGCAGGTAGTTCCAGGCCAGCACGCGGCTGGCCTCGGCGCTGCCCAGGGCGTCGGCCTGGCTCAGGTGGTCCAGCGCAGCGGCCTGGTCGGCGGGTACGCCTTCACCGGTCAGGTAGTGGCGGGCCAGCTCGTAGTGGGCTCGGGCGTTGCCGGCATCGGCGGCCTCGTGGAGGCGGGCCAGCAGGGTTTCGGTGTCGCCGATCTCTTCGGCGACCATGGCCTGGGCGAGGATTTCCCGGGCCGGCTCCGGGCGCGGCTCGACGTTGCGCGTGCTGCCTTTCACGTCGTCCGGGTCTTCGGCGACCCACACCATCGGCGCTTCATAGCTGGGCACGCCGTAGACCGGGTTCTCCGGCGGCAGCGGGCGGTTGCGCGTGGCGACGACGGGCTTGGCCTTGAGTGGCTGGAAGCCGGAGCTGCAGCCGGCACAGAGCGCGGCGGCGAGCAGGAGGAGGGCGAAACGCATCTTCATGGGAACGTAGGGAGCCTTGAAACCATTGCGGGAGACGGGTCGGAGGCTGCATAGCATTCCAGAGTGCGGCGCCCGATCCAAGCCGCAGGCGGGAATTGACGGTGCCGTACGTCAGGCTGGCGAAGCGGGCGCCCCCTCCGTAGGAGCGGCTTCAGCCGGGAAAGGCCCGCAGCGGGCAGCGGCGGTGTGGCCGGATGCTCCACCCCGAATGAATTGGCTGTGTGCGTTATGTGTTGCTAGAAGGTTTGGCGAAGCTGATTACCGAGCTTTGCTGATGTTTCTGGTTTCGCCCCCCCGGGCGAGTCCCTTTTCCAATCGCTGGAACGCCAGCCCGGTGAAAAGGAACCAAAAAACTTGCCCCTGCATACGGGTCTGGCTTCGCCAGACTTCCCTCACTCCATCATCGTTTCAGGGGCCCGGCGTAACGGGCCATCCATGGCCCGGTACGCCTCTCGCGACATCCATGTCGCTCAACCCCTGAAACGATGATTACGCTCGGCCTCCTGAAGGGGCGTCTGGCGGCTGCTTCAACATTGATGCTCAGCTTTCTGCATTGATGTGCGCATTACCACTTGGCGCGCGTCGTGGGTGGCGGCTTTCGTAGGATGGCGTAGAGCGAAGCGAAACCCATGCGGTGGGCGTGCCAGGAATCCAGAAAGGCCCTGAAAGCACCGTTCTTGAGCCTTTCGTTGAATCCGCAACAGCTAACGCAGACAGCGCCGATGAATCCGCCCCTACGGGGCCGCCGCGATGACGGGGGAACGCGGCGTCAGGCGCCGAGCATCCCCGCGCGGGTCGAGGGGTTGAGCATCGCCCGCAGGCGCGGGTCTTCGGTGTCGATGGAGACCAGGTCGAGGCCACGCTTGCGCAGTTCCTCTTCCTGCTGGATGGCGGCCAGCTCGGTCATGCGCTGGGCGATCTGCTTCTCGATCTGCTCCTGCTTCTCGGGCGGCATGGCGTCGATGTCTTCCTCGGTCAGGCCCATCTCCTTGAGGATCTTGTCGCGCATCTTCTCGCCGGCGGACTTGTCCATGTAGTCGTGGAATTCCTGGGCGGCGGCGCTGCGGGCGGGCTTGTCGACGCTGGCGGCGGCTGCGCCGGCATCGGCGTAGACGTCATCGGTGGTCTCGTTGCCGGCCGCTGCGGCGGTGCCGCATTGCAGGTTCACGCGCAGGCGGGCGAAGGCTTCGTCGTAGGCGGCGTCGCGTTGCGCGACGGCCTGGTCGACCCTGGGCGCGGCCTTGGCCTGGTTCGGCTGTGGGGTGGCGGTCGGCTGCGTGGTCTGCGAAGGGACCGGTCGGCCGTCGCCGTAACGCACGAGCTTGAGCGTGTGCGTCATGTCCTGCAGCTTGGAGCGGTCGAGGCCACCGAGGCCGGTGCTGAAGAGGCTCATGCTGAATCCATCCCTAGGAAGTCCTTGTGCCCGCTGGCTGAGCAAGGCCTGTGCCAGCGACCGGAACGCCCGTGCCAGGGCCTTGCGCTGCCGGGCGGGCGGGTGCCGGGCGGCAAGCGGTTGCCGCTCGTGCCCGTCGTCTTGCCGCCGGCTTGCCGCAACCTTGTAGACTGCCGGCCGGTTCGCAAACGGAGCGGGAGGGGTATGGACGGTTTATCGCCACTGGCGGCCTACCGGCACGCGGTGGATGACCTGGGGTTCGCGCCGGATGCCGCGCAGCTGCACGCCGCCACCTTGCTGGAGCAGTGCCAGCAGGCCCTGCACGAGGGGGCCGGCGCCATCAGCGGCGTCTACCTCTGGGGCCCGGTCGGGCGCGGCAAGACCTGGCTGCTGGACCGCTTCTACCAGGGACTGCGGGTGCCCGCACGGCGTCTGCACTTCCATCACTTCATGCGCTGGGTGCACCGCCGCCTGTTCGCCCTGACCGGCACCGCCGACCCGCTGCGCGCCCTGGCCCGCGAGTTGGCGCTGGAGGTGCGGGTGCTGTGCTTCGACGAGCTGTTCGTCAGCGACATCGGCGACGCGATCCTCCTCGGCGGCCTGCTGCAGGTGATGTTCGAGGAGGGCGTGGTGCTGGTCGCCACCTCCAACCAGCCGCCGACGCAGCTGTATGCGGACGGTTTCAACCGCCAGCGCTTCATCCCCGCGATCGAGGCGATCGCACGGCACATGCAGGTGGTGGCGGTCGATGGCGGGCAGGACCACCGCCTGCACCCCGGCGCCGCGCAGCCGCGCTACTGGGTGATCGAGCCGGGCCGCCCGAGCGTGCTGGCGGCGGTGTTCGCCGAGCTGGACGACGGCGCCGCGAGCCACGATCGCCCGTTGCATTTGGGTCATCGCGACATCGCCGTGCACCGCCAGGGCCCGGTGGCGCTCTGGTGCGACTATGCCGCGCTCTGCGAGGCGCCGCTGGCCGCCCTGGACTTCATCGCTCTGTGCGACCGCTTCGGCGCCATCCTCCTCGGCGCCGTGCCGCGCCTGGGGGCCGCGCGCCGCGAAGGGCGCATCGCCCGGGGCACCGAGGACGGCGCCGAGCGCGTGGCCGCCGGTGATCGCCAGCTGCCGCAGCTCTCGCCGCTGGACGATGGCGTGCGTCGCTTCATCGCCCTGGTGGATGAGTGCTACGACCGCCGCGTGCCCCTCTACATCGAGGCCGAGGTGCCGCTGGAGCAGCTCTACACCGAGGGTTGGCTGGAATTCCCCTTCCGCCGCACCCTGAGCCGCCTGCGCGAGATGCAACTGGCGCGTTTCGGCCGCGCCTGAGCCCGGCGCGCACGATGGGCGGTCCTTGAGGGGGCGCCGGCGCGGCCGCATATTGGCCGGCATGAAGCCGACTTCCCCCACTGCCGACATCGCCCTGGCCGATTTCCAGCCGGCCGTGCGCGCCTGGTTCACCGGGCGCTTCGCCGCACCCACCCCGGCCCAGGCCGAGGCCTGGCCGGCCATCCGCGCCGGTCGCTCGACCCTGGTGGCCGCGCCCACCGGCTCCGGCAAGACGCTCACCGCCTTCCTCGCCGCCATCGACGAGCTGGTGGAGCAGGGCCTCGCCGAGGGCGGGCTGCCGGATGCCTGCTTCGTGGTCTACGTGTCGCCGCTCAAGGCGCTGTCCAACGACATCCGCATCAACCTCGACGAGCCCCTGGCCGGCATCCGCGCCGAGCTGCAGCGCCAGGGCCTGGGCGAGGTGGCCATCCGCACCGCGGTGCGCACCGGCGATACGCCCCAGGCCGAGCGCGACGCCATGCGCAAGCGCGCGCCGCACATCCTGGTGACCACGCCGGAATCCCTCTACGTGCTGCTCGGCTCCGAGTCCGGCCGCGCCATGCTCGGCAGCTGCCGCAGCCTGATCGTCGACGAGATCCATGCCATCGCCGGCAGCAAGCGCGGCAGCCACCTGGCGCTGAGCATGGAGCGCCTGGAAAGCCTGTGCGGGCGGCCGTTGCAGCGCATCGGCCTGTCTGCCACGCAGAAGCCCATCGAGGCGGTGGCGCGCTTCCTCGGCGGCACGCCTCGAGCGGGCGAGCCCCGCGACTGCCTGATCGTCGACGTCGGCTACAGCCGCGAGCGCGACCTGGCCATCGAGGTGCCGCCGCTGCCGCTGGAGGCGGTGATGAGCAACGATGCCTGGGAGACCGTCTACGACCGCCTTGCCCGACTGGTGGCCGAGCACCGCACCACGCTGGTCTTCGTCAACACCCGGCGCCTGGCCGAGCGTGCCGCGCGGCACCTTTCCGAGCGCCTGGGCGAGGCCGCCGTCGCCGCCCACCACGGCAGCCTGGCCCGCGAGCTGCGCCTGGATGCCGAGCAGCGCCTGAAGCGTGGCGAGCTGCGGGTGCTGGTGGCCACCGCCTCCCTGGAGCTGGGCATCGACATCGGCGATGTCGAGCTGGTCTGCCAGCTGGGTTCGCCGCGCAGCATCGCTGCCTTCCTGCAACGCGTGGGGCGCTCCGGGCACAGCGTCGGCGGCACGCCTAAGGGGCGGCTGTTCCCCCAGTCGCGGGACGACCTGGTCGAATGCGCGGCGCTGCTCGACTGCGTGCGCCGGGGCGAGCTGGACAGCCTGGTGATCCCGCGCCAGCCGCTGGACGTGCTGGCCCAGCAGATCGTCGCCGAGGTGGCCAACCAGGAGTGGGGCGAGGACGAGCTGTTCGCCCTGATGACCCGTGCCGCGCCCTATGCCGAACTGCCCCGGGCGAGCTACGACGCCGTGCTGCGCATGCTCGGCGAGGGCTACAACGGCCGCAACGGCGTGCGCGGCGCCTACCTGCACCGCGATGCGGTCAACCGCCGCCTGCGCGGCCGGCGTTCGGCGCGGCTGGTGGCGCTGACCTCCGGCGGCACCATTCCCGATGCCGGTGACTACAACGTGCTGCTCGAACCCCAGGGCATGCAGGTGGGCACGGTGCACGAGGACTTCGCCGTGGAGAGCATCGCCGGCGACGTGTTCCAGCTGGGCAACCAGTCGTACCGCATCGTACGCGTGGAGCCGGGGCGGGTGCGGGTGGAAGACGCCCGTGGCCAGCCGCCGAGCATTCCCTTCTGGCTCGGCGAGGCGCCGGGCCGCAGCGACGAGCTGTCCGCCGGGGTCTCGCGCCTGCGCGGGGAGATCGAGCGCCTGCTGGCCGCCGCCGACGGCGATCTGCAGCCGGCCATCGACTGGCTGACGGGCGAGTTGGGCCTGGGCGAGGCCGCCGCCCGCCAGATGGTCGAGTACCTGGCCCGCGCCCGGGCCGCCCTGGGGCACCTGCCGACCCGCGACTGCCTGGTGATGGAGCGTTTCTTCGACGAGTCCGGCGGCATGCAACTGATCATCCACTCGCCCCTGGGCAGCCGGGTCAACCGCGCCTGGGGCCTGGCGCTGCGCAAACGCTTCTGCCGCAACTTCAATTTCGAACTGCAGGCCGCCGCCACCGAGGACGCCCTGGTGCTGTCGCTGTCCACCAGCCACAGCTTCCCGCTGGACGAAGTGTGGCGCTACCTGCATTCCAGCAGCGCCGAGCAGGTGCTGATCCAGGCGCTGCTGGACGCGCCGCTGTTCGGCGTGCGCTGGCGCTGGAACGCCACCAGCGCCCTGGCCCTGCCGCGTGCCTCGGGCGGGCGCAAGGTGGCGCCGCAGCTGCAGCGCATGCGCAGCGAGGACCTGCTGGCCAGCGTCTTCCCCGACCAGGTGGCCTGCCAGGAGAACCTGGTGGGCGAGCGCGAGGTGCCGGACCACCCGCTGGTGGCACAGACCCTCGACGACTGCCTGCACGAGGCCATGGACGCCGAGGCCTGGCTCGACCTGCTGCGGCGCATGGAGAGCGGTGCCGTGGAACGGGTGGCCCGCGACCTGCCGGCGCCCTCGGCGCTGGCGGCGGAGATCCTCGGTGCGCGGCCCTATGCCTTCCTCGACGACGCACCGCTGGAGGAACGCCGCACCCAGGCCGTGCAGAACCGCCGCTGGACCGACCCCGAGTCCAGCGACGACCTCGGTGCCCTGGACGCCGAGGCCATCGCCGCCGTCGCCGAGGAGGCCTGGCCCCAGGTGCGCGATGCCGACGAGATGCACGAGGCGCTGCTGGCGCTGGGCTGCGTCACCCCGGCGGAGGTGGAGGCCAACAGCGGTTGGGCGGGCTGGTTGACGCAACTGGGCCGGGCGCGTCGTGCCGCCTGCCTGCACCTGGAGGACCGTCCCGCATTCTGGCTGGCCGCCGAGCGCCTGCCGCCGTTGCTGGCCCTGCACCCGCTGGGCTCGCTTGAGCCGGCGATCACCGCGCCGGCCGGGTTCGACACCTGCTGGGAAGCGGAGGCCGCCTTGCTGGAACTGGTGCGCTCGCGCCTGGGCGGCTTCGGCCCGCTGACCCTGGCGCGCATCGCCGCCGACCTGCGCCAGGCGCCGGGCGACATCGCCTTCGCCCTGGCCGCGCTGGAGCGTGAAGGGCACGTGCTGCGGGGCCGCTTCAGCCCCGGTGCGCGGGAGGAGGAGTGGTGCGAACGGCACCTGCTGGCGCGCATCCATCGCTACACCGTCAAGCGCCTGCGGCGGGAGATCGAGCCGGTGGAGCGGGCGGACTTCATGCGCTTCCTCTGCGACTGGCAGCACCTCTCCAGTGCCACCCGCATGCGCGGTGCCGAGGCACTGGCCGGCGTGCTCGGCCTTCTGGAAGGCTTCCAGGCCGCTGCCGGTGCCTGGGAAGGCGAGTTGCTGCCGGCCCGCGTCGCCGACTACGGCATCAACTGGCTGGACGACCTGTGCCGTTCCGGGCGCATCGCCTGGAGTCGTCTCGCCGCCCCGGCACGGGCCGCCGGCGGCCCGTTGCGCAGCACGCCGATCCTGCTGCTGCCGCGCAAGAGCCAGGGGCTCTGGCGTGCCTGCGTGGGCACGGCGGTGGTCGCCGAGCCCTCGCCCCGAGCCGAGCGGGTGCGCGAGGTATTGGCAGGGCAGGGCGCCCTGTTCTTCGACGAGTTGCTGGAGGAGACCCGCCTGCTGCGCAGCGAACTGGAGGATTGCCTCGGCGAACTGGTGGCCCTGGGCCTGGCCAGTGCCGACAGCTTCGCCGGCCTGCGCTCGTTGCTGATGCCCGCCGCCCGGCGCAGCCGCACCGACCGCCGCGCGCGCCTGGCGCTGGCCAGCATGCAGGACGCCGGGCGCTGGTCGCTGCTGCGTGGGCGCGGTGAGGAGGGCCGTCCCGGCCAGGTGCCGGCCGACGCCCTGGAACATGTCGCCCGGACCCTGCTGCGCCGCTATGGCGTGGTCTGCTGGCGCCTGCTGGAACGCGAGGCGGACTGGCTGCCGAGCTGGCGCGAGCTGCTGCGCGTCTATCACCGCCTGGAAGCGCGCGGGGAGATTCGTGGCGGGCGCTTCGTCGCTGGCGTGGCGGGCGAGCAGTTCGCCCTGCCCGAAGCCGTCGGCCTGCTGCGCGAGGTGCGCAAACGGCCGCTGTCGGGGGAGCTGGTCAGCCTCTCCGCCTGCGACCCGCTGAACCTGCAGGGCACCTTGCTGCCCGGCGCCAAGGTGCCCGCCGTTGCCGGCAACCGCCTGCTGCTGCGCGATGGCGTGCCGGTGGCGACCCTGGTGGCCGGCAAGTTCGCCCTGCTGCAGGAGGCCGACGGCTTCACCGCCAGCCAGTGGCAGGCCGCGCTGATCCGCCAGCCGACCGCCAGCGCCCTGCAGGGCCATGGCGCCCGGCGGATGACGATGCGGCCCTGATCGTTGTTCTTTCCCTGTGGGAGCGGCTTCAGCCGCGAAAAGACCCGAAGCCGGCACCAGGCTGCGAGCGGGTCGCTGCTCCATCGCGAATGAGTTCGCTCCCACGGGGAGTCTCAGGGGAGCCGCGTAGGCTGGCGCCGGCAGGCAGCCCTTGTGGGTGCGGCTTCAGCCGCGAAAAGACTGAGGCCGGCACCAGGCTGCGAGTGGGTCGGGCGCTCCATCGCGAATGAATTCGCTCCCACGGAGGGGCTCTGCGGAGCTGCGTAGGTTGGCGCCGGCAGGCGGCCCTTGTGGGAGCGGCTTCAGCCGCGAAAAGACCGAGGCTGGCACAAGGCTGCGAGCGGGTTGGGCGCTCCATCGCGAATGAATTCGCTCCCACGGGGAGTCTCAGCGGGCCTGCGTAGGCTGGCGCCGGCAGGCCGCCCCTGTGGGAGCGGCTTCAGCCGCGAAAAGACCGAGGCCGGCACCAGGCTGCGAGCGGGTCGGGCGCTCCATCGCGAATGATTTCGCTCCCACGGGGAGTCTCAGGGGAGCTGCGTAGGTTGACGCCGGCAGGCGGCCCCTGTGGGAGCGGCTTCAGCCGCGAAAAGACTGAGGCCGGCACCAGGCTGCGAGCGGGTCGGTGCTCCATCGCGAATGAATTCGCTCCCACGGGGGAGTCTCAGGGGAGCCGCGTAGGTTGGCGCCGGTAGGCGGCCCTTGTGGGAGCGGCTTCAGCCGCGAAAAGACTTAGGCCGGCACCAGGCTGCGAGCGGGTCGGGTGCTCCATCGCGAATGATTTCGCTCCCACGGGCTCTCGCTATCGGACAGGCGCCAATGTTTCGTCTTGGCTTATTCGGAATTTTCATCGAGGTTTTTCAGAAGTTACCGCTTGATCCGGGCCTGATCTTTTCCGGCGGCAGCTATGCTCCTTCTGGGCTCGTTCGAGGAGTAAGAGAGCAATGGATTTCTTCGCCACCCCCGCTTCGCCCCCGTCACCGTCTCCTGCCAGCCGGCCCGTGCCGCCCTGGTGCGTGCTGGTGGTCGACGACGACCCGGAGGTCCACGCCGTGACGCGCCTGGCGTTGCGCGGCTTCGAGTTCCAGCAGCGACCGCTGGAGCTGCTTTCGGCCTACTCGGCGGCGCAGGCGCAGGAACTCTTCCGCCAGCGCGACGACATCGCCCTGGCCCTGGTGGACGTGGTGATGGAGTCCGAGCACGCCGGGCTGGACCTGGTGCGCTACCTGCGCGAGGACTGCGGCAACCGCATGACGCGCCTGGTGCTGCGCACCGGCCAGGCCGGGCAGGCGCCGGAAGACCAGGTGATCCGCGAGTACGAGGTGGACGACTACAAGGAGAAGACCGAGCTCACCACCCAGAAGCTGCGCACCCTGCTGTATTCCATGCTCCGCGCCTACCGTGACCTTGGGGTGATCGACGCCCAGCGCAAGGGCCTGAGCAATGTGCTGGAGGCCTGCGCCCAGGTGCAGAGCGCCGCCACGCTGAAGCTGTTCTCCTCCACGGTGCTGGAGCAACTGACCTCGCTGCTGTGCCTGGGGGATTCCGCGCTCTACTGCCTGATCCGCACCGACGACCACGAGCCGCAGACCCGCACCCTGGCGGCCACCGGCGAGTTCGTCCACTACGAGGCGAACGCGGCGCTCGACAACCTGCCGGCCGAGGTGGCCCGTCGCTTCGACCAGGTGCTGGCGCAGGGTGCCTCGCAGCATTTCGACGACGCCTACGTGCTGTTCCGGCGCAACGATCGCGGCGTCGCCAGCCTGCTCTACGTCACCCACATCGAGCCGCTCAGCACGCTGGACCGGCAGCTGCTGGAAATCTACGTGCGCAGCGTGGCGATCACCTTCGAGAACATCCACCTGATGGAGGACCTGCAGGCCACCTCCAAGGAGCTGGTCTACACCCTGGCCAACGCCGTGGAGGCCCGCAGCAAGGAGACCGGCGCCCATGTGCAGCGGGTGGCGCTGTTCAGCGAACTGCTGGCGCGCCTGCACGGCCTGCCCGAGCGCGAGGTGCAGCTCATCCAGCACGCATCGCCCCTGCATGACATCGGCAAGGTGGCGATCCCCGACGCCATCCTGCACAAGCCCGGCAAGCTGGACGATGAGGAGTGGGCGCTGATGAAGAAGCACGTCGACTACGGCGTGGCCATCCTCCAGCGCTCGCGCCGCGAGCTGATGCGCGTCGGCGCGCAGATCGCCGGCAGCCACCACGAGCGCTGGGACGGCCGCGGCTACCCGGGCGGGCTGGCGGGCGATGCGATCCCCCTGTGCGGGCGCATCGTCGCCCTGGCGGATGTGTTCGATGCCCTGGGGTCCAGGCGCAGCTACAAGGAACCCTGGACGCCAGAGCAGGTGCTGGAGCTGGTCCGTTCCGAGCGGGGCGCCCATTTCGACCCGCACCTGGTCGACCTGCTGGTGGCCCATCACGACGAATTCCTGGCCATCCGCGAGCGCTACCCGGACGAGCCGCACCCATGAATGCGGCGCCGGCGCGCATCGGTCGCAGCCTGTCCTCCAGCCTGGTCCGCATCAACCTCCTGTGCGCCTGCCTGCTCGGGCTGGCGATCAGCGTGGTGCAGGTCGGCCTCGACTACTACCGCGCCCGCGAACAGCCGGAGGAGGACATGCAGGCGCTGTTCAGCCTGGTGCGCGAGCCGGTCACGGCCGTGGTGTTCAGCCTCGACCCGCGCACCGCCGGCGACCTGCTCAGCGGCATGCTCAAGCAGCCGGCGCTGGCCTCGGCGCGCATCCTCCTGCCCGAGGGGCGGGTCTTCGCCGAGCACAGCCGCGAGCTGCGCGAGCAGGGCGGGCGACGCCTCAATGACCTGCTGTTCGGCGCCACCCGCCACTACGCCTGGCCGTTGCAGGCGGACCTGCCCGGCGCCGGCCAGCGCGAGGAGCTGGGCACGTTGCAGGTGGAGGTGGACACCTACCGCTACGGGCACGACTTCCTCGACCGCGCCTGGGTGACCCTGCTGAGCAGCCTGTTCTATGCGCTGGCGATCTCCGCCA